>NZ_CP072134.1 GCF_017638925.1 Pseudoalteromonas xiamenensis
GATTTAACATAGCTAAGCTTCGACGCAATAATAGGGCATGTATATCCACAACTTGTATAGCCGAATGCAAGGACATATACTAAATCTTCTTTCATCCCGAATTTTTCCTTGATGTATGAAAAATCGCTTTCAGAGAGAAGAGTTTGATAGCCGTGGTCGATTTCCACTGATTCAGCGTGTGCCACAAAAAGAAACGACAAAATCACAAATATATATTTTTTCATTTTTTGGAACGAGTTGTTTTTTTAAAAAATAGAGCAAGAGGAGTGAAGAAGAAGTGAAATTTCAGACCGATTTATATTTCCTTACTTAAATATTTAAAATCCGACTTTCAAATGCCAATTATCAAGCGAAAATATAAAACAATTAAATTACGAACGCCAACCTATACCAAACAAAATTGCAACAAGATAATAACAATTACTAACCACTTAAAACCAAAAGCATAGCTTCAAAACAAATTGCATGAATAGCACTTATGAGTCCATATTAGTTCCAAACATCCTTTGCTAATAGGTATCCTTTACCCCAGATTGTTTTTATCTTATAAGGCTTCTGAGTATCATCGCTTAGCTTCTTCCTTATTCTAGAAATCCGCAAATCAATAGAACGATCAAAGCCATCATATTCAAACCCTCGTAGTTGTCTAAACATAAAGTCTCTACTTACTACTTCTCCTGCATTTTTTGCCAAAACCCATAATGCATCGAACTCATAGCTGGAAAGGCTAATAGATCTATCCGCAAGAAATACGGCTCTATCAGGCCTGTTTATTGTAAGCCTTCCTAAGGTAAATTGATCTTCGATTCTTGCTTTAGAAACTCTACTTGAACAACCACTGCGCCTTATTAAAGCCCGAATTCTGGTTTCTAACAATCGTTCACTCACAGGCTTCGCAAGATAATCATCAGCCCCAATTTCTAGAGCAATAATCTCATCAACTTCGTTTCTACTATCCGTCAAGATTAATATTGAACAGTCGAAACTTTTGCGAAAACGGCGGCAAAGTTCGAAGCAGCTCATTGAGGAAAGTCTCCCAACAATTACGACTAGGTCTGGTTCTGATAGAGACTCCATTAATTTTTCATTGGAAAATCTATCATCATAGATTGGCGTTACGAGGTATTCCCTCTGCATAAGGTAACTAGATAGCCAGTCGATGAAAACTTTATCATTTCCAACTAATAAAATTGAACTCATAAATCATCTCTTATTGACAATAAGCTGTTCTACCAAACGCATATAAATTTAGATAAAAAACCTTTGAACTAGGTACAAAATTTTAATCACCAAGTGAGTGAAATAGTGGTGAAATAAATTGAATTCACACCGAACATAATAATTAACTACTTTATTACCACAAAAACCACAGAAACCTTGATTGATGAAAGCCAACAAAGCCGAAGTAAAACGGGTTTGTTGAACGCTTCAGAGACTCATTGAGACGAGAACTTTTAGACACTTACCAGCTTAAAGCGCCCAGTCAGTATTAGAAGTGATATAGTTGAACTATGATATGTAGATAAGTAGTGGCGATTCATAGAGTCAATAAATAACCATGCTAATAGACATCGAAATCACAAGATTCGTCCTTTTTTACACATAATAAATTCTTCCCTCTTCGCTTCGCTTCATATAGAGCTTCATCAGCTAAAGCAATATAGGTATCGATATTTGTATCTTTTGCATTTTCACATAAAACAACCCCCATACTGGAAGAAATTTGATATTTTTTATTACAAAAACTAAATTCATTTATATAAATACTATCCTTAAGCTCTTTGAATTCAAGAATAGCATTCCTACTTTTAGAAAATAATAAAAACTCTTCGCCTCCGATTCTGAACGCTTGCAAAACAAATGGGGTTTGCCTAATCATCCCAGAAATATACCTAAGAGCTTCATCACCTGCTAAATGACCATTTTTATCGTTGAAAACCTTAAAATCATCCAAATCCATCAAACAAATATACAACTTATTATCCACATCCATATCCCTTAAATATGAATAAAGCCCTCTCCTATTCATCAAGTTTGTCAAAAAGTCATGGTTTGATTTAAACTTCAGGCTACTCAACCTACCTAAAAAGTAATATAAAAAAACAGATACTAAAATAAAATTCAAAAAGAATATCAGAGAAATCTGAAAACCATACCTTGACCAAACTAGACTTAAAATATAATCAAATGGATAAATAAAGTAAAATTCAACACCAATTTGATCTATAGATATAAATTCTATCCACTTAATAGTTCCAGACAGAAAGAAGAAGTTAGGAAATTCATTACTACTAATGCCAAAATCGCTCAAGTTAAGATGCCAATTTCCCTTTCCTGATTCAATATTATCGAGAATTTTTTCATTTATTTCCTGGACGGAGGAGCTCCAACACGTCTCTACCACTATTTTTTGAGATGAGAAGCTCAACCCTTTGCCCACCTATCTTTTCACTTAAACTGTCAAGAATGTCTTTATAAGAAATACCAAAACTTATAGCACCGACAAATTCATTATCATTATAAACTTTGAAATCTATGTATATTTTTGGATTAGTTCTATCACCCATTTCAAATTGTATTTTATCATTACTTTTCCTGAATTTATTATACCATGACAAATCTGAAGTCATGGTTTTCTCACAATTTTCATTCATTTGAATACCAAGCACTTCACTAACTAGCACAACTTTACCTTTAAGCTGCCTACCTAATGCTTGAATATTTTCACATACGTCTTCATTTTTTAATAAAATATCATAGCCATCAAAGTCATTAATTTCTAGCAGACTCTTCAAAGTAAATGCAGGTATAACAACCTCCTTCTCGAAGTAAGAAACAAGTTGATTTCTGGCACTCTGCAACTCACTTATGGAGTTAATTGCAATAACGGCTGAGAATAAGCAAATAAAAACAAATAGAATTACTGTAGTTAATAGGTAGTATGAAAACAATACTTTCTTAAAATACATAATAAACCTAAATAGCAATTCTTAAAAAATATGGATAATAAAAAATCAAAAAACCGAAGTAAGAAACCTAACACTTTTCTTATATTCTTGAGGTACAAACAACTTTTCTAACCTTTGAGGCTTTGAAAAGTAGAAGCCTTGCATTATCCTTGCACCTATACTTAGTAAAAAATTCATTTGAGTGCTATCTTCAATTCCTTCAAAAACGATTTCAATATTTCTTGAACGACAAAAGCTCAAAAGTAGGTGTACCAGATCTAAGTCTGTCTTATTTATGATTAAGCCATTTGTCAAAGCCCTATCAACTTTAAGATAGTCAATTGGTAAGTTTCTCAAATTACTAAAACAGGTGTAACCAGATCCGAAGTCATCAAGTGCAATTTTAATTCCTCGTGATTTCAACTTGAAAATATTTTTCCAGATATCATCATCAATTCTGAGAGGGCTTAACTCTGTGATTTCAACTACAAAACTTTTAAATTCAACGCCTTTCTTTTCCATCACATCAATAAATATTGAAATAAATTCGTCTTCAGATATTGCCTCACTAGACAGATTTATTGATATTTCTACATCCCCATAAACTCTCCTTATTTCACTAAATCTATCACAAATGGATTCAATAAGATAAATATCGAATACTCTAGCGTAAGGGGAAGAAGAAATTACAGGTATAAATTCTGAAGGTGGTATTTTTCTATTTTGATGTTCCCATCTTGCGAGTACCTCCAGCTTTACTACTTTCTTATACTTGACATCTACTATAGGTTGAAACTCGAAATAAATATCATGGTTAACGATTGCTAATGGAAAACTAATTAGTAGAGTCAGGTCTGATGAAAATCGATTTATAACTGCCGAATCGAGGAAATTAGTACTGCAAGGTAAAACCTGCTTTTTATCTATTAGATATTGTGACGTCACGATCTGTGTTGATAGATTTACACGTAGTCCACATTCTTTGTAGACAATACACCAATACCTTACAGGATCTAGTCGAGAGGACATTTTTGCTAACTTATAATGAAAGTCTTCTAGTACTACAGGCAAATTTTCTTTCTCATCCGAAACTTTGATAAAAAAGTCTCCATTACCTATATAGAAGACCTCTTTAACTGACACAAAACTAGAAATCTCAGACTTAACTTTTTCTTGTAGAAAACTGGTTAACTCTCCAGAAAGTAAATGATCAAAATACTCAAATTGATGAAATCGAATAAATATTCCGACCTCGTTTTCTGAAAGAACACCACTTTGTATATTTTGCAAATCTAAGTTGCTTTTAATTTCCATTTTTCTGGCTCAATTCTTTAACCAAAAACCAATATACGCAGAGAAAGTAAAACATTGGTGAAATTCGATTAGGTACATTTGATTCAGGTTAGGGAAAAAGAAAACAGAAACCAAAAATAACAACATTGAAACAACTTTATTACCAACAAAAGCAACCATTAACCATTTTTTGACTTTTGTTTAGTACGGAACTGTGAGTTTCTTCACCATAAGCAACTTTGTAATACCCTATAACAAGGCCCGTTGCTGGAAAGCAAAATTAGTAGGAATACAAAAAATATCTAACTTACATCATGGCTATTTTGAAAAAAGAGGTAAAAGGACAACGGCAATTGGGAAAACTAAGTTAAGAATAAGAGACTATATAAAAAACGTTCATTCAATTCCCTTTAGAATGTAACCGACGTTACTTACCCTTTCAACACACGCTGTATCGCTAACCGAGGCCAACGCTTTTCTCAGGCTATAAATATGAGATTTCAAAGCATTGCTTTCCGGAGGGTCTTCCCCCCAAAGACTAGACACCAATTCACTTCGACTTACAGGATACGGGTAAGCTTCCAGTAATTTATGTAAGATTTTAAATCCGATTCCCGTAAGGACAATTGAATTTCCTTGCCAGAAAGATGCGTTTGAGCGTAAATCGACGCACAAATGTCCTTTAGTTAACTTTCTCTCAGTATGCAAAGTAGACCTTCGAGTCAAAGCTTCACATCTAAGAGCTAGCTCCCTCAAATCAAATGGCTTTGTAATGTAGTCGTCAGCACCATTACTAAAGCCTCTGGCTTTATCTTCAAAAGTATCTCGCGCTGTTACCATAAGAATAGGCATAACATGCAAAGTAGAAGACTTAATGCTTGAACATAAAGCGATCCCATCTATATCAGGTAAATTGAGATCTAATAAAATTACGTCGTAAGTGTTCTCAATTGCTAGCTTAAGTCCCAGCTCTCCAACTGAAGCAAAGTCTATTTGCCAACCTATTCCTTCTAAGAAGCTTGAAATTTGTTTGGCAATCGCAAGATTGTCTTCAATTAAAAGAAGAGAGTTTTTTTTGTTCATAGTTTTCTAGACCTCAAAAGCTTAGGACTGAAGATTCAATTATATGCTCCTCTTCAGACTTAAATGGATAGCCTATGAATTTTTTTTGTCAACCAATATACGATTAAACTCTGATTAGTACATTGATTTAGAATGTCTGAAGTGTATTAAAATTTTTAACTCTATATAAGTTCTTCCCCCCCTCAATGCTTAGTGATCTATAAACACACCGGAAAATCTCGTTTTGCTTTCATAAGATTGAAGTAACGAACTTTCGTAGAGAAAAATCGACTTCACAACACTAATAGGCCAAGGAAGTCTGATTCGGGTTATGCTATTTTCTTAGTTTTAATAGCTATTCCAATTTGACGAGTAGTGCCTATGGTAGTTACGACTTTGTGTTTCATCAAAACCATAATATAAACTTGAGGTGCCGGTAGGCTGTATTTCTAATTCAGACTATTCAACGTCTAACTTCGCCAGCTTTACCTTCTTTAATTCAGCGTTAACTATGGAATCGTTGTCCTCTGACCCCAGATTTAAGTGGGCACCATCTATTCCTATCGAATCTAACGGGTCTAAGTCTGAAGAATTCATCCTAAATCGAGATTCGTCTACATCGTCAATAACTGTATATCTAAGCTCTCGCTCCATCTGTTCTTTAGAAACCTGCTCTGTAAGTTTTTCTAGCTGTTCAACCAAACTCTCTAGCTTATCCTCATAAGACGCAATCTGAGACTCATTAGTTACATTAGGGTCATTAGGATCTTTTAAGCTTGAAATTTTCTCTTCCAACAGAGCTATTTTCTCTTTCAACTCTTCAATTTGTTTTTTGTCAATACCAAGTCTATTTCCGATCATGGTTTCTATTGATTCTAGCAAAAAAGAAGGATCTACTTGTTTGTCTGATTTTTCAGATGTGTCAACAACTTTTCTTGCTTTACTGACTTCCTTTGCTTGGGATCCTGATGAGACTCGAAAGTGATTCTTCATTATTTTCAATCCTTTTTGATTTAGGTACGTACGTAGATGTTGGTACACCATTCGTCTGCATAATTTTCATCTGAAAGTTCCTTTCAATAAGCTAGACTGTTTAATTAGTAATTTAAAATTATTGATTCTCGTTTTTTTCTTTAAACTTTCTCATTAGATACTGCAAGGTAGAATCCCGATTAGATCTCAAGTCTTCTATTGAAACTACAATCTCAATGTCGGGAGAAACAAACTTTTCGTCAAAATCAGAGAAGCGATAATAGCGTTTCGAGTACGTAACTACGAGCTTGCTGTTAGGTAAGGTAAAATGTCCTAAATCTTGGAAACCATTTGGTCTAGCACCTGTAGGCTGGCCAACTAAAGTTGAGTTCAGTAGTCTTTTAAATTGTGTGGCATTAGACATAGCAGCAGAAAAAGTTTTATTACTAATAAGTGTATACGACCCTTTAAGCCAATCAATTGTATCTATGCTCGATAAAATGGACGCCCATAGTAAGCCAACATACAGATCTCCACCGTACGAATTTCGCAGATCAATAACAAGGTTTTTAGCACCCTTTGCAATGAGCTGAGTTTTAATTGACTCAAATGTTTCTATGGAATTATTTAAATCTGGATAATCATCTATTCTGATGTAAGCCGTCTTACTTTCCTTATTAAATCCCGCCCATAATCCACGTCTTGAATGAACTGAATCTAACTCCTCAAAAAATCGAGAAGGGTGTAGCACTGACAATTCGTGCCATTCAATACTTTGAAGCTCGTCCTCAGAAACAGCGTCAATAGTAATTGAGGTAAGTCCTCCTGATGGCTCCCTAAATATGAAGTTTGCAAACTGCATATTTTTCGATATATGTAGTGAATTCAAAAGAGTCGCGTTATTTACATTTTCCGAAACTCTAATTCTCTCTGAGTTTGAATTCTCTACAAAAGGAACTATTTCTGCAAATTTTGAGTAAATTTCTGTAGTTTCAACTTTATCAATGCTGACTAGTTCAGTCCCAAGTAATTTAGTGTATTTTTCAGGAGCCTTGCTAACTATAAAACGTCCTTCGAGATAATTATATTCTAAAGGGTACAATGTTTTTTCTTGATTCCAGAGAGGGACACTAGTGTGTCCATCTGATACTTTCCTTGTTAACTTCATCAACTCTATGACTACTTCATGATGAGACAGGCTTGGAAGATTACGCTTTATTTTGTCAACTTCATCCATAAAATCTTCTTTAGAGAGCGTATGGAACAGGTTTAAATGTCGTTTCATTAATTCCTTTTCGAAGTGAGCTATATCCCCCTCCCAAAACGATATTTCATCATTTGTGAGTGCATTCGAAATAGAGCTAAATGTAAGCAGAACTAGGCTTATTAAAGAACACAGCTTCATCATAATAGTCTCTCAATACTTTCTAGTAACAAATATGCATACGTAAAGATAGACGATTGTGTCAACGTTGCATTTGCAGCCAATTCGATTAATTCTTCCTTGTCTAGTAAAATACCGTTCTTAGCAACTATTACAGGTGTTGCGAGGGCACTAATACTTTGCATAGGGTTTGATTCTGTTAATATAAAGTCAGCAAAGGCGCCTTCCGATATCGTACCGAGAACATTCTCTTTACCAAGTATTTTTGCTGGAATTAGTGTAGCGCTTTTAAGTACATCAATAACTGGGATCCCTGCAGAAACTAGTATGTTCATTTCCCTATGCGTGGCAAATCCTGCTTGTCCTATAAGAGCTCCAGAATCTGACCCAACAACTAACGGAACTCCTGCAGAATACATTGTATAGGCTAAAAATTTCAGATAGTTATAGTCATCAGTGTTTCTTTGAGCAAGAGAGTCCGATGAATTCAGCCACCTTTGTACTCCAAAGATATTAGTTAGCGACCGATGCGCTTCGTTCATGTATTGAAAGGGAATCTTATCCAAATAGTTCCTTTTGTATAAAGATAGTTTGGTCAACTCATTGTAAACTGAAAGAGTTGTGACAACAGGAGTTCCATCATCTTTCAAAAGCTTGATTACTTCCTTCAGCTTCTCTGGATCTTTGGAGTAGTGCAACAAATCAGAAAAAATGTTTTCGATGTGTTCTATAGAACCTACTTGGCTATTTGATAAAATGTCTTCCCTGTGGACAGGTAATGGACCATGTTTGGCAATCGGAATTCCAATTTCTTGAGCCGTTTTAACAATGGCGTTGAAAACTGAAGGACTCATAGATGAGTATAGTTTGATTCCATCATACCCACTTTCTGCGTATTTTTTGACTACTATTTGGGCTTGTGACGCGTCCGTAACCTGCTTATGAAAGGGATCAAAATTACCATCTATAATTGGGCTATAAACGAAGAATCGACTCCCAAGCCACTTGTTCGAATCAATTTCATTGCGCCACCGAAGTTGATTACTGTTCCCTCGCATACCTCTAACAGTAGTAACTCCTTGAGATAGGCTCAACCCTAAATAAGAACTATCCTCAATATGTACATGACTATCAATTAGGCCTGGCATCATATACATTCCTTTTCCGTCATACGACTTGCCTGAATATTCGGCCGTATTAGTACTGGAAATTTTAGCTATTTTGCCATCTAAAACCTGAACATCCATATTTCTTTGTACACTGCCATCGCCTTCCAAAAGAACTATGTTGACATTCTTTAATAGGTAGCTGTTTGCTTTTTCTGGAACTTGAAATCTGGCAGGGTGAACATCTGCACCTAGTTTGCCAATAATGCCCAAGACTAAACCTAAAAGAAGAATACCGAACAGTGCTGATAGCACACTGATAATCATGCCCTTGAGAAACTTAATACTTGTAGGTGAACTTGAAAGCATTTCACGACCTTTACAACACAACGACTGATGGGAATTTATTCTAAGCTCGGTGAAATGTGAGTCAAAAACACCCATTAATTGCCAATTACTAAATAATCGCATAATCATTTTCACTGTCTCATCACCCTTTAATAGGTAAACCAACCCTGCCATAATTCCCACAACGCAGCCGTTGGGGGTTTCTCGCCATTCTTTATATTATCGCTCACCCATATTTGAATAGGCTTAACGGCATTACACTCGTGTGAAGTGTCGGATAAACGACACCTGTTACCAAGAGCCGCCCTCCGAAGAACCGTACGCGCAACTTTCACCGCATACGACTCAAGCCTCAACTAAGGCAACTTGATGTCACCTAGCAATATCACAACGCAGTTAAGACAGTTTGGATCCATGTCTCGTCTGTAATTGTTGGTCTTCCTATTCTCCAGGTATTCCTGATAGATTGGATCATAATGGGTCGAGCCACTTCGGGGCTTAACGTGCCTATTGATTGGCGTTTTATTAATTTGAGTTAGAGTGAGTACCTGTCTTTCATTGTTTATCATTTGATAACTATGAAATAACCTTAGGCCATTTAAACCTTGAAAGTATTTTCGGCCAAGCCACATTATACTTCTACATGTATGGCGTCGCTCCCACCGCCACAATGCCCAGAAGATTTGATGCCCATGTAGATAAAGGTTCGCTTTGCCACTCAGTGGCGTTAATAATTCGCCCAACCTCGCAATTTTGGAACTCATTAGCTTAATTAGATCCGTTGTTGCAGTGGTTGCATGTGACCTGATGAGTTGGCACATATTATTTATGAATGACAGCACATTCCTCTTGCTTGGTTTAATAGGCAATTTGCCTTTGTACCTTCTAAAACGTTTTAAAGAACTCGAAATGTGTTTGAGTCTCATTGAATTTGCAAGGGAGAAGTGTAATCAAAATATTCGTTCAGATGAATTAAGCCAACTTGGTCTTCAGAACTGCCGATTTGATAGTATGGAACGCAAGCGGATTCAGAACACAACTCAAGACAAAATCTCAGAGAATAATAGTGAAACGTTTAATTTGAAACCGCATATTCATCATCGAATGGTCCGTATTGTCACTATTTAACGTCACTAGTTGAGTTTGTTCATGTGTCGACTTTAAACGTCAGCAAGTGCTAGTAGATTCATGAATGCGGCTGAAGTTCTGATGTGTGCTTTCAATCTTAAGTGAAATTTTTGGTCAAATTAGTTTCATTACTGTTTTGCTTGGTGGCGGCTGCTGTGCTAGCTTCTATCGTGTAAGATTTATAATGTGGTTTGGGCAGTATCCAAATATTATGCTTAACAAGGAAAATATTATCTTTGTTTACTTTATTTGATAATCTTCATTGGATCATTAAAAATGCCAAGCTATAAAAAGTTGAGTTGATTCTTAAAGTAACTATGTAGATTATTTGGTTTTTATATCAATAAGGTTTTTAACCAATTGTTATACTTTTTGGCTTAAATTGATATTTATATAGTTAATTATTGTTGTTCTTTTTTTTGTGGGGGGGAAATGATTAAAGGGAACGTAGTCTGCATTAGGAATGTTAAAAATGAAGATTTGGACTCATTGTACACATTGTCAAACGATTTTATTGACGCAGGTTTTTACATGCCAATAAGCTTATCTTCTTGGACGAGTTTCATATCTGAATTCAAACTAAATGGTTTTTGGGTCGATTTCACAGGGAAGCTTATAATAGAAAATTTTGATGGCGATATTGTTGGAGAGGCTGGATTCTTTAAATCTACACACTATATAAATGGCAGAGAAGTTTACTATCGGATTTTTTCAGGGCATAGAGGAAAAGGTTATGCAAGCGATGCTCTTAACCTACTAATAAAACTTTTCTTTGAGTCATCGTCTTTTAGTCGGTTACAAGCAGTCACAGTAAATGGCAATTCTGAATCAGAACACATATTAATCAAAAATGGGTTTAAGAAAGAAGGAATAATGAGGAGCGCGAGACATTTTAGAGGTGAGTTGGTCGACTTGAACTTATTCTCTATTATTCGAAAAGACTGGTTAAGCCAGTAATGTTTTGAATAGACCTTTGTAAATTACCTAGCGACGAAGTAACACTGGGTAATCGCGCTCATTGTTCAATGAAGGAAAGATATACTTGTAAGCTTTCTTCGCTATTCGATGCAGCAGATTTTCAAATGCGTTTTTGACGTCAAAAGTGCAGAAGTTTTCCTAGATTATATTATGTAATGAGGTTGTTGGGGCCGCATGCAAATATAGACACTATTCCCAGATTCACTTCGCAACCTGTTCTTCATTTCAACTACCATTGTGCGACAAATTTCATTCTATTTACTTACCTAGGTTGTAGAACATAAAATCATGCTAACAATTGCCACAGTCTACTCAACTTTAGGGAATATAAATAGGTCAAATTCAGTAATGGAGTTCCAATAATTCTTGGGGCTTTACCTTGGTTTCACCTCCTAAATCTTAAAATACAATTTTAATCGGAGTTGTAGGACAAAAATGAGATTGGAAGGAAAGGTAGCTTTGATTACGGGCGCAGCACGTGGCATCGGTGAAGCAATTTCCGCGAAATTTGTTTCGGAAGGAGCCTTCGTATATGTTACAGACATTGACATACCGCAAGGTAAACTACTAGAACAATCGTTAGGAAACTCATCAAAATTTATGTTTTTGGATGTTCGTGACGAAGACTGTTGGATATCTGTAATGAACCAGATACAGGACCTTCATGGAGCCTCTGGATATTGTTGTCAACAATGCAGGTATCACTGGGTTTGAAGAGGGAGCTTCAGTTCATGATCCCGAAAATGTGACTTTAGAAGAATGGCGAAAAGTACATGAAACCAATCTTGATGGCGTATTTTTAGGGTGTAAGTACGCAATCAGAGCGATGAGAGCAAAAGGACATGGATCTATTGTTAATATATCTTCGCGTTCAGGTATTGTTGGTGTAGCTTCGGCAGCAGCTTATGCTTCTAGTAAAGCTGCGGTTAGAAATCATACTAAGACTGTGGCGCTTTATTGTGCAGAGCAGAATCTTGATATTAGATGCAACTCAATACACCCTGCGGCTATTTTGACACCAATGTGGGAAAAGTTCCTTGGTACCGGACCTGAGAGAGATTCTAGAGCCAAGTTCTTTCTTCAAGATATACCAATGAAGCGTTTTGGTGAACCAATAGAAGTTGCATCACTTGCTGTTTTGCTCGCTTCAGATGAAGCAAAATACATCACCGGTTCTGAATTAAATATAGATGGTGGTATTTTAGCTGGTTCAATACTCTCAAACTCTGATTGATGAGGGTTAGTATTTTATAAGAGCACACTAACATCTTCTCAAGACATGAGATTTTGGCTGACAAAATCAACCTTGAAAAAATAAAGATTCATACTCTAAGGCTGTTCGGAGCTTGAAGTGAACATTCATTCTTTCACTAGAAATACTGTTGATATGTTCACAATCACTAAGTTTGCCGCATAGTCAGGAAAACGACCCTATCGTTCGATATTAAATTGTTTTATTTCATCCACATCAAGCAAGGAGGCATCATGCCCTTACTTACAAAATCAGATTTAAAGTACACATATTCTTGGGAGGCTATTGAGCCAGATGATCCAAAAGTCACTGGCGAGCCAGACAGTACATTATTGAATAGAGGCGAAGGTTATGAAGTGCTCCCTTTTATTAATCGTTTTGCGAAGACTCATGGTATCAAACAAAAGGCATCTGGCTTAAAGGCTGAAAAGTTAATAAAAGAACATCTCCCTGGTGATATCAGAAGCCACAAGAACGTCAGTAAATGGCTCGTCGATAATTGGAAAAAATATGACTAAATATAACAAACGGCCGTAGCATCGGCCGCGATATACGCGACTTAGAAGCTTACTGCATTCGCACTGCTAAGCAAGGTTTTGAAGAGCAGCTAGTACCTCAATTGAGAAAGTTGACTTTGAGCGAATAGCAGATCTTGCCGCTCCATACTTTAAACTTGTATAAATATACAGGTATAAATGCATTTCAGCATTTTCGTTTAACCCAAGTCTCGCTAAGTCCGATTATCCACAGGCTCGCTTAAATGAAGACTTTTTGTAAGTTAATAAATTTAAAGTGCTTTTAAAGATGACTTAACGAGACTTAAGGTCTCGTTTAAATCTAGGCTCGGTTTTGAAGTGGATAGATTTGATTGTACCTATGCTTAGGTGCTGGTAACGTATTGTTTATATGAAAATAGTTTTGCTAGAGCATTCAAGTGAAGGATTGTGGATATCCGGACTTACACGAAATGCTCAGTAAAACGCTGTTAGCACTCACAAGTAGTCATTGGAATTGACTGTACGGAGACACAAATGATTAAAGAATTTTATATAAATAACCTTTTTGAGGAAAGGAACGTAAGAATCCCGTTTGATACAGAATTTAAAATAATAGTCGCTGAGAATGGATATGGGAAGACAACTATTTTAAATTCATTTTACGCTCTAGTTTCTGGAGATGTATCCAAACTGAGAAAGGTTGTTTTCGAAAAGATAGGACTGCTATTCACTGATGGAACAGAAATATCATTTAAGAAATCGGATTTTGATGCTGACTTGGAATATATAAAAGGACACCACTTTTTTGAACATCTTGAATCTCGACTTGGCGAAGATTTTATCCTTGAGCTAATTGATGACGTTAGGAAATACCCGATGTCGCAAATGGACAGGTCTGGATTGTTTAGGCACGCTATGCGGGAACTTGATATACCTTCTTCTATTCTTAGAGATTATTTGAGAGAAGTTAGGGGAAGTTCTCCAAACCGAAGAATCAACGGCAACACTCAAGATAAGCTGAACCGAATTAAAGAAAAATTTCCTTTGAAGACATTATATCTTCCAACATATAGGCGCGTTGAAGAAGATATTAGAGCTTTTAGTAGCATGAGGGGTGGCTCTAGGTATAGCCACTCATCAATTAACTTTGGCATGGGCGATGTCAGTGTAAGTATTGAAAAAATAACATCTGAAATTTTAAGCTCTTCTGTTGAATGGTTTTCAAAAATCAATGGGCAAATGCTTTCTCAACTTGTTGGTGGATTTTCCGTCACACAAGATATGAAGGATTCTATATCGAGTTCCTAGAGCAGTAGAAATTGTCTTGGAAAGGATAGGAAAAAATATATCACCCTCTCACAAGGAGCAAATTTTGGAGTTGGTTAGAACCGGAAGCATTCAAGAAGGTCATGACCCACTAATATACTTCGTAAGCAATCTTTTGAAGGTCTACGAACAGCAGCAAGAAAACGATGAGGCGATTCAGCAATTTACCAAAGTCAGCAATAGATACCTTAATGACAAAGAAGTTGTTTATGATGAAAGCAATGTAACCATTAAAATTATCAGAAAGAAAAATGGGAAAGAGGTGGATATTGAAAGCCTTTCCTCGGGCGAAAAGCAGATAATTTCTCTGTTTGCGTTGCTTTACATCCAAAAGAAAGATGACTTAGCAATATTTTTCGACGAGCCAGAACTTTCCTTATCTATTGAATGGCAAAAAACTCTACTCCCGGATATCGTTTCTTCTGGAAAATGTAAGTTTCTCTTTTCTACCACGCACTCGCCTTTTATATTCGAGAACGATTTAGAGGGCAATACAGTTGACCTTAGTGAGTTTATTGAGGAGCTGTAATGTCTAGAGTGGAAGAATTAAAGAAATCTAGGGACTCACTGTCTGTAAAGTTCTTGGAGTTCACTAGGGTGGTATCAAAAGGAAAAGTGGCTGTTTTTTTTGAAGGAGAAGATGAAAAATACTATTCAATTAGAATAAACACTATTTGTCCTAGTATTGTTTGGGCTGGGGTTAATTGTAAGGGTAAGTCTAATGTTGTTGATATGAGGGGGCGCATTAGGCTTCACGAAACCTATAAGAATTACTCATGTTTATTTTTCGTTGACTCGGACTTTGATGATAATAGTGCATTGTCAGGACTTCCAGATATATACACAACGCCCTGCTATTCAGTTGAAAACCTATATGTTACTGATTCTGCATTTGCTCGTGTCCTATCCTCTGAGTTCGGAGTAAGCGAAACAAACGATGAAAATATGTGCTTTGAAGCTTGTATGTCAAAATATCGCGATATTAAGTCTCAATATATTAACGCTATTGAAGGTTTTAATTTGCTAATCAGAGAAATAAGGTTGATGGAGCGAACGGGCGACTTAGTCGGCAGGCTTAATATCAACAATGTTAGTATTGATGATTTGATTAGCATAGGTTTTTCCGGAATAACGAAGGTGTACGCTGAATTATCACCTAATACAATTTTTCCAGAATTGGCAGAAGGTCTAGAAATTAACTTAGAAAAGTCGAAAGAGTATTTTAAAGATAAGAATGGCGAATTTTGGTACAGGGGAAAGCAAAACCTAGACTTTTTTCGAATATTCTTAAGTAAGTTAAAAAAAGATCGATGCAGCAAGGAAGGTAGAGAAATATTCCAGAATAAGGGAAATGTTAAACTTCAACTAACTAAATCGAATGTCATTTCTGAGTTAAGTCAGTATGCAGAAACTCCTGAATGTTTAAGAGTTTTTTTAGAGTCTTTTGAAGTTCGAAATCAAGTAGCGTAGATATGTGTGCTAACAAGGCGCTGCAGTTGGACAAATTTTGCGCTTCGCTCCAAATTTGCCGCAGAGCGCGGCGTTAAAGATCTGCAATTGGCACGGAGCCGTCCTTTCGGCTCTAACTCAATTCTGTCCAAATACGATTTGAGTGGACGTCCTGTTATGGCAATTGGATTTAAGATAGTAAGTTGCTGTTGAGCCTCCCGAGTTTGGCACTGAGCCGTCCTGATAATCCTCTAGTCAGCCTCCGGGGCCTTTGTTAGCTATGCTAACAGGTGCTCAAACCAAGACTGACCGGAGACGGTTATGGCACTTTACTGTGGCATTGATTTACATTCAAATAATCACGTGATTGTTGTTAACAATGAGAACGATAAAGCCGTTTTCTCAAAACGCATCGCTGATGATCTTTCACTGTACTTGGAATACTTTACGCCCTTTAAAGAACAATTAGTCGGCGCGGCTGTCGAGTCAACATTCAATTGGTACTGGTTGGTCGATGGTTTAGCCGCAAATGGCTTTCAGATGCTATTGGTCAATACGGCTGTGGTTAAACAATATGAAGGGCTTAAATATTCGGGTGATTTTAAAGATGCCTTTCACCTTGCCCACTTGAAGCGTTTAGGAATTTTGCCTAAGGGGTACATCTACCCTAAAAAACATCGAGCGGTGCGTGATATGTTGCGCAGAAGAATATAGCTCGTGCAGTTAGCTAGTAAGCAATTACTGTCTATCCAAAACCAAATTTGGCGCAGCTCTAGCATTCGGGTGAGTAGTAGCCAAATTAAAAAGAAGTCATTTGAAGTGACTTTACTAACACATCACTTAAAAACAGCTGCGGACACCAACTTACGTATTTATCGCTCAATCCAGTCCGAAATTAAGCTACTGGAAGAGGAAGTTGAGCAAGCCCTCGAAGCTCCGAAACAGCTCGATTTACTTCAAACGATGACGGGCATAGGCCCCGTACTAAGTTTCCTATAAAAATTAGTTTTTGTAAGAAGAGCCAGTTTGAAGGCAATAAAAAACCGCAGTGATTACTGCGGTTTTTTTTGCTATTAACGCTTAATTCTTCGCACTAGACTAACCAAGAATAAGCCTATTAATCCAAAAACGGGTAGTGAGCCACCACCTGATGCACTCGTGTTATCCGAGGTATTATTGGTTGGCGCTGAAGAGCGGCTGGCATCAAGCGGGTATGCATCTTGTACATCATTTACGCCGTCACCATCATCGTCAGTATCGGCATTGTTACCAATACCATCTCCGTCAGTGTCGAGTGATTCAGCTGCGTCTAACGGGAAGGCATCTTGGCTATCTGCTACACCGTCGTTATCGTCATCGCTATCGGCATTGTTACCAATACCATCTCCGTCAGTGTCGAGTGATTCAGCTGCGTCTAACGGGAAGGCATCTTGGCTATCTGCTACACCGTCGTTATCGTCATCGCTATCGGCATTGTTACCAATACCATCTCCGTCATTGTCTAGCCATTCATCTGCATCAAGCGGGAAGGCATCTTCAGTATCTAAATAGCCATCATTATCATCGTCACTATCGGCATTATTACCAGTACCATCACCGTCGCTATCAACCCATTCATTTGAGTCTAAAGGAAATACATCTTCTTCATCTAGATGGCCATCACCATCATCATCGGTGTCAGTATTGTTGCCAATGCCATCACCATCGGTATCTAACCACTCCGTTGGGTCAAGCGGAAAGGCATCTTCAGTATCTAAATAGCCATCGTTATCGTCATCGGTATCGGCATTGTCACCCAGTCCATCACCATCAGTATCTATCCACTCTTTCGAGTTAAATGGGAAGGCATCTACATCATCGTTGTAACCATCGTTATCATCATCAGGGTCTTGAACGTTTGGAATACCGTCATTATCGGCATCGTTAACTTCACCAGAATCTGTTCCAAATTTGAAAAAATTGTTGAGCGTGTACGAAACAGCTTCAGCAAAAGAAGTTATCGAGGTGATTCTCAGATCTGCAATAAAGTCGCCTTCAACTAGCTCCACTGGTACAGATGTACCCCCATTTTCATTTTGAACCATAGTAAGGGGTTGCCAATCACCACCATTCAAACGTATTTCAACAGAACTGATTTTAAGCCCAAAACTAGAAGTCAAATCGATTGTCGAGTCAATTTTATTAACTACTGGGTGCACATATAACTGTTCACCATGTAAGAGATTAATCTGATCTATAGGTATTACAGTATCTTGTTCATTGACATAGAAACTAAGAACAGAGCTATTTGTTGGCTTAGTTAGATCACTGCTATTAGTTAAATTGAATAGCAATTTTTCACAGGTATCGGACGGTTTCGGAATGTTTGGCTCTCGAATACTTACATAACCGTTACTTAATAAAGTTCTACTGCCGTCTGAAGATTCGCAATAAAAGGAATAGGAGGCTGTAATGTCATATAAATTGTTTTGGCTGTCAGCAAAAAATAAACGTCGATTCCAATCAGAATTTGCAAACTCTAACGTAGTTTCATTTATAGAAATAATACCACTGAAGTAGGTTGTTCTATCACCTGATAAATCTATTGTATTCGATTCATAGAGCATTGTAGTACCGAGGTAATTATAAGTATCGTTACTTGAGCGAAGCTGCCCAGACTCATTCAAATCAAAAAAAGGTGACGTGATAAGTGCTCGCTCATCACCATTATCATAATTGATATCGAGTAATGTAACTTGTGTGTATTCTAGAGAATTATCTTGTGCAGGTTCATAAATATTTAGTTTTGAGATTTGGTTAGATAAAGATTCTACATATTTTAAGTTGAATCCATCAGAGACAATCAAACTATTAGCATTACTTTGAGGTGGTAGTTTAACTTCTGCACTACCAAGAGAATTTAAATCAAGGTTTAATTCTTCCGAAATGGATATGCCATCTGTGATGTTGTTGCGATAAATGTAATAGCCATTTTCATTTGCTGATTCTGCTATTTTAAACTGAGATGAAATTTCAAGGTCTAAATAGTCAGATAATTCACCTATTGCAAAGTAAATATGGGTAGGTTTAACAGAAAAAGAAATGAAGCCAGTAGAGCCTGAGTCGGTTTTAAAGAAACTACGACCGAAGTAATTGATGGTGTCAGGCAGCGCATCTGTGCCATCTTTGTGAGTAACAGAGGATAAACCGACTGTATTAGTTAATAAGTTGGCATCAAGTAAGAATTCGGTATCATCATTGATTTGAATTTGATGTGACGACAGACCATATTTAAGTTTTTTAATGCCTGCTGTTTCTGGGATATGATTTGTATCTAAATTAGAATAAATAGCACTTATCCAAATATTTTTGCTTGGAGCGGTTACTTCAACAGAGGCTTCTGCAGTAACAAAATTGGTTGAGCTAACACCATGATCATCAAATAAGGCGACATAAACTTTATCAGGTGCATTCGTAGTAATTGTTAATTTTGCACTATGTTCAAAATAGACAGGTACATGTTGACTTGCTGTTTCAGAAGAGATAACGATATTTGCATGATAAATACCTGACCTACTAAGCGCAAAAGCTAGCGCATTAGTATTAGGTACATTCAGCTTTACTTCAATAGTTTGTGATGATTTTGCTGGAATACTAAAAGTGCTTTGTGCAGCTGATAAGTTAGCTCCATTAGGCAGCTCATCAGTAAAATCAAGTCGGTAATTCTGTACAGCATCACTGTGGTTATAAATGGTCAGGGAGCGAGTACTTGTCCAAGCGCTTTGATTTGAGTCCAGTTGACCAAAGTTAAGTGCTGTTACATCAGCTGTAGTTGTTGCTTTAATGCTTTTTTCTATATCCATTCGCCCAGGGCCTTGAGCGAGCGGGTCATTTCCAATATCTATCGCACCTGCAGCTAAAAGTTGAACGGCTTTTTCTGATGTCAGTGCTGCATCTTTTTGTTTTAATAGCGCCACAGCACCAGCTACATGAGGTGCAGCCATACTGGTACCACTCATTGACGCGTATTCTCCCTTTGGTATTGTAGAGTTGATAGCACTACCTGGTGCAGTTATTTCAGGTTTAGTAAATAAGTCTGTTGCGGTCGCTTTCGATGAAAAGCTAGATAGTTCATCTGATTTAGTTGATGAAGCCACAGTGATTGCTTTTTTAGCATTTGCTGGCGACGAGCTGTTAATTGCTCCGTAATATCCATCATTACCTGCAGCTACAACAACAATTACTCCTGCATCAACGGTATTATTAGTTGCCGTACTCAAAGGACCAGTAGGGCTTCCATCACCGCTTAAGCTCATGTTGATGATATCGACCGCATCATCTGTATTTATATCACCATCAGGATCAACTGAGCGTTCAAGTGCAGCAATAATGCCACTGGTACTACCAGAGCCTTGGTCACTCAGAACTTTATAAGCATGGAAGGTGACATCCGGAGCTACACCTTTTAATGTGCCGTTAGCACCAACAATACCGGCAACATGAGTACCATGACCGTGACCATCCATTGGGTCGTTATCATTATTTACAAAATCATAGCCATGTGTAATGCGGCAACTTCTACCTAGGCAGCCACCAAGGTCGATATGGTTATAGTCAATACCCGTATCTAGAATAGCCACTGATACACCTTTGCCTGTAATTGTTTGCTCTTCAGCATCAAGTATTTCCCACACTAAAGGGGCGTTAATCAATGGTACACTTTCGGTTAAATCTATAGATACAACAGTGTCACGAGATACATTTTTCACATTGGGTAGCTTTTTGATAGCACTCAACGTAGCTCTGTCTGCTTCAACAACAATTGCATTACTGGTACGGCTAAAGCGATTAAGTACTTTAATGTTTTTATCAATAGCAGAAAGTTGTTGAATTGTCGCTTGTTGGATAGTTGCTAAACGAGCTTCCGCCTGTTGTAATTGTGATTTAATTATGGCTTTTTGTGCGATATCTGAAGTATTTGTATTTTGGAACTGGCGCGAAATTTCACGAGTAATGGCTTTTTTGGTTTGGATAAGTGGTTGTTCAGCAAACTCAATAATAAAGCGGTCTTTTTCAAAGTGGCGCATCATTTTTTGTGAGATAAGGTTACCATCTTTATCAGTTACATTGTAGATGTTTGTTATAATACCGTTAGTTTTTGTTATTGCTTGAGTTTTATCCCCAATTTTTACATATTGAGTAGCTGATACATCTAAAGCAGTCGCAACAGATAACGCACAAAGAGAAACTGTGAAGAGTCCCTTTTTCACTAATGTTGTCATAGGAATCCTTAAAAGTCTGATTGGATAAATCACCTTAACTCTAACTCACCTTGGGGCAGAAACGAGTCGCGCAGATTGTCCGTTGCTGGCACTGATCTGACCTTCTTACCTGTCACTAATCTGTAGGTATGAAACGTTACATTTTTTGGTTTAGTTATTAAACTATACCCCCAAAGCCACACTGAAACTTTTTAAACCAATTTTTTAGATCTTGATCATCCTTTATATTCAGAGTTAGTGGACATATACGACGCCTAGAATTGGCTATTCTGAATAAAATTTCTTAAACCACTTTTTTATTTCGATATAGGTTTGATCTTTCGCAAGAACACCATTGTGGTTAGCACCATCAATTAAATAAGATTCTCCAGAGCTGTAAGTGCTAACAAAATCAGGGTATTGAGGGGCGTTAAAAACTTCATCTTTACTGCCAATTAACACAAGTAAAGGTGACTTTATTGCCGCAAGTGCAACATCACTGGTTTGTGGTCTTACTGGCTGTGCAGACATTACCGCTGCGTAAGTATAACTTTTTCGTTTCGGCGGGAAGTTAAAGGTAAGTACCGTCTCATCATCTAGAATATGAATACCAATACTATTTAGCATTATAATACCGATAAATCGCTTTACGTTGAAATTAACAAAATTATTATCGTTACTGTTTTCAGTTTTTTTCTGCGTTGGGCCTTCGCCAAAATTTGGTGCTAGTAACAGGTAGCCATCAGGGATCAATGAACTGTGTTTAATGGCGTAACGCAATGCAACACCTCCACCCATAGAGTGACCAGCCAAAATGATTTTATGCTCTGGCTCGGTGCTTTTCAGATGAAGTAAAAGCTTTTCAATATCATCTTCATACTGACCAACATAATCAACTGAAAACATTTTGCCATCTGATAAACCGTGTCCACGCAAATCGGGAGTTATTATCTGGGCACCAGTTGCATGTCTTAGTTTTAGTGCAGTTTGGTACATATCGATACTATTAGCTGCGATACCATGCAAAAGAACTATGGAAACCTTAGCGTCAGACAAAAACTTACGGATGAAAAGCTTTTCGTTTGATTCTGTTTTAATGAACTCAGTGGTTGTATTGTCTTTGTTCTGTTTACTAGCTAGATGATCATAGCCTAGGTGTCTATCTGACGCATTATAATCTGGCAATACTACTGTTTGCTTTTGACTAGGCCAGTAGATTAAAGCCAGACAGATAAACAAATAAGACATTGTCACTAATAAGAAAATTTTGACCGTTTTCGCTATCTTTTTTTTATTTGCTAAATTCATCATTTATAAACCTAACTTTGACGATGCTGGCCAAGTATCCTAAAAAGATGCGGGAGTTACGAAGCAGCTAACAGTTAATTTTGCTGGTGTAGTGGTGAAAAGGAAGTGAAATTCTGCTGCTATTTTTTTACTCAGATTTCACCTTCATTGAAATAAGCTTCTACATTAATTGTTATGTAAAGAGTATAGGTATTCAAAAATGAAATACTTTTGGTATGTGTTGTTGGGTGGAGTATTAATGTTAAGCGCTCATGCGCAGGCGGGTACCACCGTGATATTTGAAGCTGGCTTTGGAAGTAAAGCAGAGGTGTGGCAGCCTGTTGTTCAGCTATTACCCAAAGATATTAAAGTTATTAACTACACGCGACCTAACTTGCTAGAAAAAGATGCAGCTCCCACATCGATTGAACAAGATGTTCGTCATTTACTTTCACTAGTAAAAAATGCGGCATTGTCCAATAACGTTATTCTTGTCGGGCACTCATATGGTGGTTTGCTAGCAACTGAAGTTGCTTATCAGGCTTCTGATATAATAGATGCTCTTGTTTTAGTCGACCCAACAACCCGTGCTCATCGCCACCGTTTTAATCAACTTAACGCTGACAAAGTAAAGGCAGATGATCTATTGCTTGCCAAATATATGCCGGCACATCTGCTTAAGCATTATAGTAACTTAACTAAAGAGCTAGAAAGTAGCTCTGATGTAATTTATCCAATCCCTCCTCAACTTAAAACAGTGCTACTTTCATCAACACAGGTGCACAAGAGTCCGATGGTAATTGAAGAGACTCAAGAAGGAAAAAAGCTTTGGCTTAGCTTGCATAATGAGCTTTTTAGTCAGGTACTGGATGGTGAACACATACGTATGTCTGACGTTGGCCACAACATTCAGAGTGATCGGCCAGAGTTGATTGCTGCGATTATCCAAAAACTTGTTACAGAACTAGACTAGTCAGAAACATGTTGCGGTAGAAATATAGTGGTGAAGTAGTTTTAACATATTATAAATCTGTTATGTCAGGCCAAAAGTGATAAATTTTACCGCACTTTGACCTTTTCTCTAGATCAATTAGAACCAAAGATTATCACTGAAAACTCTTGAGTAGGTTAGATTAATGAAATACTGCCCAAAGTGCAAAGCACCAATAACAGAACAACCCATCGAGGGTTTAAAGCGTCAGGCATGCTCAAACCACCTATGCGATTTTGTATTCTGGAATAATCCATTGCCGGTGGTAGCGGTACTGATAGAATATCAAGAGCATATCTTACTGGCCCGCAATCAGCAGTGGCCTGCAGCAATGTTTTCATTGATTACTGGTTTTATTGAGTGTCGAGAAGACCCCTTGACAGCCGCTGTAAGGGAAACACAGGAAGAACTAGGATTAAAGCTGGAATTGCCCTCTCTAATCGGTATATACAACTGGCCTCAAATGAACCAGCTGATTATTGCTTATTCTGGCAAGGCTGAGGGGGAATTGTATTTATCCGCAGAAATTGCGGAGGTGAAACTTATTGAGCCAGCAAAATTACGTAGCTGGGATTTTGGTGTTGGTCCGGCAGTCAGGGATTATCTAAAAGCTAGTCAAGCGACAAGCTAAACCCATCAATCTCAATTCGGTTGTTTCAATCGGGATTACTTCTTCTAAAAAGGTGAATGTCGAGTTTGATGGTGTAAACGGCTTCGCCTATTAAGCAATAACAAATACATGATGATCAGAGTATGTCCTTCTGAACGAGCTTAGCATCAGATTTGTCTGCTTATAATAGAGCTGCTCTTGTTTTAAGTGTTTCTTGCTCCAAGTTTGTACGTTCCTTTTCTTATTCCAGTTTCTGAGCGCGACGTTTATCTAAGCGACGCTCCAAATCATCAAAACTTCTTTGAACCATTGAGTCAATTGTTGATGCCTGTTGCTGTTGTAACACCTTGTTGAACTCTTCAAAAGGAAGTTTCAACAGAACGTAGATGTTGTGTTTGCCGCTTAGTGGCTTTGCAAACCAAAAGCGCTTCTTTGATCTCGTTTAAATTAAAGGTATGCCCTACCCGCTCCAACTCTTTCTTCAGTTCGTACAAAGTAAAATTCACTCCAGCCTTGCCCTGGACATCAACACCGTTACCATTTACCGCAAGTTTTCTTAATGCATCTTCAACTAATTCCTCGCGTTGATCTGGATAGATAAGCACGTTTTCGCCATCTTTTTCTATCAACGCAGGTTTCAGTTTAAAAGTCATCGTTTTACCACGAATAGTACAGGGTCTTATTATCGTCGCATTTTTCAAATCGCTTTAAGCACGAGTTTTCGTCCAAACGTACTTTGGTAGCGCATCATAGATTTCAACTGTATTCGAGTAGTCGTTCTGCTGTTTCATTGGTAGATGAAGCATTGAAAATAGTTCTAACTGACCTTCGTCTGATTGCACCGTTGAGACTTGTTTTCTTACTGCCATCGCAAAAGTCCTTGTTCCACTTCTAAACTAGCAGGTTTAAATATCATCATTCTTATCTAAAAATTTATATCTTCAATAAAAACACTCTTGGTTTTATATTTTGCATGATTTAACATTGAAATATAAATTTTTGTTGTAAGTCCAACAAAAGGAGAACTAAGTTGGAAAATACGCTCAAACAAGTTACCGATGCAATGGATACTCTTATCCGAACTGCAATAAGTGAAGGTATAGCTCCAAATGAGCGCAAAGTAATGCGCCGCTACAATACTTCTCAAGCTTGTCAAATGCTTGGCAAGAGTACGACAACGCTTTATAAATGCGAAGAAAAAGGTGTAATTGATAAGCCAGCGGTGGATGATAAGGGCAGAAGAGTTGGCTATTCGCTTGATGACATCGCAAAGCTACGCGATTATTTCGGAACCAAACCTACCTTCACACCAAAATCATTTCAAGGCCGAATGGGTATTACCGTTGCTTTGTACAACTTCAAAGGTGGTGTAGGTAAATCAACAACCGCCGTATGTATGGCTCAACACTTGGCGATTCTCGGCCATAAGGTACTTTTAATTGACATGGACAGCCAAGCTTCTGCAACTGCCATGTTTGGTTACATGCCTGATATTGATATTGATGCGGACGATACCGTACTTCCATACACGTTGTATAACGAACAAGCCAGCTTAAAATACGCTGTTCGTGAAACACATATTGCTAACTTGTATCTCATTCCTGCTAATCAGCAATTATCAAGTTCTGAATTTGAAGCTTTACCACAAGTGTCAGGTGGTACCCGTGAAGAAGCACTGAATTATTTTCATAAGCTCCAATCGGGTATAAACACTATTAAGGACCAGTTTGACTTTGTAATCGTTGATGCTCCGCCAAGCCTTGGTATCGTTGGTATTCAAACACTATTGTCAGTCGATAACATTATCATCCCCTGCCCTGCCAGAATGCTAGACTTTGTTTCGACCAGGCAATTTTTGGAAACAGCCACAGAGTACGTCAAGAAAATCTCGGACAATAAAACATTCAACAGCGTCAAAGTTATGGTCAGTATGTTCAACCAACAGAATACGAAAATGAAAAGCTTTGTTGATATTATGGAGCCTCGTGCTTGGCGAACACATGTACGAAAACAAGATGCTTATGAGTGAAAGTATCGACGATACATTTAGTTACTTTAAGACTCCGTTTGAACTGGCCAAATTAAAAGATTCGGACAAGCGCATCATTCATAACATGAAGGTTCTTTTTGGTGAAATTTGTTCTGATTTGGTAGCTAAAGGAGTAAGACATGGTAAAGCGTAACAACAATGCATCGAGCCTTTTAGACAGGTTAAAAGCTAATTCTGTTGAGCCAGCCAAGCCAGCACATGAAACCTCGGCTGAAAAAAGAGTCGTTAATCCAGTTGTAGGTCTGGCTATTGGAGAACGTAAAGTTCCCGCACTGTCAGAGCAAGTAGCTATACTTCAATTAACGCACGACCAAGTTCGGTTCTTCAAATATCACGATAGACATTCAGCGTCATTAAATACCGATGATTTTCAGAAGTTAAAAGAGTCAATCAAGGAAAACGGCCAGCATACGCCTGGTTTTGTTCGAAAAACAAAAGACACAACAGAAGATGGTCGTGTTGTTTACGAGTTGGTGTCTGGACGTATGCGCTTTGAAGCAACGCGAGAGCTAAATGTATTCAAAGCTTTCCTGTTGAAACTAGACGACACTCAAGCGGTTGAATTGATGCTTAGTGAAAATGCGGAGCGTCGCAACATTACTCCTTTTGAACGCTATATGTCGATTGTGCCAATACTTAAAGATGGCATCATGAAACAGGTCGATTTAGCAGCAAAAATTGAATGGGACAAAGGAAATCTATCTAAAGCAGCGAAATCCATAGACTTCTATTTAGATTTAAATTTAGAACGATTTGTCGACGACCCACATAAAGTAAAATTGAATACGTTCTTGTCATTACATCAGCTTTACGTGTCACAGCCTGAAATTACCGCAGTGGCAATCGATGATATCGCTGACGCAAAACCTAATTTAAAAAATGGCACGTTCTTTCAAGCTGTAACCAAAGCAGTCAAAAAGGTCCTCGAGCCTAAATTAGAAAAAAGCCAAGATAGACATGTAGTCACTTTATCTGGTTGTGACGCGACGATTGAGAACAAAAATGGTCAGTTCTCTATTTCGTTCTCAGGGGTTCCCAGCTTTGATGACCTGACGCAATTGGCTCAATCATTGCGCGATTCGGATAGTCTAAAGCAGAACACTTAACAACCCATCTTCGTTGTAATTTACAACTGAAAAAGTTGTAAATTACAACTTTTACTTTTGCACCGCACTCTTCTTCCCCAAAATACGATTTAAACACGTAGGCGATCATACGATACTCCAAAAATAAGGTGTTGATTATGAATATATGTCCGATAGCCTTAGCGCTGAGCAGCGCTTTGTTAGCCGCTTTGTTAGCCGCTTGTTCAGGCTCGGAAAAGGCAACCAAATTACCTGAAAACAAGCTTTCAGTTTCTACAACCGCGAAGGTCAATGAGTAAGAAGACTCAACAGCTATGCACGCTGTTAAGTTTACGTTGCTTAGAGCCGCTGAAAAGGAAATAGAAGTTCGATATGCAATTAGGCATATCGAAACAGATGAACGAGATCTAAATGCGACAACTGAAAATGTGTTTTCGATTGCGGAAGGTCAAAAAACAACCAACCTAAACTTCCTATCTAGAATGATGACTTTGACGAAATAGATAAATCATTTGAGTTTGAAGTGCTTGGTACGGATATACCCTTGCAAGGCGCAACCAAGGCAACATTCAATACCGAGCCTAATGTCTCTTTTGCACACATTAATGATGGTTACTCAGTGTTTGCAGAGGCCACCGGAAAGGTGAGTGTTCAAGAACCTCTGGAGTTAAATTATCAAATAGAAACGATTGAGCAAAATTTTCAAGTAAGCTTTCCACAGGATGACTTCCAGAAGGTGGTGAATCACTATCAATTAAATTAAACATAGCGACAAATGCACAAGATTAATAAAGTCAGTCTGACACATATTCGATTATAATCCCTGGAAATACTCGACTTAATGATACGGGTGTAACTTCATACATTGACAGTAAGGACGCAGACTTTGGTGAAGATCACAAAAATACTCAGCATTTTGATGATTATGCGGGTTTTAGCTCTACAAAAATTGACCGTGCAGGAAATCCTTTAACCAGTGATAACCTCTGTTTTTCTTGTGTAAAAAATATTGCTACAGGTCTGACTTGGGAGGTGAAATCGCCAGAACAAGTCCCCCCTACTCTACAGATAAAGCGTTACGCTAAGAATTGGCCAAACAGCTTCAAGAAGGGAATTATCCATATTCTTATCTCATGCCAACTTTAATTCTACGAATTATCTATATTACTTCTATGAGCTGAATACGAAAGTCAATGGCGATACCTTTGTTAATTCAAGGTATTCAATCTCAAATCTATGTGCATTTCCTGATGAGAATAGGCTAGTTATTTTGGAGGTACCGCGTCCCGTTGCAACACCAAAGAATATATCGACGCATTTAACGCCCAGGGTATCTCTGTGGCGCAAAAGACTGGCGTTTACCTACGATAGAGGCATTTCGGACAATACATAATGATTAAATCTCAAGCAATATTCTATATTTATGCCGAACGCAAAAAACGATAGCTATATTTCTGCTACTCCATACATCGACGGTAAAGCTGCAGTTTGGCGTCTAAACAGAGAGCGTCATCAAGTATAACTATATAACAAACAAGAACCAAACGTAGTTCGACTAGTTCGTTCAGAAACATCGGAGAAATAAACAATACTCAAATCTACCCTTGCATTATTTATGATAGCCACACTCTCACTCTCTGTGGATGCACAAACGTGCAAAGACCATATCCCTGATTCGCATACAACAGGGCAGTTTTTGGATAATTTTAATGGCACAGTTACTGATGTAGTGAACGGTGTCGTGTGGCAAAAATGTGCTGTCGGTCAGAGTTATCGGCAATCAACAAACGCCCGCTCTGGTAAGCCGCTATCATTCAAAACTAGGCAAGACGCTTTGAACTGTGTTTCTGTCACTGATGGTTGGCGTTTACCAAATTTAAAGGAGCTAGGTTCGAAGGTGCAGAGAAGCTGTTTGGACCCGGTGATAGACCTCTCAATACTCCCTTTTACTCCATCGGCGATTTTCTACTCTAGTCCGCCTAATCTACTAGGCGCTTTTGGTCGTGACAACGTCGAAGGATTAATTATTGATTTTAAATCTGGAATTGAATTTACCTAAGATATTAAAACGCAAAGATTTATACGATTGATGAAGGAACTTTGATGTTCCTAAACACTCTAATCAAGGGTGCAAGTTGTAATTTACAACTTTTTTGAGGTGTGTTTATGAATGATTTTTGTTGGTTTGAAAAAACTCAATATTCAAGGAATCAAAAACTAGCGCAGACTTTATCTGCAAAAGCTGACTCGCTTTCTAGCATTATTGTTTTGAGTGGCAATTATCTTAAATCAGTAGACGGTTTAGCGGTCTCGCAAAATCGTTTATTCTTTTTTGATACGACCAAAAAAAGCAAGCGTTATGGTGGTAGCTTTCTTGTTAGAGTAGGCAATGTTTACAGCCTAGTTTCGAGTCAGAAACTGAAACTCAGCTCTGATATAGTTGGTAAGTTAGTTCACAGTGAGTTAGCTTCCATAGATCTATTCGATTCTACAGCAAGCGCCGCGTAAATTATTGGGGTGAGAGCTTTTACCTTACCCTATCCTACCTTGTTTATTTAAATCCGATAAAACCCGATCCAAAATTCTCTACCGCTTTTGATATCTGTATAGCATGAACTTTAATTTATAGCCTTGAGTTCAAAGATACTTAAACATGACTGTTTATGAGCTTTATTTTCTTGCATCAGCCTTTGCGGGTGGAATATTTGTTATCACTATTGCTAGTGTTTTTTTATTCAATTTAGCCTGGTCTAGGCGTTTTGGCCTTTGCCCCCAACTTATATTTCCCCACGATAGACACAAACTCTATGGTGCTCACTTATGTGTTATCATGATGCGCA
The DNA here is from genome assembly GCF_017638925.1 of Pseudoalteromonas xiamenensis. Lineage (NCBI taxonomy): Bacteria > Pseudomonadati > Pseudomonadota > Gammaproteobacteria > Alteromonadales > Pseudoalteromonadaceae > Pseudoalteromonas > Pseudoalteromonas xiamenensis. The sequence goes on from NZ_CP072134.1 coordinate 29,847, forward strand.
TTTTATTTTGCAGGCATAGCCTTCAGAAAAATCACTTTATAAGGTTTTAAGTTTTATTTTCTTCTATATGAGGTTTGCTGGAAAATGCGGAATTAAAACAGGAATAAGTCAAATCAAAAAACACAATTTTTTCTTTGCATGCAGTCGGCGAGAAAGTATAGAACGCCCCTACAAAGGTAGGGGCAAGATTACATATTTTTCGAGGAAGCTAGAGAAAACAATAGGCTCGAAAGGTGTTGTGCTCATATGCTTTTTCCAAAAGAACTTTGTTGAGACTTGAAAAATCAGCCTTGAAACTAAGAATCTTACTACAAAATTGAATTGCTATATTGTTGATTTTACCAGTCAAAAAGCTATTACTTTTGGCAATCTGCATAGATAGCCTTTTTAATCCTGTTTCTGGTTTGTACCGTACTACACTAAGTGTTTTTGCTGGAGTCTGACATGAAACGATTAGCATCATCTTTGGCAACCGCATTGGTTTTTTTCATAGGTAACTTAGTTTATTCCTTAAATCAGGAATATATCTGCAGAACTATGCTTGGGTAGCGCGGTGATAGCTATTTGTTTGCGACGGTAATTATGAATCTAATGTTAATAGCTGTTGCTATCATTTGTGTACTTAATCGCCCAATTCGTTCCGCCATGAAGCAAAGTGCATTCCAAATTAGATCTCATAAAAAGTTGTAATTTACAACTTTCTTGACAGACTCCTTAGTTTACTACTGTTTTTGTGTTTCGAAGCGGTAGCGTGATTCCATTTCTGTGCGAATCTACATTCAATCAATTTTGTGAGGCAGGAGTGTAGATAGTATTGCGTTTATTGAGCTTTCAGATGTTGGATATACATTTGATGCTGAAAATTTCCTATAAAATGGATTGTATGCACTCATTTGCTTTGTTCAGACAAGCTGTAGATAACTTAAGATTATTCGAAAATCCATCATCACTGTTTGTGCATGCAGTTTTGGCAAAGACATTACTGTCGTATTACTTGCCGCGCTATTGACACACTTAGAACTAATATCAGAGAATGTGCTAAGTAACTCATTCCCATTCGTAGTCACGCACATTGATACAGGTGTTGAGAATCATCTGATGCAAATGCTCTGCCTTGAGTAGATTTAAAATCTCAATAACTTTCGTAAAATCAAAGGAGTCCACCTTGAATTACACATCGGTAGACCCCCTTTGGTCAAACAGTGGTCATCATTATTTTTGTCTGGATTAAAGATTATTGGTAGTGCGTGTACAAATAATGGCTGTGTGGAGATTTTGAAAGTTGACGATGCAGCACGTATAGAGCGCATGGTAGAAGAAAAATATAAGGGCAGGGCGGTAACGTTACTCGGTTCTAGACTATCTGAGTCAGCACGCGGAGCTGCGTACATTAAACGTTGAGGACCAGATCTATTTACTGCTGAATCATTGTTTACAGACAAAGTTGACAAGGTGTTGTGCCTATCATTGATATGAGCGACGAAAATGTTTGGGGCATTATCCGAGGCGCTGGTACAGACCCGATTGTTCCTAGCTGATTTTTTGTTGAGTCTTTTGAAGCGAACCATATATTATTAAATTTGATTTACAAAGACAGCGTTGATGGCTCTTGCAGATACAGCGCGAAGGCCGGAGGATGCGGTGGAAGTGCAAGGACAGGCTGCTATATCTGTGAGAAATCGATCACTGACAAGTCAGGAGAGGAACTGGCAAAACGACCTAGACATGCTCATATCAGCGGTAACGTGCTTAAAGTCAGAAACTATATTATGTATGTAGCACTAGATATTAAATATTGAACGTACCATTCACGAGCGGGTGATTACACGACTGGTGCAATAGCATTTAAACCTAATACGCGTAATGCGGAGACGATTACGAAGCTTATCAGGTTATTAAGTCAGGTTACTGCAAACGACGCAATACGAGCTGAGAAGTTCACTAAGCTCTTGGAACACGGTAGGGAGCTTGAAAATGCAGGGCATGCTGATATCGTAAATTGTGATGATATGGATACGTTTGATAAAGCGGTTTTTGCGCGAGTTTATCGCAAGCACGCGCAACGCCATTTAATCAAATCTATGGACTGGATATTGCTTTATTATTCCTGTTGTCGATTCATGCGCGCGACGGTGTTCGCTTACCTGCATTCCAAAAATTAGCCATTTGGATGAAAGTATGTAACGGGCAAGAGTTGAGTATCCCATTGTAAATCCAAATTCAGCAATTGTATCTGATATTCCAGGTGCGGTTAATATGCTACCGGATGATAACATGCCGTATCCCAACATCACCGATGTTAGACTTTTTAACTGCAGCCGATGGGCAAGAATATTAGTTTTCTCCAACGAGAGAAGCTACCTTTATGCCGGTTAGTGATGCCAAGATATTTGAGCCAAATATCCTTTATGAAAGTTATAATTTACAACTTTCAGGAATAGGTGCTCTCGACTGGTTCGACAAAATATCTATTACCGCAAAGTCCAAAAAGCGTCGTATGCAATTTTCTAAGTGCACAATAAAAAGGGTGAAGCGGGTAGGTGGGAATTTTAAAGTGATAAGTCGTGGGCGAACTTCATTAAACTCTGCTAGTTTTTCGTTTCGAGCGACCATGCCAAATTTGTACAACAAGTTGTGTGAATGCATACCGCTTTATGCGACTTCACCTCAATATGTACATGCACTTAACATACAGCCAGTGGATGACACGGAGTCAGGCTATAATATTGACTTAGTGAGTTTGGACAATTTCATTCAATTTGGTGGAATCGAAAGAGCAATGGACAGCAATACAAGGTCGTTGTCTGGTCGACGAAATAATGAAAAACTTTTTATGGCGGTATTGAGCCATTTAAAATGCTAATTAGATATAGTGTGTTAAAACTTTCCCCAGTGGTGCTGAGTAACACAAAAAGCATTTTGTGCCGTACTGCGTATTTTAACCGTCTCGGTTTATTCAGATTTGACGAGTTAGGAATTGTTGCACTTTCCCAGGAAACCGACGAACAGTCCATTCCATACTCAAATGCACGCCATACAAATATCTTTGGCCACTTTCCCATTCTTGCAGTTTTTTCGGTGGCTGATTATCGTAAGTACAAGACATCGGTACTTGCAAAAAATTAGCTCACACAGAAACAAGCATCGAGCTTCTATTAAAGAGAAGCACAGAAACTTGATTCGCTCTATGGAAAATCAAGATTGTACTTTTACATTTACACAACTTGCTGAAATGAAAGCTTCTGTGGTACTTATCTATGAAAAGTCGTTTATCGACTAGCTTTACGGTAGCTCACATTTTGCACTCGAAGTTTTTGCATTTGATGGCACCGACTTTAGCCAACAAGTCAAAATTAATAGAGGAATTATTCAGTATATACGCCTGACGTTTACTGATGAGTCGAGGCTGAGACAGCTATTTGACCGCCGTTATAGTGCTGTCATATTTGAAAATTCAAGTAATCGTTACTCGTTATTTTCATACTGTGACAATGTAATCGAAGGCTTTAATTGAATTGAAAGCGAATTACTACGAAATGAGCAATCAAGGTTAGGAAGTAATGAGTGCATAACCAAAGAAGATGTCTTAGTAAGGATAAATGGAATTGGCTCTCTATTCGACTGCCGAACTGTAAGCTCGGTCAATGTCTTTGAAAAATCTTTCAACATGAAGAATGAAATTTCATTAGCGGCTTTGGATTTTTGATGTCGAATTTCTGCTGCACCAATTGGCTGCGCAAGTTTCAATTACTGTTAATGTGTTCCCAGTTTAAGAGTAGGAGATACTATGGCAATGCAAACACAGCACTTCATTAATTGGTCAAAAAATATAGATGCATGAATAATTCTGGATTTTAACTACGAAGAGATTCGTGGTATCTCGAAAGAATATGACGACACTGGCAATACAGACTCAGCATCAGAAATCTCTTGGTTCGTGAGAAATGCTCACTATATTTGCAGGCACAACGGCGAGTATGGTGTCTTTGACTTCATAGTTAATCTTAGAATGATAGAGTGTATTTTCGAAACGAATATGCCTAATAAGGATTCTGCGGAGCAGTTGCTAGACCTGAAAGTCCAGGGGGTTCAGTATGTCTTATTTAATCAAGGTTGCTAAATCAGTGTCAGAAAAGTTGTAAATTACAACTTTTCTGAATCTTCATCTAAAGTAAGCTCTTCGAGAGCTGCAGTAGCTTTAGCAATTCTTGTGCGGTGCTGTTTGTTTAGATTTAATACTTCTTCACAAAATCTTTCTGTCGGATGAATTTCATATTTGTAATCAACAATCACACCATCTTTGTCTTTAACATTCTCTATCGTGTAGTTCTCAATAATATCAGACTCAATAAAGTCTTTCATTGTCTGTGTCATATCTCGACGTATGGCAGTTAGCCTATCAGCCACCTCCTCTTCGGATGTGATCGAACCGAACTTTATCGACATATTTACAAGCATGAAGTGGTATGTCTTTCCTGTCGCCGCGTAGCGAAAAACTTGGTATAACCTAAGCGCTAACCATCTGCTTAACGAGCGTTTGAACGACTGCACCCGGTCAAAATAATAGCTTCTGTATGTTAACCCTTCGATTTGTTGCGACATTACTTCGTTAAGAAACGCAATACACTTAACCGTCGATTTACCACTAGAACCAGAGAAATGAATGCTGCTGATGTAGTTCATACTCGATTCACTGTATGACTCATTGTCACCATCCACTTCACGGTACTGCATCGAAAGTTCAGCGCCTTTTAAGATCATCAACGATTCTTTAATTTCACTGACTGATAGTGTTTGCGAAACCGATTTAAGTTCTGTTTGGAGTTCTCTAAGCGTGAAGACAATCGCGTACCTTTCTCCAACTCGACCTGAAATCTTAACTATCTTACCTTGCGCCCCCAACCTAATTAGAGTCTCGCTCTACTTTTTCTTCTCTATCGGATGGCCAGGCTAAATAATCTGTGTCTTTGCCTTTGATTAGGGCAGGGGATATATCAAGCACACCTTCATACAATACATTGTCAATTTTCTCAGAAACTTTCCGTGACACGATTACTTTACTGTTAGCCGCAGAAACAGGCACTTGTTCGCGTTTATGTCTAATAAATCTAGACCACAAATCATAACCAACAAACGTATTACTTATAGAACTGCGAAGGCCTGCATTAGCTATTTTGCTTTCAACAAATAACGATAACTGCTGAACTTGCTGTGCGGTCTCTATGTGTTCGATATCTCTACGAACACTAGGGGGCAAATTGTTTAGTGATACGCTTTTCATTTTGATTATTATGCGGCTAAGGTACTCAAAGTAAAGCTACAGTATTAACGAGTTAATTGAAACTTAGATAACACACAAAACATAGAGTAAATCTGATCTGAACACATAAAACATGGAGTAAATCTGATCTACACTCAAATAAAACCGACAAATACTTAGAAAAGGATGCAAAATCCTCTCGAAACATGGAGGAACGATGAACTGAATCGACAAAACATAGAGTAATTGTGATCTGAGCGTCCATTTTTCACTCATTAAAATCATCAAACATGTAGTAATACTGATCTGTATCTAACTCACAGCCCTCAATTGACACCGAATACATGTAGGAATCATGGTCCGATCTATAAAACTTCAGTAAAGGTGGAGTTAACATGGAGTAATTTTGATCTGTCTGGTTAATTTTGCACCTGACGACTAATGAAAACATAGAGTAATTATGATCTCTACGTGTGAATTAATGAGATTTACCTTCTAAACATGTAGTAATCATGATCTGACACTATGGTTTTATAGTTTCGACATCAACTAACATGGAGTAATTCTGATCTGAGTAATAGCATATAGGCTCTTTAATTAGACAAACATGGAGTATTCACGATCTGAGTGTTGAACTTTCAACCAAAACATCCACTAACATAGAGTAAATCTGATCTGGATAGATTAATCGGCATCTATTTATCGATAAACATGTAGTAATCATGGTTTGACTGGTGGATTTTAAAGCACTATTACCTGCCAACATGGAGTAATTCTGATCTACACGTACAGTATTTACAGATTTCGCCTAGCTGACTTAAAGTGTAAAGACCTTAACACAGCTTTAAATGAAGCTAAGAGACCATTTTATAAACATGTAGTAATGCTGATCTGAAACATGTGGATAAGCAAGCGCTGACATGTAGTAAATATGATCTCTACTGGTAGTAGATCAGATCTACTACATGATTTTCATTATTATCAGTATGTTACCAACTATAAATTGTGGATAACTCTCGATTTGAACATAATGTAATTTTGATCTGAAGCGACTTACTGTGAGTAGTTATGTGGACAACTACAATGTAAGTGACTGATATTAATAGACAACATGTAGTAAATGTGATCTCAAACATATCGTAATCTTGATCTATACATGTAGTAATCTAGATCTGCAATTTCCAACAAAACTTATTTTTTTCAAATAGATAAGTTCACTTTAAAGTCCTTTAACCTTATTACCTTAGATCTAACCATATTTAACCTTGTTTATTAACCTTTGAGTTTAAGACGAAGTAGATTTTGTCTATTTCCGTTATTACCAATCGGTAGCGCCGTATTGCTTTTACGCATTGAAAGGCAAAGAAAGCTACCGTATAACAATCACAGCAAAATTTAGTTTTGGGGAACTGAATATTCATTTTGACCAGGTTGATCGTTAAAAATTACCTGCCGGTGTCATGTTCCAGCGTGAACAGTCCAAATCAAGAAGCATAAGCCATTTCTAATTACATCTTGAGTAACCCTGATTTTGTATTTCCAGAACTGGTAGCAATTGTTGAGGCTTTTGATATTGAGAACACACACCTAAACGGGGTTGTAAGAACTTTTATTGAAAAAGAGGTCCTTTCAGTGCTTTGTTGACGTTCAAAGCCGGCTGATGGCGATTAAGAGCGCATTAGAAGCTAATCCAAAGCTAACGGTCCATACGACAGATATAAATTTTGTGTTGTCGCGCGGATATGAATCTGAAGCCCTGATTTTTACTTACATAAATAAATCTCCACAACAACCAAACACTTCACAATGTATTGCGATGGGCTTCTCGACAGTTATTGACTCGTTTTACTCGTAAAGTCGTGAGCGAATCTAGTTTTTCACATGGTGATCCGAAAGCTTCTAGAAACTGCTGTCTCATAGTTCCATCAAATAATTTGCCTCTGTATTTGGTAGTGAAGACCAAATGAATAACGAGTTTTGTCACGTTATGTTTTGTTAAGATACTCAGATAGCGACTCTTTATTGTGTGCACTCACTTTAAATACCATTGTAAGACCTTATTACTATATGGTTTCAATGAACGGTAAAATGTTAGAGCCACCAAAGTACGCATTTATCCAACACAAGAATAAGCCAAAATACACAGCTCAATTGGCAGAGATTTATTTGAATGAAATTGACCTGTGATGCATTGATGTCTAAGACATAAAACACAGGGATTTCCCACTAAATATTCAATAAAATGTCTAGTCCGATAGGGCGGGGAGTCATAGTCTTCACAAAGAGAATCATGCCAGGACTACTATAGCTTTTAGATGCCTGTATTTGTTGATGCCCGCGAGAACCCTTTGTTCAGACACCAGTAATTTGTTTGCCAAAGAAAGAAGAGAATCTTCAACTCAATTTTTTACTCCGTTTCACCCTGGTTTCACCTAGTGTGTGAGGTAATACGCTTTTTTAGGGGGGGGGTAACCATGAAACCTATATATCAACTAGTAATTCCTGCAGTTATGCTTACACTACTAGGTTGTAGCGACGATGACAAAGAATCGTCTGTAGTAGATACTTCTGGCACTGTTATAGAAACAAAATTTGACGGAATTTGGTTGTCTGAACCATATGGTAAGGGGTTAAAAATTTCAAATGGTAGTATTGAAGCTTTCGACTATACGACAAATTTTTGTCTACTAGACTTTTCGACGGGTTTTGATACCGAGTCCCAGTTGAATGACTTTTTATCAATGTCATCTCAGCAATCTGAAATTTATCTATTTAGTGATTATGGCACAAGTGAATTCCATGCCCCTACGCCTCCTTATGTCAAATATTCTCAGTTACCCGCTTCTTGCTCTAATGGTTACGAAAAAAGGTGGGAGAAAATGGATACTCTCGCGATCCTATGAAAAATGTTAAGATTTTTTTCGAAAGCTTTAAAGAATATTATTTGGACTTTGGTTTAAGTAATACCGATTGGAATGCTGTTTACGAAAGTGCTATCTCTGGAGTCGATGCTACAACAAGCGACGAAGAATTATTTGAAATATTTTATCAGGCAATTTTAAACTTAAATGATACTCACGTTTCAATATCAAGTGGCAGTATTGGAACTGCTTCAATTAATAATAAACCTGTCTTCTGGGAAGTATTACTTGAAGAGTTTATGTTATTGAACAATTTGGGTTCAACTCTTCCTGTGGAGTTAACTCAAGCTGCGAACGAGTATATTGATGATTCTGTGAATGCATTTAAGCAAATTACAGCTTCTTACGCAGAAGAACAATCCAGTATAACGACTTTTGGTGATGATGCGTTGATGTGGTTCCAATCTTCAAATATTGGCTATCTAGCAATCAATAAAATGGCAGGTCTCTCTCCGGACTTAGATTTAGAAGGCGAAATAGGTCAAGCTAATACTGGAATCAATAAAGCATTAGGTGAACTTGCAGATACTGATGCGTTAATCGTTGATGTCAGATTCAATAATGGTGGGTTTGATGCTGTGTCAATGATGTATGCGAAACATTTGATCACGAATGGTGGGATTCTTGCGTCAAAAGAGGTTTCGGATCATTTAGGAAATATGTTCACTCTTAATTATGAACTAGAACCTTCAAGCAATGCATATACAAAGCCGATTTTTATATTGACAAGTGCTTCTACAGTAAGCGCAGCAGAAGTTTTCGTATTGCTTATGAAGTCACAACCAAACGTAATTATTGTTGGTGAAAACACTCAGGGTAGTCTCTCAGACGCGTTGGAAAAAAGCCTACCAAATGGCTTTAAATTTAACTTATCTAATGAAAAATACCTTTCGGCAGACGGTCAATGGTATGAGAAATCTGGTATACCAGCCGATGTTGAGGTTCCATTTTTGGATTACTCTTCGAGACAAGTCGGTGAAGATCTTGCAATTGAAGCAGTTATAAGCCTTCTCGATTAAAAATTATACTTCCCAAGTTTATTAGAGGCTGCCTCAGCCCCTAATAAACTTCCTTACTGTTCAAGTTCGCTAGTAAAAGAGTTAGTTTCATTTGAATCAACTCAATCAAACTTTACCCTGTGTTCCTTAATCCACTCGTGTAATTGCTACCTGAAATGTCTTTTTCCACTTCCTTTAAACTTAGACATGTTTAATTAGAGTTTTCTGTTATAGAAAAACAGGAGACATCTTATGTTTACATCAAATCGAATACTCCGCTAACAACAACTCTATTAATACTTTACATACCAAACTAATTAAGACCTTGGCTTTCCATTCAAAAACGTTCAGTAAACAATGTAAATAGATGAAAAATTGCGCTAATCACATTTTAGTCATCATATTTCCCACTTTGGTCATTCTTTATTACGTTGAATTTGAAAAGATAGTTCTTTTAACTATAGAGAGTTTTTTAAATGACCTACTTTTTTCAAGCTTTAGACAAAGGTTCTAAAAAAATAAGAAGGTTGTCACAATTCCTTTTTTTTGCGAGCGTAATTTGCACAAATCGCGCACTTGCAGAACACAAAGTCGAAGCTGAACCTGTTCTTCCATGGAAGGGTGGTGAGCAAACAATAATGTATTGTCGAACAGAAGCAACGTTTCGTCACATTCTATCAAGCCATGCAGAAGCGGAGGTTAAATGGATATTACCGGTAGGAAGCAAGGTCAAAAAAGGGGAATTAGTTGCAGTGCAACATGATTTCTACTTAGAACAAAGAGAGAAGATCTTAAAAGCTGAAATAGAGTCTGCTGAGAACAACTATTTATATGATTTAGAAGAGTTTAATAGGCTGAAATTGTTAGGGAAGCAGGAACTAATTTCTAGTTCGGACTTAGATAGTCTGGAACTAGCCTATCGTCAGGCGCAATTAAGATCCCAAACTCTAAAAGTTGAGCTAAGCACAGTGCAGTATCAATTATTGCATCTTAAACACTATGCTCCTTTTGACGGTGTAGTATCCAGTATAAATATTCAGCCTGGTTCCTGGGCAGTTCAAGGGCAAACAGTACTAGATTTAACTCCTGAGGTGCCGAATCAATTAAACTGCCGTCTTACTCTTACATTATTTGAAGAGTACGAAAGGCTTAACGATGCTCGTTTCTATTTAGATAATGAAGAACTGAGTTTATTGAGAATAAGTAACGAGTTAGACATAGCAGGACAGTTTATGACTGTTTATCTCCGATTACCTGAAGCACAGCAATTGTTCTTTGGGCAAAGAATAACCGTCGCTCTGGAAAAACCTCGGATCGGTCTATTTCAAATTTCATACGATGCGTTGAACATCGATGCTCAAACCTATTTTGTCTGGTCCATAGATAATAATAATCTCATCCATAAGCATCTAGTTGAAGTTAAGAGAACAATACCTCAGGGATTTGTGGTGAGATCTGATCTGCAAGAAGGAGATAGAGTGATTCTTAATGGAAAAAAAGGACTTAAAGAGAGTATGAAAGTAGAAATGCGAGAGGAGAAAAAGCATTGAAGCGTTTAGAACCACATTATTCAGTTATCATTGCATTCTCATTCTTGTTGGTTTTTCTAGGAATAGCTGCAACTTTTAAATTACCTTATTCATTGCTTCCAGAGGTTGTTCGTCCTCAAATTGCCTTAGTTACTGATTGGCCTGGGAAAAGTTCTGCTGAAATCGAACAGGCACTTATTGCGCCGATGGAGCGACAGTTGAGTCTCATTAGGTATGTTAAAAGACTATCAAAGCAATGTCACTACAGGTCAAGCTTGGACGATTTTGAATTTTCATCCTAATACGGATATGAAAAAAGCCTACACACAAGTTCTTGCAAGACTAAATCAAATACCAGAATGGCCAGCTCAAGTACAAAAGCCCAGAGTTATTGATTACAGTCGTGATGCAGGTTCGACCTTAGCATCTTTGTTTTTGTATTCAGAGAGTGAAATTACTGAAGAGGAATTGGTACTAGCATATCGTTCATATGTAGAACCTTCACTGAGCAAAATATCAGGCATAGAGCAAATCAATTTAGATTCTAATCGGGCAGAACAAAGGATAGATATAGAGTTTTATCCAGAGAAATTGGCTCTCTATTCTTTAACTCTTGAGCATGTAGCAACTAGGCTTAGTCGTCTAGCTGATAGTTCCGGTGGGGGGCTTGAATTTGGTACCAGAGAATATAGGTTGTTGTTTAGAGGTCAAAGTCAATTCGAAGAACTTGAGGATTTAGCTATTGGCATCAGTGAACAGAAGATCATTCGTTTAAAAGAGGTAGCGAAAGTTCACAAACGATTTGCATTTGACTGGTCTTATTCTGCATTCAAAGGCCACAAAGCAATGTACTTTTATATCCAACCAGCATCATCAATTAATGCGTTAGAAGTCTTACAGTCGTTAAAGGCTGCTGTATCAGAAATGAACGAGGGGCCGCTATCCAATACAGGTATTAAACTTGCCCTTAGTCGAGATAATTCTATATCGATAAAGAATGCTCTATGGTTGGTATATGGAAGTATCGCAATAGGGGTAATCCTTGCGTGCTGTGTGTTGTATTGTTTTTTACGTAGTTTTAGATCTCTGTTTCTAATATTCATTAGCATTCCAGTATGTCTCGCTATTGTGCTGTTGCTAATGTTTTTATGCGAAAGAAGTTTAAACTTGATATCACTCGCAGGTATGGCGCTTTCTATAGGCCTTTTACTAGATACATCTATTATTCTAGTTGAGAACATACAAAGGTTACGCTCAGAAGGTCTAGAAACGATTAATGCGATTCATGTTGGAACTTCACAGGTGACAGGAGCTTTAGTTTCATCAACATTGTCTAGTATCTTAATTTTTGCCCCTATTTTATTAATAAATACTAATGCTTCGAATTTGTTCGAGGATTTAGCATTTACAGTATCAAGCGCATTACTAGCATCACTTCTGGTAGCTATCATATTGATACCAGCCTTTGCTCGATACATGCTTAAGGATGAATTTGTAGATAAGTCAACAGAGTCTAAACTGAATGGTTGGGAAAACTTTGTCTGTGCTCCTTCGAGGAAGAGAGTTTTAGCAATTATTTGGGTAGTGTTAGCTGTACCAGGTGCTTTAATTATGGTTTGGCTATCTTCGCCACAGCTCGACCTGTTACCTGACCCAAAAGAAGAACTGGTGATGGTTTATATTGCATTTGATGAGCCTAAATCAGTTTTATCTGCAAAAAATCAAGTCGGTAGAGTGATTGATTCTCGAATAGAAGAACAAAAACATCTCCTTGGAAGCCCAAATTTTGAAATACATGGTCAGTTTTGTTCCCCCACCTATTGTTTACTCTTTTTCTACCCCGAAGGAATTTGGAATTTAGACGAATTCAGGAAATGGATAGAAGCTCAATTGGTTGGTGATCTTGTTGGAGTGAATGCTTTTGTGTACCAAGGAAGCTTGTTAAGATTGGCGATGCCGGATAGTAGAAGCAGTCAATTAGATCTGAAAGGTGCTGACTTAGCAACTTTGCAGAGTACAGGTACTACTCTGCTGCAAAGACTAAAACTGACTTTTCCTGAAGCTAGAATCACAGAATTGGTTCCATTTGGCAATACCCTCCCCAGTATAGAATTCTATCCAAACAATGATAAATTGGCCTTCTATGGAATAAATATAAATGAGCTTAATAGTCAACTGGTTACATTAACCGGTGGTCGTTATCTTGGTCGTTTTTATTCTGGAGGCGATTCTTTGCCTTTCTACTTTAAAGGGAAAGAACCTGAACACTTACATGAATTGTTAGAGACGGAGTTAGTATTCCCGGAACATGGTCCTGTTCCTCTGAGGGAATTAGTGAGTACTAATATCATACTTTCTCCAGGTTCTCTCTACAGAACAAATGGTTTAGCTAGCGTCTCTCTTAACTTAATCCCGCCGGAAGGCATGCCAATCGGCCTCTTCGTTGAAAGGGTCAAAAAGGAAGTGTCACAATTTATCATTAATCATAAAGAGATCTATGTTGAATATAGGGGAAGTGCTGACAGTCTCTCTGTTTTTCTGGATGAATTTGGGAAAATGTTTTTAGTAGCGCTAGTGGGGTTGTTATTGTTGATGCGTCTTACCTTGTCTAGTTGGTCACTAGCTTTGTCCGTACTCCTTTCTATGCCATTAGCTTTGGCTGGAGGTATGCTCAGTCTAAATTTATTAAACTTATGGGTTCCACAAAACTTAGATGTAATAACACTTATAGGCTTTATGATATTAATGGGGTTAGTGATCAACAATGCCATTCTTTTTGCGAGTCATTTCGAGCAGGCCATTTTTGAAGGAAAGGAAAGAATTGGAGCTATCGAAAGTGCTGTCAAAAGTAGAATACGGTCGATCTATATGAGTACCTTGACAAGTATACTGGGAATGTTGCCACTTGTTCTCAATCCAGGTGTTGGTGCTGAGATCTATCGAGGTCTGGCTACAGTGATTGTTGGAGGAATGACCTTTAGCGCTCTATTCACTTTGAGTTTTATGGCCGCCATATTATCGTGCCGTTCCTTCTGTGTAAAACTGTGTCCTGATGAGGCAAATCTTCATTAATCGTAGATATTTACATTGGCGAGTTGGTTTTCTCCTCCTACTGCGGTAAGGTCGACATCAACTCGCTACTACTGTGAGTTTTAACACCAACGATAATCTTTCCATCCTTAACATCAAACCCTAAGTTTTCAAGGTAAGAAAACTCATTAACTATGATACCGTTTAAGTTTTTGATCCTCATGGTTCCTGATAGGTTATCCATTTCGTAGATTAGTTCTCTATCCATTTTAAAGTTATTAGTTGGATTAATCTCAATGTTTTGGACTAGATCAGGTTTGAAAGGTTGAGATATAGATGTTTTGTATATTTTTCCAGTTTTATCAAGTAAAAAGGTAATGTCAGGCATACTAAAGTCAGAGAAAGCCCGAACCCAGTTACTATCTAGGCTTTGGACAAGGTTAAAATCTATATCGTAAAGCTTCACTTGGTAGCCCGTTTTCGTTTGAAATGAAATGGCAAAAATATTCTCAGATAGCCAGTCGATATGACTAATTTGTTCAGATGAATCGATAGTCTTTTCTTTCCCTAATTGGTCAAAGAGGTATATTTGGTTTCCACTACTGAACAAGAAATGGTGGTCATCAGTACTTAATGCCAAGTTTTGAATCATCAAATGAGAGTTGAAATTGCTTATTGCGCGCGCCGCCTTTCCCATTTCTTGGGCATATAGTTGACTCCTACCACTGCGCTTTGAAACGAAAAAAATGGTCTCACTGTGGTGTGAAAATATGGGCAACATTTCGTAACTTGTTGAGTTGTCCAACTTGAAGTACGGTTCTAATAGCCACTGTAAGTCAAAATCAGAATCTCTGGAAGTGAACAAATAATTTACACCATCTGATGCCCTTGTTATGTCACAGCACAGGTAGTTGCTTTGGCTTACAATAACGCTAGTTTTATCCATACCATGGTCTAACAATAGTTTTGTGGCTGGTGGCGCTTCTGTATAGACAATTCCTGAACCATCTTGTGCCCAAATAGCATTATTAGTCCAAAATGTTAGAAGTTTTAACGTTGAAAATTCACTTTGTTGTAAATCAAAAGAAATGAGCCTCACTTTCTCCTTTGCTGTTGTGGGTGACGAGTAACAGTTTCTGTTCGAGTGGATTTAAATCAAGTCTCTCTAATTCTAAACCTTTCAGTCTTTGACTTGTTATTTCTATAAAACTTTTAGCATTAAAGGCCATTCTGTAAAGACGATTGCTATGTATGCTTTTCTCCGGATGTGCCAATACGAATAATTCGTCTATGTCTTTACTGTAATCTGAATCATGAACAACTATTCCATTACATCCGAGTTCCATAGTTTCCTTGATTGTCATTTTTTTTTGTTTTATTTCAACTTTATACCAAGAGCATGTTCCTTTATGTAAAGCTCTAATTACCAAATCGCCATTAGATGTAAACTCAATTAATTCATATATGTCTTCGAAAGGAGTTGCAATCTCATAGGGCGATTCTTGTTTTGGTTTGGCCCAAAGCTCAGTATTAGAAGACTTATTCAAATAGATGATGCCTTGGTCATTAAGCATAGATAACGGGGTAATTTTCAAGCCTGATTGTCGAGTTAAAGCGAAGCTAGCGCCGTATAGATCATGCTTTATAGATTGAGTAGACCAAAAGTACATGGAAGCAATAGATGTAAGTGCTGCGAATGAAGTTAGTAAAAATAAACTTAATTTGTTTCTACGTGTCAGCTTTGAATCTTTTTCAATAGATTGAGTATTTTGAAGTGTTGAAATAAAACGATAACCTTGTTTCGGTACGGTTTGTATAAAACGCGCATTTTTAGGATCGTCTCCGAGTAGCTTGCGTAGGTTAGCGACAGATTTGCTTATTGCATTGTCACTGACAAAGATATCTTTCCAAATAACACTCTGAAGTTCGTCTCGGCTGATTATACGATCGGGGTTATCAATAAAAAAAACAAGCAATGCTAGTTGTCTTGGATCCAAAGGGATGTTTTGCCCTCTTTTCTTTAACTGTCTAGTATGGCAATTAAAGCGAAACGGTCCAAATTCAACTTCATTCATAAATATAGATATTGTGGTAAAGATTATGACATGTTAACGAAGTTTCTTAATACTTTAAATAGTTTATCGCTACATAAGTAGACTAAGAGTAAAGCACTGAGGTGTAAATGATTAATATTACAGGGTTTTGAGCCGAGAATGATTTTTGGTTAGAATGATAATCAGTCAATCTTTTAATGTGATTTCTTTCTCTCCTCTATACGTACAATTAGATACATATTTAAATTTTAAAATTGGTAATCTATACGTTAAATATCACTTATGCAAATTATGGTAGAGGTCTTGTGAAAGCGTTCGTTTTATCCATTCATGTTTTTTTATTTTCTCTAATTTTTAACTCTAGCCAGATTTATGCTAGTAATTCTAGTGTCTGGAGTGGCGGTTTAGGTGTTGTGCGTGTTGATTCAAACTTCAAGGGTGTCGATAATGAGCTACTGGCATTGCCATTGATTGCATACTCAAATGAGAGACTATCGATTGCAGGTTTCTCCTTAGAATACAAATTAATGCAGAGCAGTTTTATATCTACAACGCTATTATTAGAGCCTGGTGATTTTTATCTAGATGCATCTAAATCAAAGGACGTTAGTGTCAGTCAATTGAAAGATCGGAATCTATCCATTTATTTAGGGCCACAAATTTCAATGAATACATGGATTGGTTCGTTTAGTGCCAAATTAATGCAAGATATTTCTTTGAACAGTAAAGGTTATAAAATATCTGCAAACTACAATTATTCAATAGAAATAAATGATAAATTTAGCGTCGTTCCTGAGTTGGGTGTCACTTATAATAGCGACAAGATTTCTGATTATTATTTCGGTTTAAATAGTGGTGAAATTAGCGGATTTAATCCTTACTCATTAAGCGAAACTATAAATACTAGCGTCGGTGTTAAGGCGGTCTATAGTTTAACAGAGAGAATTAGCTTTGTAGCCTATGCAAAAAAGAATTTCATGGATGGAAAAATAGAAAAGTCCCCTATTACGGATAGTGATAGTACAGCTTTTGCCATGTTGTCGGTTTTCTATCGTTTTTAAGAAATAAGAGATTTAAAAGATTACATGTTCTTTTTCAATTAATTCCTGTTGCTGGTCACGTACTATACGTGGCCATTATCAACTTTTCGGTGAGATGTAGAATGTGTAGACCTTGAAATTCTTACAAGTCTAATAGATACATAGCTTTGGGCTTTTACTTTTGTTAAATGTGTTTCTATAAATATAAAAAATACAGGTTGCGTAGTTAGTCCTCAAGCGCGCTCATCTTCTTTCTTCTGTTTCTGAGTGTTTGGGTTTGAGTTATAAGTCTCTACAGGAATTGAGATAGTACGTTAAACCGGCCAACCAGAAGTTTCAGGCCGCTGGCTTCATCCCCATGTGAGCCGCAATTACTAATAAGACTTTACAATTAAGCAAAAGACCGTGTTTGCCATGGTTCATGTTTGACAGAAAGTTACTTCAGAGTACCCAGTTTTTCTTTTTAAGCGCTCTGGATATTTATTGTTGACAACTGTAATCATACGGATTGAGATCAACTTGCAAAAGTTGAGAAAAGAAATTCCTATTTGAGAACAAATTTCGCTAAGCTTTTAATAGTCATATTAGGTGACTATAATCATGGCTAACCAAATTAACTTGGTTTCGATAGACTATTTAAAATGCCTTGCAACATCCGAGAATATATGCGGGATTGAAATCAACATATTTGTATGGAGAAATAGCTGTTAGATGTAAATCTGATTGGCTGTGGTTTGTGATTTTCATTAGTCAAGCCTCTCAGGATAGGGTTGAAAGTGAAATCAATAAAAGTAGTTAATTCAAACCCTAAGAAAGCAACGTTACCTAGAGCTTCAATCTTCAGTCTAAAATTGAGACTGTAAAAAACTGCTCGACCCTTTGAAATTCGATTACATTGTAGTGGTTTTTTTAGCTGATTCTAAGTAATGGAGATATTATTTAAATTTTTCCATTTTAAAAGTCGTCTTTTTTAAATGCTTTATGGTGTATTGCATTAAAATTTAATGCAATACAATTGAGATTTTTTAGGAGCACATATGAAGAAAAAAGGTATTCAGTTACAAATGTTCTTGTCATTCAGTGTGCTTATCATAATCATATGCATGTTTTTCTCTCGATTAAGCCAACTTTCGGTTAGAGTGACCGAAGAGCTTTATATAACTTCAATTTTAGAAAACGAGGCTAGCTATTTTTTAAACATGATTGAAGGTTCTAAAGTCGAAAGTATTACACCCTCTCATAAATCAATTAAGTATATATTCTTTTCTACTCCTGAACTAGATTGCTTATCCAGACCACTACCTCACAACAATTTGATTTCAGTGTTTTTTTGTGGTGATTCTCGGATTTATTCTTACCAACTTGAACATTCTAATAAGAGTACATGGATTCTATTTAATGCCTCAGACGTGCTTCCTACATCAGGAGTTTCAAACATACTTTTTCTATTTTTCATAAGCATATTAGTCGCATCAGTTGTCTTAGCAACCTTGGCAACATGGTTTTTGGCCTCTAGACTCGCGAAACCAATAGAATTTCTGACAAACGAGGTAATTGACTTATCAGATGGATCAAGCATTAGTGGTAGACTATTGAATAGAGAGGATGAAATCGGAGAGTTGGCGCAAGCGTTCAATAGAACATATTCTGAATTAGAAAATGCAATGCAGAGGGAAAAGGATTTTACCCGAGATATTAGTCATGAACTACGTACACCAATTACACTAATTAAAAATGTTCTTTCAACTACTTCTGGTGGAATTCTTTTAGAGTCCCAATAAGAAATTATTGGTCGAATCAACGCTTGAATTGGAAAATACTATCGCCGTCCTGTTAGCTTTAGCTAGGAAGGAAAATCTTGTTTTCAATGCATATAAGTTATTACCGCTATTAGAGAATGCTGTGATTTCACTTTATAAAGTACACTCAGAGGTGGAGTTTGAGGCTTTTGTTGATGTAGATTGCCATAAGTTGGTCTTCGGAAACGCCCATCTAATGTCACTACTTTTTCAGAATCTAGTTAGTAATGCTTTTTATCATGGTGATGGTAGAGCAATGCGTATTTATATGAGAGATGAAAAGTTAGTTTTTGAAAATCAGCAATTGGCTGCGCATCAGTCTCCTAAAGTATCACATGAAGGTCTTGGTCATGGACAGTACTTGGTAAGTAGAATTGCTAAGGTTATGGGGTGGCATATGTCTCTGGAGAAAGATCACAAAATTTTCAGGGTAGTTGTTTCACCAATCATGTGTTAGTGCAAGAATGGAAGTAGGTAGCAAAAATACAAAACCAGATTAGCTGGGTAATACCGAAAGCCAAGCCAAAAGTATCAAAACCAGGGAAAATTGTTAAAATACCAAGAAATGAAATTAAATATCCAAAAAAGATGGTAGGTCTTTTTAGCAATTTGTTTTTACTTAGTTGGAAATTGATCAGTAGCATCCAAATACCTCCGACCCATTCTACTCCTTCCCCAAGTCCTGTTTGAAGAGTGTAGATTACTGGCCATAATTGCCCTGAGTCCGAAGGAGAATGTGATACTAAATATTCAATTGATAGAATGGCAATTAGTCCTGTAGACAAGCTATATGCAGACCAAATATACCCTGAAAATGTTCCTAGCATGCTTGAAATGGAATGAGTTCCGATTTTGCTTTGGATACTATTGGTCAACACAAAAATTGAACACCCAAACAGCACAAATATAATGAAATACCATACTTGTATCATAGTTGAGTACTCAGATAGAACTTCAAGCCTTAGAGATGCGTCGTTGTTAAAGCCTGGTACTATAAGAACTATCATTGCTAGGCCTATTATATAGCTTACTGCGCAAAGCAAGCAGCTATAAAAACCAGTCTTGTTTGGATTAAAAATCATTGATACATCGACTATTTTTTAGTTAATTGGCAAACTAGCATATTTCGCGACAAAAACACAATGTGAATCGGCATCCATAGGCGAACTGCACAGCCGTTTATTGAAGCGGACGTCGTTAGATACTGTAGTAAAGTCGCATTAGAAGATCTGAATGTAATTGCTAAATCCAGAAGCGATTATTATGGCAAATCCAGCAGGCTTAGCCAGGTGTTCGGTTGATTGCGCTACGACAATTACAAACAAGGAAAAAGAGTAATTATCACCGATGACGGTGTCTACAAGGCGTACCAATTAAATGAGTGAATATATGCGAATGCCCTTATCCAAGTCTGAGCATTGACGAACTCATCCCTGAGGTATTCAGATTTAGCTTTTTTCTTAGCTTTTACCGTAAATGTGGTACGTTGAACAAGTAACTCAAGCGCCTTCATTATATACTTAACCAAACACACAGCGAAAACACGCGCCGATTGGGCGTTTTAAGTAGACTAAATCGCCGCCGTGCAGTTGCATCACTTGTTTCGATAAGCTTAGGCCAATGCCAGAGCCTTGTTGTTTGGTGGTAAAAAATGGCACAAACATCAGCTCTAGCACATGGTCGGCGACGCCAGCGCCTGTGTCGGTCACTTCGATAAAACTTTGCCCCGCTATATTTTGCCCAGTTTTGATGGCGATAGCCGCATCATTTATGTGTGTTTGTTGGCTCGTTGTAACGGCTTCAATCGCGTTTTTAATTAGGTTGATCAATACTTGCTCGATTTGTGCGCTGTCGAGCATCACCAAAGCGGTGTGGTTTATCTCTAAGTCAAAGCGGATATTAGCGGCGTTACACAGCCGAAGGTGCAGTTGATGGACGCGACGGGCTAGGGCATCGAGCGGCTCGGCGTGTAAATTGGGTTTAGGCACATTACTGACTTGGCGAAAACGCGCGATAAACTCGCTTAAGTGTTCAGTGCGTTTTGCTAAGGTGGTGAGCGCTAAATTAAGGTCGTCTTTGTCTTCGTCGCTGGCAAAGTGGTCGCCCTCTGGCACTAGACCCAAGCAAGTCTGAGCGATGGATGACAGCGGCGTAATCGAATTGGCGATTTCATGGGTGAGTACATGCGTCAGGCGTTTATAAGCTTGTTGCTCTTTTGATTGCAATGCGTCGCGAATGGAGTGCAGTGTAATGATTTTGCGTTGTTTGCCTTGAATCAGCGCCGTGCTTATTTGCAGCGATAAGGTGTCTGTTTGCTCGCCGCGCTGCCAGTTGGCAATGGTTTTCAGGCTGTTGTGAGTCTGCTCAACGAGCGGCGCTAAATGCTCAAGGTCGGCGACGTTATAGATGCTCTTGCCGAGTAACTTCGCACTCGCGGGGTTGATTTCAACCACTTTGCCTTGCTCGTCAAACACGATGATGGCCAGCTCGATATGCACCAGCAAAGCTTGCAAAAACTGCGCTTGCTGCGCGAGGTTAAAACGCGTGGTTTGCATTTGTGTTTTGACTTCATCGAGCTGCGCGCGCAGTGGGTGCGACTTTCCAAAGCCGAGTGTAAAATCGCCGTTGGCGAGCGCGCGGATCACTTGTTCGGTTTGTTTTTGCTGGGTGTGGAATAAGCCCACTAAACTTACTATAGCCAGCATCAACGCGCCCAAAAAAACCAACAATTTGGCGCTCATGCCATCGTGTAAATAGAGTGCACAGCAGAGCACGCTTAACCCAATCAAGACGGCGATACGCGCGTAGAGCGACAGCGAAAATGACATCCTATTCATGCTTAAAGTCCGTATTTTTCAAGGCGGCGGTACATCGCGCCACGGGTCAAGCCCAGTGCTTTGGCAGCGTGGCTCACATTACCTTGAAAATGTGTGAGCGCGGCGCGCACAGCACGTTGTTCCAATACTTCTAAATCAAAGGTGTCGTATTGCACACTGCCAGTCACAACAACGTCCTGATTTGCCGGCGTTGTCACGATATGACTCACATCCAGATGGTCGCCTTCGCTCAAAATAACCGCGCGTTCAATTGCGTGAGCAAGTTCGCGGACGTTGCCTGGCCAATCGTATTGCGTTAGGCGCGCTAAGTCGGCGGCGCGCAACGTGAGGCTGCATTTATATTTTTGACCGTAATGGGCAAGGTAATGGTTGGCGAGTAAGGGGATGTCGTCACGGCGCTCACGCAGTGGCGGCAAACGAATTTCAACGGTGTTAATGCGAAACAGTAAATCTTGTCGAAACCGACCTTCGGTGACGGCGTGATCCAAGTTTTCATTGGTGGCGCAAATTAGGCGAATATCGACATCAATCGCTTTGTTGCCACCGACGGGGGTTATTTGGCGGTTTTGGATGGCGGCAAGCAGTTTGACTTGTTGGTTGAGCGCTAAATTACCGAGTTCATCTAAAAACAAGGTACCGCCATGCGCCAGTTCAAAGCGGCCTATGCGGTCGGTTTTGGCATCGGTAAACGCCCCTTTTTTATGACCAAACAATTCGCTGGCAAATAAGTCCTCAGAGAGTGCGCCCATGTCGAGACTGATCAGCGAGTGGTTGCTTCGAAGGCTCGCTTGGTGAATAGCATGCGCGGTTAGCTCTTTGCCCGTACCACTTTCGCCCGTAATAAGAATGTTGGCATCGGTTTTGGCGGCTTTTTCGATGGTATTGAACACCTCTTGCATTGCGTCGCTTTGCCCTAAAAACGCGAATGGTTTGCCATTGCCTTGCGTTAAAATTTGGCTAAGCCCTTGGGTTCGCCGAGCAAGCAAACCCAACTGCTGTTTGTCTTTGGCGTGAGCATAGGCCGCAGCAACCGCGCCGAGCAGTTGTTCGTTCTGCCAAGGTTTGGCAACAAAGTCGGCCGCACCCGCTTTGATGGCTTCAACCGCCAGTTGAATGTCGCCATACGCGGTCATCAATAACACCGCAATTGAGGCGTCGAGCGCGACGATTTTTTTCAGCCAATAAAACCCTTCGCGGCCGCTAATGGCGTCTTGCGAAAAGTTCATATCCAGTAAGATCACGTCAATTTTCTGTTCTTTTACTAGATTTTCGATGTCAAAAGGGGTGTCGGTGGTAAGCACCTTGGCATAGTGTTTTTTTAGCAGCAGCTTTGCTGCGATCAATATGTCGGGATTGTCATCGACAATCAGTAAAGTACCTTCGCTGGTCTGTGTCATGAGGTGTTCTCGATGCGTTGCTGTTTTTATCCTAAGCGATCTTTGCTGAAAGTGTCCATAATTGGACAGTGAAAAATACTAAAAGTGTTCTATTAACGGACACTAGTTTTGCATCAAAATAACAAAGTTAAGTCTATCTTTATGAAATAAAAGGATTTAATTTTTTGGCACGACTCTTGATTTACTAAGCCTAAGATGAATTATTTTTTTAAGTGATCGTGGATAGAAAAATTGAACGAACCGCGCTGCAAAAGGCCAGTAAACCGCTTTTGATTGTAGCGATTGTGCTGGTTTTGCTTGGCGTGTTTTACGGTGTGAGTCAAACCAACGCGCAAGGGCGTAGCCAAACCGTCGATGTCACGTCATTGACGATTACCCCCGTGAAGCAAGGAGCATTCACAGACTCGCTGCAATTGCGTGGTCAGGTTGTGCCAAAAACCACGGTGTATCTCGATACCATCGCAGGGGGTCAGGTTGAGGCGCGCTTAGTTGAGCAAGGTGAATATGTTGAAAAAGGCCAACCTTTGGTGCGCCTTAGCAACACTAGCTTGCAGCTTGACGTGATGAGCCGCGAGGCTCAGGTAACCGAGCAGCTTAATTTTTTGCGCAACACACAAATGAC
This sequence comes from Pseudoalteromonas xiamenensis, assembly GCF_017638925.1. NCBI lineage: Bacteria > Pseudomonadati > Pseudomonadota > Gammaproteobacteria > Alteromonadales > Pseudoalteromonadaceae > Pseudoalteromonas > Pseudoalteromonas xiamenensis. Next base: position 53,334 of record NZ_CP072134.1, read on the forward strand.
CATGGAAACCAGTCGATTAAACTTAAAGCGCGATTTGCTCGAAATTGACCTGCAAATTAAGCACCTTGAACGACGTATTAAACAATATCGAGTATTGGCCCAAACTGGCGTGCTCGCCCAAGACAAACTCGACGAGTTAGAGCAAGACCTAGCCTATTACCTTGATCGCAAAGCGCTGACGGTGGAGCGTCAACAGCAAGAAAACAGCATTCGTGAAGTGCAAGTGGCACAGTTGGAAGACAGCGCCAAAATGCTGGATAAAAACCTACAATTTGCGCGTAAAAACCTCGATAACCTCTTATTGCGCGCACCCGTTGCAGGCTACTTGAGCGAGCTTGATGCCGAAATAGGCGCATCAAAATCCTCAGGCGCGCGCCTTGGGCAAATTGACTTACCCGACGAATATAAGTTGGTGGTGCGATTGGACGAATTCTATTTAAACCAAGTGCAAATGAACATGCCCGTGGTGGTCACACTAGAAGGTCAAAAAGTGGCGGCCCACGTTACCAAAATTGATAGCCGAGTGAGTCAATCGCAATTTCAAATTGAAGTCGATTTACCAAAGCAAAGCCCTGACATTAAACGCGGCCAAAGTTTGGATGTGGAGCTGATGTTTGGTGCCGACAACGCCAATGCAGTGTTGCTTGCACGCGGCGCGTTTTTTACGACCACGGGTGGCAATTGGATTTACGTGGTTAACGACGATGGCCAAGTTGCCGAGCGCCGTACTATCCGTCTTGGCAAGAAAAACCGTGATTACTTTGAAGTGCTTGAAGGCTTAGCAGCTGGCGAACGGGTGATCACCTCAAGTTACAGCCATTTTGATAAAGCCCAAATTTTACGATTTTAAGCTGCGCCTTAGCGTATAACAGGATAACAAGATGATTAAATTACACCATTTAAGCCGCGTTTTTCGTACCCAAGATGTCGAAACAACGGCGCTAAACCACATCAATTTGCACATTAGCCAAGGCGAGTTTGTTGCCATTATGGACTCTTCTGGCTGCGGTAAATCAACGCTGCTGTCGATACTCGGCATGCTAGATTCGCCAAGTCACGGCAGCATCGAGTTTGATGGTACGGACATTTCGGGATTTTCGGAGGCGAAACTCGCGCAATTGAGAAAGGCCAGCATTGGCTTTGTATTTCAAAGCTTTAACCTTATTGATGAGTTGACCGTGTATGAAAACGTGGAATTGCCACTGCAATATTTAAATGTCTCTAAATCCGAGCGTAAAGCGCGTGTCGAGGCGATTTTAAAGCGTGTGGCGATTGACCATCGCGCCGATCACTTTCCACAGCAGTTGTCGGGCGGTCAACAGCAACGTGTGGCCATCGCCAGAGCCTTAGTGATCAAACCCAAACTTATCCTCGCCGACGAACCTACAGGGAACTTGGACTCTAAAAATGGTGAAGAAGTTATGGGAATGCTGCGCGAGTTGAATCGTGAGGGCACGACCGTAATTATGGTTACCCACTCGGAAAAAGAAGGGGCTTATTCTGACAGAATAGTGCGTCTACTTGATGGACAAATTATGGTCGATAAGGCGAATGTTTATGAGCAAACATTTTCAGAAGCGTCTGTATAGTGATGCTAAGTAGTTAGTTTAAAAAGTTAATAATAGTATTTCAATATATCAAATAAACGAGCAGCCGTTGCGTATGAGTAAAGCGCAATGAAATTAATAGAGGAAACTGCTTATGATTGCTAACTATGCTAAAACGGCCTGGCGTACACTTTCGCGCTATAAGCAGCACAGTATGTTGAATGTTGTGGGCCTTGCTATAGGTTTAGCAGCCACCTTGTTGGTGGCGCAATATGCCAGATATGAACTTTCTTATGATAAGCAGCAGCCCGATGTGGAGCGAGTTTTTCGAGTTGAATCAGATTTTTCTGCCTTAGGGGTTGGTTCGGTGCCCTCGGCGAATTATGAGTTAGCCAAAGCGTTTCAGGCATTACCCCAAGTTGAAGACGTATTTAGTTTAACGCCAGTCAAGGATGTTGATGAGTCTTGGATGTATGTTACACGAGGCGAAAATCAATTCAAACTAGATAAATTGTTTCTATCGTACGCCAATATTCGTCAGTTTATTGCTTTAGATGTGATTTCGGGTGACCTAGAACGTACATTAAGCACGCCACGGCATCTGGCACTTAGTCAGTCAGAAGCTTATAGGCTATTTGGTTCGGAGCTGGTTGTTGGCGAAACTTTGTCTAATCAAGCTGGTCTTTTTACGGTTGGTGCGGTTTTTAAGGACTTACCAGAAACTTCGCATTTTGCTTTTAACAGTTTGCTGTTTATGGACAATTTGGCATTGGACAGTGACTCTAGCTTAGACTACGTCTACGTCAAAGTACATTTTCCGTTTGATAAATCAGCGCTTGAAGCGCAGTTATTTTCGCGGTACGCCTTTGGTGAAGACAAAAAATACTTAAAACTGCAACTAATGCCTTTAAAAGACTTGTACTTTAGTGGCCAATCTCCCTATGAGATGAAACCCGGAGGTTCGCTGTTAGCCATTCAAATCTGTTTGAGCCTTTGTTTCATATTGTTGGTTGTCGCAATCGTGAATTTTATTAATTTGAGCGTGGCACAAGGAGCGCTCCGAGCGAAGGAAATAGGAGTTCGTAAAGCACTAGGAGCTACTCGAGGGCAGTTATTTTGGCAATTTATGATGGAAACTTCGGTGATAACCTTGGTTGCGATGTGCCTTGGGTATGCGTTAGTCGAGTTGAGTCTACCTCTATTCAATAGCTTGGTTGACCGTCAAATTGAGATTTTTTGGCATTTAGACATCTTAGCGGTACTGATTGCGATGACGGTAATGGTGACATTACTCGCTGGCAGCTACCCAGCTTGGTATCTCAGCGCCCAGAATACAAAAGCGATTTTGCAGGGTGAAAGCGTTCAGGGAAGATCCGCCATTCGTCTACGCAAAGGACTGTTAATTATTCAATCAAGCTTTGCGATTGGCTTGGTCATAGCAGCTATGGTATTGCCCGCTCAGCTTGCGTATTTGCAAGCGCAGCCAACGGGTTACGAGAAAGAACAAAAATTGGTTCTGCAAAGTATGCCCAATGGCACCGTATTCACACAAACCCCCTCCGCTTTGGTTGAGCAACTAGCGAAATTTGAAGGCGTACGACATGTCGGCATAATCGATTCTCTGATGACAGAAGGGTTTATGTATAGTCTGCAATTTACTTTTGCCGATGGTGTCGAGTCGGCTCAGTCTTTTCCTGGTGTTGGCACGGGATTTGGTGCGGTTGAAACACTTGGATTGAATTTACTCGCGGGCCGTGACTTTGACAAAAGCTTTGCAAGTGATTGGTTTCATCGTGATGAGTCGGGCCGACATGTGTCTATTTTAATCACGCGTTCGCTTGCCAAGACGGCGGGCTATGACATCCCTGAGCTTGCCATCAACAAGACCATAAAGGCGCTTGGAATAAACATGCATATCGTTGGTGTGGTCGAGGACGTGCAGTTAGGTCAGACTCGTGAGGCGCATACCCAGGTCGTGTTTTTGTGCGGGTTTTCGATGACATTTAGCAAGAATTTGATCTTGACGGTTGTGCCAGGTGAACACCATGAACTATTTGAACAAATTCGGGCGTTGGTAGCCGCAGAGCTTAATATCTATGAGTTCCCAACTTATTCTGGCTGGATGAAGAATATGCGCATACGTTCGCCGCAGATACTCGACTGGCCAATATCGTGCAAGTTTTTTCAGTACTGGCAATTTTCTTAGCTGCTTTGGGTACTTATGGCCTAGCGTCGTTCTCGATTTTGCGTCGTCAAAAGGAACTCGCTATTCGCAAAGTACTGGGTGCTGGGCGCTTTGGTATTTCTTTATTGGTAGCTAAAGAATTTGTGACGTTAGTGCTTTTAAGCGCGGTACTCGCGTTTCCGCTGGCGTTTTGGCTGCTTGATAATTGGCTTAGCCAGTTTAATCATCGTGTTGAACAGACAACTTGGATGTATGTCTTGGCACTTGTCGTCGTTTCGGCGGTCACTTGGTTAACGGTGTCGTTATTGACGCTTAGAACGCTGAGTGTCAGGCCTTCCACCATATTAAAATACGAGTAGCAAATATGATGTTTACACATTATCTATCCTCGACAGTTCGTATTGTTAATGCTCATAAATTACATTTCCTTTTGAATGTGATTGGCTTGGCGATAGGGTTATCGGCTGCGCTTATTATGGTGCAATTTGTGCGCTATGAAATGTCCTTTGACGCGTTTCAACCTGATGCGCAGCGAGTGTATCGACTACAGGTTGACCCTGGTGTAGATGGGTTAATGTCTGTGCCTGTCACTATGCTCCATATAGCGCAAAGTGTTCGCGAGCGAAGTGATGTCCAAGCCTTGTTTTATCTTGTTGATGCAAAAGAGCATGGATTGCTTGAAACAGACGTAAAAATAGCAGGGCAGCCTTGGGCACTGCGTAATGTGTACGCATCCATTGCTAATATTCAAGAGTTTGTCGCTATTACGCCGCTTTTCGGATCGCTGCAAGAGGCGTTATCTCAACCCAACACGCTGGCTCTGAGTCAACGAGAAGCCATTCGCTTGTTTGGCCAACCTGACGTGATAGGTCGGCAGATCGTAGCGGGTAATAAGGACATGGTTGTTGCAGCGGTTTTTGAAAATCTGCCCGAGCAAAGTCATTTTGTATTCGATACCCTAATTGCGCTTGATGAAACCAAGCAGGCTAAGTTGTCGGGTTATGTTTATGTGCGTACCACACAAAATGCCGAAATAACTGACATCGAGAATGCATTAGCAAAGCGTCTTATCGATTTTTATCATTTGCAAAATACCCAGTTGACGTATGAGCTAGTCGCGATGCAAGACATCTATTTACATGCTCATTCCCCCTTTGAGTTTAAACGCGGAGGTTCGTTACTTTTGGTCAAATGCGCGTTGGTGTTAGCCATTGTGCTGGTGGTGATTGGCCTTGCGAATTACATCAATTTTGCGGTATCGCAGCTGCTGCAGCGCACGAAGGAAATAGCGGTGCGCAAAACAGTAGGGGCGAGTCAGGCGCAACTGGTTGTGCAATTTCTGATTGAAGCCCTGCAGTTGGTTGGCTGTGCCATGATACTCGCGCTCGGTTTAAGCGAGTTAGCGTTACCCTATTTTAATGTGTTTGCAGAACGTACATTGGCTATTTCTTGGAGCGTCACAAGCGTCCTAGGAACGTTTGCAGGCATTCTCATGCTAGGTCTTATCGCTGGTGCGTATCCAGCCTATTTGGTTGCTCGGACGCCCCAAAAGCAACTATTAGCGGGAAGTTTACAAACGGGTCGCGACGCGGCGTTTGTCAGAAAAACACTTCTTGTTTTGCAATCAGTTTTGGCGGTGGGTTTGCTCGCTGGCTCGATGGTAGCGCTCAATCAATTGGCCTTTTTGCAAGGTAGCGAACGAGGTTTTTTAGCTGAAAACCGATTGGTTGTTCACGGTATCGATAGAAATAAGCTGCAAGGACGAGAAACGCAGTTAACCACTGTATTAAGCCAGCTCGAAGGCGTATCGTCGGTGACATTAAGTGATGGGTTACCCACGTCGCCTATCACCAGTGAATATTATTTCCGCTGGCCCAACGGCTACGAAGAGACTGGCTTTCCGCCGACACTCGGCAGCGGATTTAATGTGGTGAGTACACTTGGACTTAATCTTATTGCAGGGCGAGACTTCGAAACTCATTTCGCAAGCGATTGGATCCATACGGTAAACACCTCACAGGCCGAAGTAGCAAGCGACGAACAGCCACAAGCGATGTCACTGATAGTGACCGAAAGCATGGCTAAACGAGCAGGCTACATGCATGTCGAGGAGGTAGTTGAGCTCAAGGTGGTTGGACTGTATGAAAATATTGAAGCAACGATTGTGGGCGTTGTTGGCGATCTTAAAGTAGGTGGAGCCAAGGACGACAGGGTCCCGATGTCGTTTAGCTGCGGATTATTTTACGAGCAAAACCTTAACGTGGTGATAAAAGGGCAAGACGATAAAGTCCGGTTTTTGCTGCCACACATCACCGCAATTTTACGGGACTTCGACCTTTCTTATGAGCCGCATATCACCGCTATGCAACAAGACGTGGAATATAATTTTAAAGAAGAAGCCGCGTTATCGACCTTGATTACCTTTTTTAGCGTGCTCGCCGTGGGGTTAAGTTGTTTTGGGATTTTAGGGTTATCCGCGTTTCAGGTGTTACGTAAGCAAAAGGAAATTGCAATCCGCAAAGTACTTGGCAGCTCCAAACTCGCTGTTTTAAATCTGATTGCCAAAGAGTTTATGCGGCTTACGTTTATCGCACTGTGCGCTGCATTTCCAATTTTCTATATCGGCAGTCAGCGCTGGCTTGAGACATTCAACGAACACGTGGGCGTTATGTGGTGGGTATTTCCAGTCGCCGCGCTTTGCGTGCTCATGATGACTTGGGGTACGGTGGTAGTAATGGCATATCGTGCTGCTTCAGTTCGACCTGCACTCATTTTACGTAATGAATAATAACGAAGGAGACGTTGATGTTATTCTCATATTTTAAAGTGGCAGCAAGGCATTTCACGAGGCAAAAGCGTTACTTTGCTCTTAATGTGATTGGCCTCAGTATTGGTTTGGCCGCGGCCATGTTAACCGCCTTTTATGTGTTGCACGAGCTGTCTTATGACTCAGATCAACCCGATGCAAATGTCCATTATCGGGTTGAGATGCACGCACAAGAAAATGGCAATGAATATTTACTATCAACCCAGAAGCATAGAGATAGTTGTTAGTCATTTGCGGTATCGAAGCGGTCTATTATCTTCTCAATAGGCGTATGAGTTGGGATGTAAAAGTCACCTGTGGAGATGATCTATTTCCAGTTGTTTGAATGAAAATTGATAACACGTAAGGATAGACTAGTTAATGTGGCAATAGTAAGGGACACTAGTTTGAAGGATTTAACTACCTAGAAGACTAGTAGATGGTTTAAAAACACAAAAGACACGATTGAGAAAGTGGAATATGTGCGATTTGAATCGCCTAAATTGATTAGTTCTGTAACCCATAAAAGCGCCGATTTTACTTAAAGAGAAGGTAGATTTGATAAGAACAGGAGAGCCTCCTACATGAGTCAATATTACCTGATGGGCAGCGCAATTAAGGCTCCAACTTTCTATAACGAACGCGGTGTTCCAAATTGGTCTGGTATGTCAGAAACTCGCTTTACATCAGAGCTGAAAGCGGAGTTACAGCGATTTATTGAAATCGAAGGTTTTCAACGAGGATATGAGGACGAGTGCAACGACACAGTAGGACTCAGAATCGAATTTTTCCATCCTGAATTCATGAGCGGTGCGGCACAAATTACGTGGGAAAAGCATTATCGCCAAGGAGTTGCTCACGCGCAATTGGCAAGATGTAAAGCTGTAGTAGGGGGATAGTTGGTTTACTTAAATCCAGCTTCCTGTCACTACGATGTTGCTTATTGTCATGCTCTCTCGGTAAGCCTACGTCGGTAAACTCATCTTGAAAAATCAGCACAGGCATAGAAGCGGTTGGTTGCTCCACTCGGCCACCAGCATGCTCAATATTACACATCGCTCGGTATGCGCCTGCCCGTGCAATGGTTATTTTGTACTTTTCTTCATCAAGAGTTTCGATTTTTACGCGTTGTTGGTCAATGAATGACTGCCAACTATCAGTGTTAAAACCGGATGGATAGGCCTTATCATAGAGTTCACTAACCATATTCAGAGCTTGCTCTTTGCTCACGTTCTTTGAGTTCGGTTTTTTGTGCACAGTCAGACCGACATATCGAACAGGCCCTTCAATTGCGCTGATAAATCGAGTCAGTTGTAATTGATGAACTGATTTAAGTGCTTTCATTACATGCCGACGTACCGTGTGTTCAGGTAGTCTGTGGCGGCATTTATAGTCTGCTTTTAGGTCAATCATTCCTTGTTTAAGCTCGTTGATTCGTGCAATTAAAGCGAGCAGGGGAGGCATGTGTTTTGTTCGTATTTGTATAACGCCAGGTACACGCACAGCATTAGTTGGGTGCTGCTCTGCAGTGAGTTCAAATTGAGAATAGATTTTTAAGTGCTGCCACACGTCATCGGCTTCTACCAACGAAAATTCTTTCTGATTTGGTTTTATGGCCATCAAGGTACAACGATAATCTGTAGTAGGAACGGCTTGGAGGTACTCGATGAATTCTCGCGTAGCTGATTTTATAGCTTCATAGCTGCGTTGCAGGTCTATTTGAAAGGCGGTTTGTTGAGTATCAGTTAGTTTATCCACGCGAAGTTCCTTGTATAAAAGTTATACTGTAATTATATTCATGCTGTATGTTTATACAATATTTTTATTAATATGAACTCACCGGCTTTTAATTAGTCAGAACCACAACAAATGTCGTTGCAATCCAACGCACTTTTGAATATACCTAATGAACACTTTAAAAACGGGATGTAGAAACAATGAATAAATCACAACTTATCGACGCTATCGCAGAAGGCTCGGACGTATCAAAAGCTGCAGCAGGTCGAGTGTTGGAATCGTTACTAACCAATATCACTAAAACGCTTGAAAGTGGTGATTCCGTTGCTTTGGTTGGTTTCGGTACCTTTGAAGTAAAAACGCGTGCAGCGCGAACTGGTCGTAATCCTCAAACAGGAGAGTCAATCCAGATTGCTGAAGCCAAGGTTCCTTCTTTTAAAGCAGGTAAAGGGTTCAAAGACGCGGTCAACGGTAAATAGTAAAAATGTAACAAATAATGAAGTTGCGGTCTGACCGCAACTTTCCTCCTCGAGTAGCCAAATAAATTCGCCTTACCTACCTAAAGCTCCAAAGATTGACATGACTATTTTTAGACTACTCTGTTTAGTTCTCTCTCAACAAGTTTGACCAAATCCACTTGACCAAGCAGTTTAAGTGTCCCTAGAGCAGCGTCAAAATAATTTGGTTTCTCCAGAATGTGTTTTACAGCTTGTCTGTAGTCCTCGGTTCGGGTTTCAAAAGCACAAAACTCAGCCAAAGCGCGTTCAATGTTATTGGGAGCACGTATTCATCGAGTTGTTCATTGATTTTGAGAAAACGACCATCTCGCTGCTCTGAGTTGAAGCGAAACCACGCCCAAAAAATTTTGATATCATGGGTTCTCACCATCATGTCATCCGACAAGCGTATTTTCGCCTCACCTGGTTCGGGTTGCGCATACAGGTCTTTACTTCTTATGAAAGAAAGCTTGTGTAAAAAATGCTTCAGCCACACTTCTAAGCCATGCCGCACATTGAATGAAATTGGGTAGACTAACTCATCTAATCTAATAACAGATTCAGATTGTAACGCGACGGCCCCTAATTCGAGCGCTGCGTCCATAAACCCTCGTGCGTAATACGCCATGCCAGGGTTGCCATTGTTGCCAACACAGGCGTTAAATTGCGTGAAGCCGGGGAGGTTTCTGAACGTGTTATTTTCTATTCGGGTTTTATTCATTACGTGGTGGTTCCGCATTTATTTCGATGGCTTTAAATGTTCGTTTGCTTGGCTCAGCGTGCCCGGTGCACTGTCCGTGGTAGACGGAATTGTTGTGTTTGTACTCGATGACCACAAATGACGGCGACGATTTGACTATGTTTTCATTGAGTGTGTCGTTTATTCCATGGTGGACTTTGGCCTGCCAAACGCAGTATTTCTTCAGCACATCAATCTGCGCTTCTGCAACGTAATCTATTTCAGGTTTGGCCTGCTCAATATCGTTGTTGTTTTCACAGCCGGTGATGAGCACCGTGCTGAGAACAAGCACCGCTAACACAGGTCGATTCATATTCTCTTCCTTCGGTTTTTTTAAACACAGTGCTCTACGGTGGTTACCCTTGCGCTATTTCAAAGTATGGCATGCTTTAAGTGTGTACAGAACGACAACGATAGGTCAACCACATGCAAAACACTTTGAAAGCTGCCTTTGCGCATTTGCCTTCATCAAAACTGATCATTGACTACTTTGTTGGTGGCGATTCATACGACAATGTGCTGCAAGTCTATAATGTTCCTCTATTTTACCTTCTGCCTAGCGGAAGTATCACCAAGAACAAGCGGTGTTAAGTCGATGGGGAGGACTGACGAGGACGTGAACGTTGTCGGTGGTGGACAGGGAAGTTGGCGCAACTCACCTACTATTTAGGACATCCCAACATATAACCTTATTCCACCATAGACCTGAGCAGCGGTGTTGTTGGTGACGAAATCTTCATTTTCTTCTGCCTGTTTTGTTTTGCTTACTTCGTAGAGGTTCTTTGGTGGACGTAACGACTGGGGCGACGATAAGAAGCGCGAAATAAAGCAGCGCTAAGTAACATAAGTAAACTCAGTAAAGCCTGGCCACAGCTCGTCAGCGCTAGCGCTCTACGGCATATTTGATGCGGAAACAACGAAAGAGAGCAGAAGAAAATGAAAGTCTAGCAGCTCCCCAAGGTGGCCGAAGGCGTAGGACAGAGCCGCCAAAAGGATTAGGTGGGGTTGAGGGTGATGTGTTGGGATGTCCTAAATTGTATGCCAGTTGTAGGGTGGAAAGGTCAATATTGAATACCTCCTTTGTTAAATGCGTTTAGACGTACATGTTAATCTACTCTACAATACGACATCGTCTTTTCTATCCACAAGCATATGAAACCTAACAATATTGCTGAGACCATTAGCACAATATCTTCCGCTCGCCTTGATAGTTACCGTAGCTACTTTAACCTTAAGTCAGACGAAGAGGCGATTTAATCGTATAATGAAAAGCCCAATGGTATATGAGGTTACTGGAAGGCGAGGGATCGTTACTATACTCCATGGTGTTGGCTAGTTGACACCATGGCGAGTTTACGCAACAATCCAAGACTTAGCTCGTTAGGCTACAGTGTTGGTAATAAAATTCTCGCCAATATTTCTAACTTGAGCATTCTTGAGGGCACCCTGCGGGGTGCTTTTCGCTTTTCTAGGAACCCAAAATATACTGTTAATACCTACACGAAAGGCTAGCTCTTCTTGAGTCAAGTTCAGCTCTTTGCGTCTTGACTCCAATCTTGAGAAAACCTCTGCTGCAATGGCGCCATCAGACATCGAGTTTGAAATTTTCATAAAAACCTCATGGGTAACCAATTACTCATTCACATTTATTGACGTGTAATTATTTACACATTTATTTTCTTTTCGATTGATGGGTAGATAATTACACTTTTTCTATTAAATACGAGCTGTATGGGTATTTTTCTACTCAAAGCGTGATTCAAATGCCCTATTTTGCTTTGCTTTGCTATGTGCCTTGGCTGGCAATCCTGATTTCTATTGTGAGCAAGTATAGTTCAGGGAGGAAACTCCGGGTTTAGGTCTAATCAAATGGTTCGCCTCAATATCACCTGCTAAGGTGTTGTTGAGAAAACAAACATGACCCATATAAAAACACTCGGAATCGATTTAGGCAAGACTAGTTTTCACATCATTGCATGGTATGAGCGAAAGCATCAAGTTAAAAAAGCTAAGTACAGCCGAAGTAAGCTAATTGAATTCATCATACACTTGCCACCTTGTGATATCGCGATGGAAGGCTGTGCCGACTTACCAGAAAATACCAAGAACATGACCATAACGTTAAACTAATCCCAGCACAATTTGTATAGCCGTACGTTAAGAGTAACATGCCATTTCTGCTTTAACTTACTTTTGCCCCAAAGTGATTTAGTAACGTGACTTAATGCTCACTCTGCAACGCAACGATTGACCCAATTTTAGTAATGCTACAAAGTGCTTATTAATATCGGATAAAATTTGAGTCAAGGATGAAAAGTGAAAATAAAAAACGTACGAATTAAAAACTATCGTCTGCTCAAAGATGTGTCATTTTCAATTGATGAAAAAACCACCATTATCGTTGGTCGCAATAATACTGGAATAACTTCATTTGCTGAGGCTTTCCGCAGTTTCTTGAATCCTGCTGGGCCGAAGGTGCGTTATGAAGATTTCAATCAATCTTGTCTGACAGGTTTCGAAGATGCGCTGAATGCTTTTCAAGGATGTGCTGAAGATGATGTTGTGAGGCTAATGCTTCCGACGATAAATCTAGAGTTACTCATTAATTATCAAGATAACGCAGATGAATATGGTGTCCTTGGCGATTTTATTATCGATTTTGACGACCAATTATTTGAAACAATGATTTTGATTTCTTATCAATTAAAAGATGGCAAGATCAGCGACTTTTTTAGTGGAACTCGATAGCGTCAACAGAAAGCAATATTTCTCAGATCTTAGAGATAGGATAGAGCATTACTACGAGGCTACCGTTTACGCGGTCGAGCCGACAAACCATAGCAACAAAGCTCGGCTTGAGTTTGCGTCATTTAAAAAATTGCTGCTGTCGGGTCTTATAAATGCGCAACGCGGTTTAGATGACGAAACGCATAATGAACGTGATGTTCTTGGTAAATCGCTAGGTAATATTTTCAAAAGTGCGAGTAGCGTTGGAGCGCCTGAAGCTTTTAAAGCGCAATCAGCTGAAATCAATACTGTCGTCGAAGAATTGCAGGAAATCGTTGATACTGATTTTCAGCAGAGAGTTAAAGCATTACTGCCGACCTTGAATATTTTTGGATATCCGGGCTTGCATGATCCAAATTTAAGTGCTGCAACCGAACTCAATGTGAAATCACTACTAGAAAGTCATACCCGAGTTTATTATCAACGAGATTTCACATTGCCTGAAACCTATAACGGGCTAGGAATGCGGAATCTAATTTTTATCCTCTTTCGAATTTATGAATATTTTCGTGAGTTTCAAAGCCATCAAACGCCGCCTAAAGGGCATGTAATTTTCATAGAAGATCCCGAAGCGCATCTTCATCCGCAAATGCAGGAAGTATTTATTCGACAACTTGAACAAATCGTCGAACAGTTCCAGCGCGAGCTAAATGATCAGCAACTTTGGCCTGTACAATTTATCGTGAGTACTCATTCCTCGCATATTGCCAACGAAGCAGATTTTAGCAAAGTTCGTTACTTCCTTTCCAAAAATGGAAACGAGACTAAAGTTAAGGATCTGGGTGTTGCCTTCCAAAGTGACGAGGCAGCTGAAGACAGAGAGTTTTTGCATAAATACCTGACGCTCACAAAATGCGACCTGTATTTCGCGGATCGAGCGATCCTCGTTGAAGGGGCGACTGAAAGGATATTGTTGCCTCACATGATTAAAAAAATTGATGCTGCTTTAGGCTCTAACTTAAGACAGAAATATTTATCAGTTGTTGAAATTGGTGGCGCTTATGCTCATCACTTCTACAAATTTATAGATTTTCTTGAGCTTAAAACCCTCTTTATTACGGACCTAGACGCTGTTGATTCGAAACAACATCATTCTGGTGTCATGGTGAGCCAGGGGGATAGATCGAGTAACGTAGGAATTTCGAAATGGTTTGGTGAGGAGGGGTATTCTGACTTAGCCACTATTAGAGCTAAAGATTCAGGTTCTAAAATTTTGGGATGCCGGCGACTTGCATTTCAGGTAGATGAAGATGTTAGTGGCTTATGTGGTCGTAGCTTTGAAGATGCATTTATCTTAGTTAATAGCCAGTTATTCCAGCTAAATAACTTAACTGGTTCCGCACTTGAGCAAGCTGTTTTTGACAAAGCAAAAGATATCGGTAAAAAAAGCAAAGCTGATTTTGCTATTGAATATTGTATAAGTAATACGGATTGGCTCGTTCCCAAGTATATCCAAGAGGGGTGTGCATGGTTAGACGAAGACCCAGCAGCAGCTGTTGCAGGAGCGCAATCATGACTGGAATGAAGCCTCGCAGAACAGGCGTCAGCAGAGACGCTTGAAAGCTTAAGAGAGTGTATTGATCAAAGGCAATGTTTCAAATTGGAAGCCGGTGCTGGAGCGGGGAAAACCTATTCGTTGATAGAGTCGCTCAAGTATCTGATTTCTTTACGTGCGAATGAGTTTGTCGTATCTGGAAAACAGGTTGCATGTATCACTTATACAAACGTGGCCAAAGAAGAGATCAAAGCAAGAACCGATAATAATCCATTAATTTTTGCGGATACGATTCATGCCTTCAGTTGGAGTGTTTTGCAAAACTACCAAGAGCAGTTGAGACAACTTATCCCTACGCTTGGAGCAAATTGGCAAGAGAGAATTGAAGAATCGGCAGGGATTGGTAATCAAACGGTTAAGTACGATTTAGGTTTTGCATCGATTAAAGAACATGAAATTTCTCTCTATCATGACGACGTTGTCGCGTTAATGGCTCGTATGTTGGCGTTCCCCAAATTCCAGAAATTACTGAAAAGCAGATTCCCAATTATTTTTATTGATGAATATCAAGATACTGATAGCGCACTTGCCAAAAGTATCGTGCAAAACCTGATTGATAATGACTCAGGAATTGTTGTTGGTCTTTTTGGTGACCACTGGCAAAAAATTTACGGCTCGTCAGCCTGTGGATTGATACAGAGTTCTGCAGGAAAAATCATTGAGATCGGCAAACGAGCCAATTTTCGTTCTGATAAAAATATTGTTGAATGCCTGAATCGTATGCGCCCAGAATTACCTCAGTCTGAATCAGACTCCAGCTCCACAGGAACCATAAAGGTATACCATTCAAATAATTGGCAGGGTACACGCCGAACCGGCGGTCATTGGAAAGGCGATCTTCCAGAAGAAGAATCTAGACAATTTATCCAGCAAACCAAATCATTAATGGTTGAGTATGGTTGGGATTTTTCGTTATCTAAAAACAAAATGTTGTTTTTGACGAATAACTTGATAGCTACCGAACAGAAATTTAAGACTTTGGCTGATTGTTTCCGATATTCAGAAGACTACCTGAAGAAAAATGACAAATACATTGAGTTCTTTGTTGATACAGTCGAGTTAACGGCGCAAGCTTTCCAGCAACGTAAGTATGGTGAATTACTTCAGATTAAAAAGAAAAACCGCTCCTTTTTAACGTCGCAAGCTGACAAAACTGCTTGGACTGAGAATTTAGAAGAATTAATGCGACTTAGAGACACATCTACAATCGGTGATGTTTTAGACCTGTTGATAACTACGAGTATGCCGAGAGTACCGGCAAAAGTCGCGGATTCTGAGGTCCGCTATAAAACACTATCTGCCCGTGACCAAGACTCATTGGAGCCAGATGAATTAAGTTTTTTCGATAAAATTAGGCGTCTTCGCGCTGTGTCTTACTCTGAAGTAATAAATTTGGCTGAGTACATAAATGATAAAACACCGTTTTCAACCAAGCATGGAGTAAAAGGCGCCCAGTTTGATAATGTACTAGTAGTTTGCGGCCGTGGTTGGAATCACTACAACTGGGATCAAATGCTTGAATGGATAGAAGACGGTGTCCCAAAAGGAAGAGAAGAGACTTTTGAACGAAGTAGAAACTTGTTTTATGTCAGTTGTTCTAGGGCGAAACATGACCTTACGCTCCTCTTTACCCAGCACCTCTCTGATAAATCACTTACTGCCCTTGGTAAAATCTTTGGGCATGAAAATATCAAAGGCAGCCCATTTTAATTTTGAAATAAATCAAACAAGATTTGAATGTTGTGGTTTAAGCGTATAACGAGCTTTTTGATGTCTATACATCACATGGCGAAATTGAACTAACTGAGTCTCAATTCGATGAAGCAAGTTACTTAAAAGTATGTTTTAAATACCATATGGACCAATTTTACCACACATACAAGCGCTTAAGGTTTCAAGATACTTTTTATTATCTGAGTGGATGCTACTCAGTGATTTTCGCTAAGGAGCTTTTGTCCACCAACATTTCAGATCTTTCTGAGGCCCACTAAATGTGACTGCCAAACTTCATGTTGACCAAAAACACTGAGAGGAGGTCATCATGAGAAAGTCATTTTCTGGAAAATGCAGTGGCATCAAAAGGCCATTTAAGCTTGAAGAGATCTGGCGGATCAGAACTAGGCTGGAGATTGAAAACGATTTGATGCAGCTCGCGTTACTGAACCTAGCTATAGATAGCAAGTTAAGAGCGAGTGATTTGCTAAAGTTACACGTTTACGATGTTTCTTCGCAAGGAGTTATCTATGACAGGGTTCAGTGCATCCAGCAAAAAACGGGAACCGATGTCCACTATGAGATTACACCAAGAACACAGCAAAGTATTAGCCGATGGATTTTTGCAGCATCCTTAGAGGCAAGCAGTTTTTTATTTCCGAGTAGCCGCCGCTTTGGGCAACCTATCAGCTACTCATTCTATCGAGCAATTATCAGGAGCTGGGCTGTAAAGCTTGGATTGAATGCTGACTATTACGGTACTCACTCCATGCGTCGCACCAAAGCAACTTTAATCTATGCCAGAACGAAAAACATCAGGGCTGTACAGATCTTACTTGGACACTCGAAGCTTGATAACACAATTCGATACCTTGGCGTTGAGCTAGAAGACGCTCTGAGGTTGTCTGAGAAAACAGACTGCTGACAGATAGAAGCTGTCACAGGCTTTTCTCCTGAAAAGCCTGTGCCCCTAATCATCAAATCTTTTGTTGCATATAGCTATAAAAGATTGCAAGAACCGAGTGTAGAAAGTTACATGTAGTACTTTAACAAGTGCTTAGTCTACTAGACTTCGCAGAACTAAGAACTAGTGATAATATGACCGTGGTTTTATATTTGGATAACTTACTGAGGTAAATATGAATTTTGCATATCAAATACGTATGAAATTTGGAACAAATAACAACGAACCTACTACATATCAGATTAAACAAATATCTAAAGAGTTGTTGAATAAACATCGCGCAGGGCTAATCACATCAGATTCAGATGTATTTGAGATTGTTAAGAAGTATTGTCCCTCTGCTGGAACATGCCTGTACAAAGGTCAAGATCAATCCGATTTGAATACATTGTTAGCACTAGCGCGTGCTGTGGTAAATGAAGAGGACTAATTAATGTTGCTTAAATTCCAAAGATCACTGGAAGAAACAGTTCGTATTGTTAAGTGGAGTCCTTCGGCAGAACAACTCATAGAAATTGCATACTTTATTAGATCGAACCCAAATGACTTGAAAGATCTTTCAGCGTTTATTTGTGAAACGTGTGAAGACGTCACTTTAATGTTCTTTGAAGGGCAAGACTATTCAGATCTTAACAGTCTTCTAGCTTTAGCAAGGGCGGTGATCGAAGAAAGTGAGTAGCTCAAATGAACTCAAAGTAATCGAATTAACCTCTAAGATTTCATCGCTTAAAGATGAATATTCTAAGGACTTGACTGCGTTTATTCAAACCAGTGGAAAATCCAAAGAAGAGAAACTTAATGGGTTACTCAAAGTACAATCTTCAGGTAACAAGTATTTTAATTACATTGAGGACTTAATTGGAGATAGCGGACTTCTTGGAGCGCATGAAAAGAATGGGCATTGGCTCGCCTCGTTAATAGAAAATACTACAGAGGCACTTAATTTAATTTGTGTTCACTATAGTGTTCTGCGAGACGGTGTTTCAAAGTTCAGTAGCGATGAAGACTTGCTGAGTTCAATAGAACCAACTTCAAAAGCCTTTTCAAACATGCAAAGACTAGTTGCATCCCACTTAAAATCTAAAGAATGGAAATGCATTAAAAACGAGTTTGAGAAATGCTCGTTACCAACATATGGATTTAACAATCGGAGGTTGCCAGTCATGAACTCAACAATGCAAACAGTATTATCATTTACTTTTGGTGTTGTATTTGTAATCGTACTTTTAGTTATTGCATTTATAGAGCCTGATCCATCTAGCTTTCAATACAATGTCTTTAGGGTGGTTCTTTCTCTTGCCGCCGCCGGAGTTGTTGCAGTTCTTCCGGGTTTCATTGAGGTTAAGTTTGGCAAGTGGTTACGTGCAACGGGAGCATTAGCTGTGTTTGCCGTTGTTTACTTCTATAATCCTGCGAGCTTGGTCACTGAACAGCAATCAGCGCCTCCACCGATTGAGCAGTCCCAACCTCACTAGCCTCATACCTTCGTTAGGTTAACCCCATCAGTTTCAATTCAAAGAGCTTTTGATAGGCTTCCTAATGACAAACGAGAAGCGCGTTTAATCGCTCTCTTAGGAAGCAAATAGATTGCTATGTTTACCAACCCTACTGAACAACCGAATATGCGTATTAGTGTGAGTTATTATTATGGCCTTTAATCAAAAAACTCTTTTAAATATTTCTTATATCATAATGTTAGACAAAGAAAATAATGATCTAACAACCTTCAATGAATATCCGGCCACACTGATCAATAAGCTAGATATTCTGAGAAAAATCCCCGAGTTACCAAAAGACTTATGTGAAGTCTTTTGTTCGAAGGAGACATCAATTCAACACAGACTTTCAGGAATATTTGATGGTTACACAGTTGTATTTATTAAAGACATGTCAGAAATTGATGAGGTTGAAAGTGAAATTAAGGTCGTCTTTGTATGTGATGGTTTTGATTTTGACCTATCATTGCCGCGAGACTCTATACGTTGGAAACTCAGATGTAAATATTAACTCGAAATACAAATGCAAACTTGATGAAGTTAATCATCAACGAATAGCTTCTTATATATATGAGATATCAAACGAACTTTCAGAGTTGCAGGTATCATATATCTCAAAGTTAAGAGAGCTATATGAAGATGATACCTCTAATCACATGATAGATTCTGACTGCATTTTTAATCGCTCTATATTTACCGAGGCTAATCTGATTGCCCTAAGTTCTCTTAGGCTAGACTATGAATTCGAAAGGTATCGTTATGAATACTCGGAAGAGGATATCTTAAAGACAATTAATGTTATTAATCTCATACGCAAAAAGATTTCTGAAAACAAACCCTCAGATATCATACTAAGAACAAATAGCATTGTAATATCAGATATGTCCGTGAACTTAGATTTACAAGTTAATGAATCAGAGTACACACAAAATGCATTGAAAAATAAAGGATTTGATGATCCTGTATCACTTGAAAAAACGATAAAATTAGTACAAAGGAACGGTATTGATGAGAAAACGAAACGTTCTCAGTATATAGATCTGGCATACAACGAGAGAAACCTTATTGAGGTTCTGATAGGTATCTATCTATCTTCAAATATCATGCCTTGTGCAAAAATTCCATTATCTAACTCAGATTTGTATAGCGTGTTAAAGGATATTGGTATCAATGACAGAAACCACAATCAAAAAGGATTGAAAAGAAAATATATAAACCTTAGGAAGGTATTGCATAACTTTACGCAGGAAGCATTTGAGTACCTTAGCGAAAGAAATTCCTCAATGGTAAAAGTCGTTTCGAATCTTCCAATAGAGTGGGCATATCATAATGGACTGCCACTTATGGTCAGGCATACAGTGAGTCGCTTCCCCGTCTCACCAGGTTGGCTTGCAAATAAAGTTATTTTGGATACATCTAATATACATATTGATATGAATTCCTTTAGTAATATCCTTGTAATTAGCTCTTTTAGGGACGATGACATAATTAAAGAGCATCTTTCTTCCAAAATTGAGTTATTTAATACCATGCCTTTCAATAGAGAAGCCAGAGATAAAAAATTCAAAGTAAACATCAATAGACAAGAGCCATCTAATCGTGAAGAACTGATTGCAACTTTAAATAGCTCAAGTGCTCCAATAGTTGTATTTGATATGCATGGAGGCCACTCCGAAGAAGGAATTGGTGTGATATCCCTTAAGAATGAAGCGATTTCTATTCTTGATATTGTACAGGTTGCTAGAATGCCGCCAATTGTTGTTTTAAGTTCATGCGATACTAGTCCAATTGATAGAAATAACTATTCAACGGCAAATGCATTTCTAGCTGGCGGTGCGAAAACAGTCCTTGCTAGTGCCTTGCCGATTTTGAGCGATGAATCCTCGACATTTATTATTAGATTATTTATTCGACTACAGGAATATCTCCCTATTGTCATCGACAAAGAAAAACGAAGCTTACAGTGGTCCTCTTTCATGTCAGGCATGATTAGAAGGACATTTTATACTGAGTTCATAGACCATCTGATAAAGACAAAAAAAATCGGAAGGGATCGGAAGCGCAAGTTAAACTTTGAGGCTGGAATGTGTTTAGATCCTCTTCGAGAGGAGTTTCATTCACATATCATTTCAGCTTTTGCTAAAGAAATGCGCATAGATGAATCGGAAGTGCAAAGAATTATTGACGAAGATTTTGTTTTACCGGAGTGCTTGAAGTATCTACAGTATGGCAGTCCCGAAAGGATAATTATAAACTCGCCAGGCCATATCCCACTATCTCAGTAGTATTTGACTATCCTAGCACAGACGTAATAGCACATATGAACCATTCTCTAGTCAATAGACTAAAGCGCTCTTTTTGGCTGCATTAGCAACCAATGTTCTCGAACCACAAAGTCGTCTGCTGCGGATTTACCCAAATTCTATTTATCTGAAGTGGATGCTTTAGAGCAGAAGTTCTAACTGACTTTTGTCCAAAACCTTCTCAGCGGAAAAGATGAATGACGATAGAGCACTTTGTTCACCGACCCCCCTCTGTTAGGAATGGACCACCGAAACAGTCGGTCTGCATAAAGCGACAGAATTTCGTATTGTAAACTCTTGCCTTATAGCGAAATAATCGACTTTATAACCTCGTCCATTGTTGGTCTTTATGACTTCGTAATCGCTTGAGAGAAAATAACTTTTAGCGGTTCAAGGTTTAAGTGAACCCCAGCGATATTCGCATCTATCCATTCCTGTCTAGATATCTTTGGCCATGTTACGTTATAACCAAGCGCAAACAAAAGCTCTTCGAAAAAGAAACGTTGAACGCGGCCATTCCCTTCTCGAAACGGATGCAATAGGTTCATTTCACAGAATAGATCGGCAACGAGATCTATCAACTCATTATCGTCGCGACAATTAGCTAATGCGGGGACGGTTCGAAACAGCTTTGTCGCTTCGAGACTCGATGCGCATGAAAGTACAAAACCGCGTGCTTCCCTTTGATATGTCTACGTCTCTAAGTCTACCGGCCCATTCGTATAGATCTTGAAAAAGGTGATGGTGAAGATGCTGTAAATGTGTGAATGAAAAGTCGGATAGAGATAATTGGGATGGTTCGTATGTTCTGTAGCGTTCAGCTGAAAATTCTGCCTCGGCTTCCGCTAATTCGTCTGGGTCACGAATATCGAGAAGGTTTACTAAAACATCGGAATCTGGGTAGCAGTACTTATCGTGTGCTACCCCGTACTTATCGCGCATACTTGCGTTTTAAATCCGCAATCGTTTTACCTTCACTATCCTTTCTCAGTGAAAGGCCTTCGTAGCTCAAACTGACCTTAAAGTTTTCCATATTGGGGGTAAACTTTGTCTTGCGCTCGGTCTCTAATTTAGCAACACTGTTTGTCATAACGCCTCCTGTGTTACTTCAATTCTAACTGACAAGGCAATAAAATGCCATTACGACAATTGGTGAAATACCATAAGCTGGATAAAGGGAAATTTGATCCGCAAACGTTGTCAATGCAGTTTATGGGGCAACCCTTTTTACCTTCGTCGTAAAGGCTCGCTCTGTCGATGAGTACATTGTTGGCTTTGAGGTTGTGGTTTAAACGACGAAAACACTCTGGAATTTTATGGATAAGCCATTTCAACGGATAGGTTCAAAATCTAACGCCCATGTCGGAAGTGAATTTGAATTAAATGCATCACAGTTTTTTCAGAATCAAGACATAAAACTGACGTCCAATTTTAAAATTGAAGTAGGGGTCTCCAAGTTGAAGAAAGAACATGCGTTCGATCTTGGATGTGCTGAACAAAAGATTCTAGTCGAGTGCAAGGCTCACACGTGGACTGCTGGTGGCCACGTCCCGAGTGCAAAATTGACAGTATGGAATGAGGCCATGTACTACTTCTTCACAGCTCCTTCTGATTTTAGAAAAATTTTGTTTGTTCAATATGATTTCAATGCAAGAAGAAATGAGACTTTGGCTGAATATTACATCCGAACTTATCAACACTTAATACCTGATGATGTTGAACTTTGGGAATATAACGAAAGCACGAAATTTGCATTCAACCGTCTTAGTGAGGGGTAGTTTTTCATCTGGCCATGTCGAATACATCCTACGCTTAATCGCACATTTTCCTTGAGAATGTAGCTCCAAAAATCAACCAGAATCTAAACTATTGCTAACCCACAGTTAGATAGGCGAATTTCACTTTCTTTGCCGCTAATCTGCACCCCATTAATGGCCATTAGCAAGGATTGTTGCTAAACATTGTTTAGCGTCATATAAATAAGGACATGTCCATGAACTCAAAATTAGTATCCATTATAGCTTTGTTGTCTCTCTTATCTGGCTGTGCAAGCTATTACCCATTACCTGTTGAAGAACCGAGCGCTCTAGAAGAAAAGAGTGATGGTACCTTAGTTCGTCGGACACCTGATTATAAACGAGGGGGGTTAATGCCTGCAGTCGACATTGACGAGGCAATTGAAAATTTAAAAATATATGGCGACGCCTATCAAAAATACAGTGATAAGCTTCGTCGCAACGAATACATTTCAAATGATTTAACGTTCGCCGGGGGCGTGTTAGGTGTGATTGGTGGTGTCTCCAAGTCAATAGAAACAGCTCTTACAGGGGTAGCGTTAAGTTCTGGTGCTACTATTACTTCTCAAAGATACCAATTTCTTGTTCAGGCTACGAATTA
Source organism: Pseudoalteromonas xiamenensis (assembly GCF_017638925.1). Taxonomy (NCBI): domain Bacteria; kingdom Pseudomonadati; phylum Pseudomonadota; class Gammaproteobacteria; order Alteromonadales; family Pseudoalteromonadaceae; genus Pseudoalteromonas; species Pseudoalteromonas xiamenensis. The sequence goes on from NZ_CP072134.1 coordinate 76,060, forward strand.
TGAAAATGCATCTGTTGCTATGTATTGTATGTATACAAAGCTTTTCCCTGTAAGAGGGGAAGGTGTTGAATACAACTTTGTAAACGAACGAATAGATGAAGTACGAAGAAAACTACGTAAAGCCCAATCAAGCATTCAACTAATTACGCCCGATTTGAGCAAACTCAAAGCTTCCCTATTGGAAGTCATAGAGAACCCACGACGCAATGGTGGTGAAAAAGCAGCAGGTAAACCAGACCTGAAGATGATGGCTGAACTGAAAGCGTGCGTGGCTGCATTTTAGCGCAGGCAGGGCAAATGGGAGTTTGATACCAATAAATTAAGCGGCAGCTATTCACTCGATAAAGTACTAAAAAGTAGGGTGAGGATATCTACAGGCTAATTTGAAATGAAAAAAAGCGGCTTAGCCGCTTTTATTGTTGTTCTACTTCATGGAATTTCGCTCGTTGCTTCCACGAATTAATAAAGCCGCCAACGCTTATGGCCACCGCCAATCCAAGGCCGAACGACCGGACTCCATTGATTGTGTCGTAGAAGAAGTTCATATTTGGGAATTCCGCAAACTCCACAGCGAAAGCCTCTATGAAGGTTAGCAGGCTGTAAATCCACATGATGAGGAAAACCCCGGTTAGCGGAGCATCTACAGGGTGCGGTCCGTACTTCCCAGCATTATCTTCACTGAGGGTTAACCATTTAATACTTAGTATTGTTAGGTACCAGCGATTCTTAAAAATGAAGAAAGCCAACCAGTCCAGGAGCACAAATGCACCTAAGGCTAATAGTTCTGCTGCAAACGAGGGTAAAACCGAGTAAGCGGAGTAGATGAACATGAATAATGTTTCTTCAAGCAGGATTAGAAAAATCATCAAACCTAAAATGGAGCGAATATTGGCCATTTCTTTACTGAGGAAAAACAACACGCTTCACCCCAATACGTACGAAAGCTCGGTTCTGTAGTCTGCACCAGTTGCTTGACTTATCGACAATAAGTCAATGCCGCCAATCAAAGCAGCGAGTATAAGAAGGGCATAGATTGGCTTCATAATTTATCCATTGCTTGTTAGTTCTTCGACAAGTGGTGGAGGTGGCGGGATATCTGGACTCAACTTAGCTAACTCAGTTCCACCTCGTTCGGGTAGGACTTTAGAACCACCACCAGCGACCAGGTGACAGTGGTTAATCAACATAGTTCTTAATATCTTCTTCTTTTTTCACTTTTTTGATCCTCGTTTACTAACTGACAAAATGCTTAGGTTCCTTCAAGTAAGTCGGAGAGTTTTACTTTAAGTATCGATGAAAGTTTCATCAATGTTCCGAGGTCGAAATGAACTCGTACCATTTAGATAATCATCGAGAGTAGTCAAACCGATACCAAGCTTTTCAAAAAACTCCTTTTAGTTATACCATGGCGCTTCTTGTTCAATTTGAGCAATTTAAGTACACGCTTGGTCACTTCATATTCTTCAGGCGTTTGCATTATCCCTTATGTACCCTAAGGTCATGACGAGAGCGTTAAAATGTGGATTTTTAGTTCAGTGAGAATTGTTAATTTACTCGACGCAATTGTCAGCAGTTTATTTACAACCCAATATGGAAACTTCTTTTTTGATTTGTGCAGTAAGACAAATAACTTGCTGAGATTTGCGCTATGTAGATTGATGTTATGTTCAAAGGTGACCTTCCAATGATTAGAGTAACTGATATGAACCCTGACAATTTTGCACTACTCAGCGCTCGACAAATAGGCCATACAAACGTATTGACTGAGTTTATTAGTGGGATACAACTTCTCGTGACACACATCAATTCACGAATTGAAATTGGTCTTTCGATTGAAGCTCAACACCAAGAGCTACTAGATGCGTTTTCAACACTTCATCGGTATGCTTACTGAAGTAAAGCTTTGGCTCTTAGGTATAAACGACTTTCTCAAGCCACAGGGAAGAGTTCAAAAGGCGAAACTAAAGAAATGAAATTGACGAAAGAGGAAAGGGAGCTGTGCTTGCAGTTCGCGAATGCGATTTTGCAAAGCGGGGATATGGCCAACTATGTTAGTTGAAGTATGTGCATTAAACATATGCACGATATTGTTTGTTTGCATAGTAACTCCGCTTCACGTTATTTTCCCTAAATACAGTTCTACTGCGCTTAGGGAAGACAACGCAAAGCGTTGTCTAATTTCGAGCTAAAATTTCTGTTGCTCGCTTGTTCATTCTTTCCACACGTTCAATGCATTGCTTTGTTCGCTGAGTGCTTTCGCTAATGCGATAAAGAATTTCCATGCAGTCGGCCTTAGACGTAAGCTGGATTGCTAGCTCCGGTTCTTGTGGTGATGTGAGAATTTTAGAAAGAATTGAAGTGATGAGTAGAAAAAGAGTATTCATATGTTCTCCTACAGACATAAACAAGGAGGACTTTCCATAGTGGAGAGCCCCCCACTATGGGATACAGGTAATTACTTGTGCGTTACCTTATTTTCTTTTCTATCTAGTCTATCAGCGACTTTTTTTGTAACAAATAGAGCTAAAGTTACAAAACATAATCCACTGACCATTACGATTGCGTAGCTGATGTGTGCTGACATAATCTGGCCTTATTAAGTTCATACAATCTATTCTAGTACATTTTTAAATCAATTTCACCTTAGGAAGAATCGAAGAAAAAACGTTTAAAAATGACCATGTACTTAAGGAAACATATCACTAAAGCGACTAAAGAGCACTGGGTTTTCTCGCTAAGTGATCGATAAAAAAAGCTGGGAAAGCGATATTCATACGGCACGTTCTTTCGGGGAGCGAGTCGATATCTTATATTTTTTCCCGTTCGACAGTGTGATTACGACAAATTCAGTTGAACCATTCGCAATAAATTTCCTTAATTGTTTATGACCCTCAGGGTCGCCTTTTATCAACTTTGCTAAAGTTCCTATTAGAGCTTTCATATCGCCTCCTATGACAAAGCAAGTTAAGTCGTTTTAGTTTGACGTAAAGACCTGAATTACGCTATCGCAACGGTACCGACAACAATCGCCAAAACGTACTAGTTCACCTAGCGTTGCTTAAGAACCTCACAGACATATGCGGTTTTCTTGTTTACCATAGACGCTATAGCTTGTATGGTCTCTAATGCGATGATTGGTAGCTGTGCAGTGGGACTCTCAGTTGGGATCAACCCTAACTCATGCAGTCTCTGTAGTGTGGACTTATTCACGCTTCCAAAGTCGTGAAAGCCGATATTTGCCAACATGAGACAAGCGTTTTAAAAGCTTAAGCTTAATCCGAGAATACGCGTACACAATACCAAGGGCAATCGGTTTCTTGTGAGTGGGCTGGAAGTATATCGATTAATCGTGAGTATTAGCGCGGCATCTTTTTCGAATTGGTCAAGCCACCTGGCAATATCCATTATTGTACCTGCTAACTTTTTGGCAGAGGATGGTCGTAATTTCTGTTCAAAGGCTCCATCCATTCGTTCGACTATTTTTTCTCCCGATAGCTTACAAACATGCGAAGATGAGAAGGTCTCTGTTGCTTCCGCTAGCCGACGCTCAAGTTCTGGCTGGACTTCAGTACTCGTTGCTTTAAAGATAGGGGAATGCATACACGTATGAACGAGTACATGCTTAAAAAACAATTCTTTGGTTAAGGCAGTTTTTGCGTCAAACACCTCACTCAACGAAATATCATCACCACGTTGGTTTAACCAAGCGTCGAACTGCTCTTTGATGCGCCTTGTCTCTTTCTTTGAAAATTGCATAGCTACTTCACTTTTCTAATTTTAACGTCAATACCATATTGTTCTCTCAGCTTTACTAACTACACAGAGCCTGAGCATCCGCCATTAACGAGTTCCTTGGCCCACTCGAACACCTCTGTTGTACGGTCGCTAAAGAACTGATTTGTGCGTAGAGATTTATCACTTAGTCTGTGTAAAGCATCAGGGAAAGTCGCGGTAGGTTTGTTCCAAATGAATTCCAATTTTCCTTGAGTTAACTTAAGTAACTGGTCGGGCAATTGATGAATATCGGTGTCAAGGTAATAAATTTTCTCGTACTTCAGTGCCATCACATCATGAATCGTCTTTGAGCACGGATCCTTAGGTAAAGCAACTGCAGGTACTTCGCGATTGTTGAGTGCTGCAGCTATCCACGGCTGGGTCACGACGAGTTGATTTAACTTTCGTGACTGAATAACCGAGTGAGTTATGAAAGCGGCTGGCCATGTCGGTTGGGTTGTAGGATTAAATGCATTAACAATTTCCACGGTAGAATCTGTTATCCATAGCAAGCATAGCTCGCCACAGTGCTCTTCAACACTGTCCACCAAATAGCTATTAATGTCTTTCAAGGATTCAGGGGTGACAAATACAAAAGGGACTCGATGTCCAGTGAGCGCCTTGGATCCCTAATCGTTCAAACGCCTCACGTTCCCCCGGTTTAAGTCAAAATCTTCATAGAAATACATTTCTGGGATATCAATACCAGACAGTGACTGCAAAAGCATTAGAAGTCCTTTTTGCTTTTTCTCAGGATACAATCGAGCTAACCCCTCATAAACCGTCATCACTTTAGAGCAATCACGACACCGAATGGTATTATTGTATTTGGTGTACCTAGCTTCTCCGCTACAAGCAAGGCAGAGAACCTCATAAACATCATGCTCTTTCAATGAGGTAATATTCATCGCGAACTTCGGCTCTTGCCCCAGATCAACCAACCGATATACAGAGCTTTCAAGAAAGGCATCAAGTTTCATCTACTTAGCTCGCCTGGCTAAGTCCAAATATACAATGTTGTCCGCAGGAATACGGTCTATATCGCTGATCAAATACACATTGTCAGTAGAAATTTTTAGGCTATCGCCAAAGATGCTGTTGATTTCTTTTTTCACTGTCCTCCATTGATCACACCTAAAGCTGTGGGGCCAGACAGCTGTGCCTTGTTCGTTCGTGAAAAGTACTTTGAACATAAAGACATTGTTTAGCCGGTCTACATGCGACAATGCAACTTTCGCACTGAGTCCTTCTTGCTGTGCTTTAGTTTGACCTCTCCAATTTTTAATTAATTGCTCTAAATCCATACAATTTTCCCAATTAAAATGGTTTTGTTAGTACAGAATCATTATATGGAAAGGAATAATTCGCCTGACGGAATAAAACCTCTTTTTTAAGGAATTAATCATTTTGTGAAAACATAGGGTGTTGAGCCTTGCGTTATTTTTATCCGTGATACTTTGAAGTCATCACTAATGAAAGTAAGGGCATCTCATGTCGAAAGAAAATACACACTATTTATTGGTAAAGAGCACAGGTCACTGCAAAGACGGCACTCCCCTGAATGCTCTAGAATCAGCAAAAGAGCCATCCTTAACTTAGGGTGCTGGCCGCTGTTCGAACGGACGCCGTGCAAAACAATGATTCAACCGGGGCACTCAGTCGCTATCTTTTTGGCTAGAACGGGTAAACACACACAGCATGTCATTGCTCGTGCCGTCGTAAAAAACTAAGTCTGCTGGTCTGCTCGAATGAGTGCAAAGAACCCACTTGTCATGGAGGGGGCTTTAATCGGTGGCGTTAAATCCATCTCGTTGCATGACTATAACATTCTGACGAAACAAAGAGCGTAACTAATGCGAGTGCTAATTTTGACCATGTTCTTAACCATATTTTTACTGGGGTGTGAGCAAGTTCCAAAACCCCAACATTAGTCAGATGGAAGCTAAATTTAATGAACAATGGAATAAGAAGCAGGCAGACGTAGATGTGGATTTTCTATGGTTAAAGGTAGGGTTTTTCACGGGGGAGTTGAACATTTCAAACGGTCGGCTGTTTGTAGTTCAATATGGGAAAATTGTGCTTTCGGAAAATCGCGATTCAGCCATCAGCGGAACTTATTTAAAATTTGAACGCCCTCGTCTTGGTAGAAGATTGCTCAAGCCAGTGTTGAACCAAAACGAAGTACAGCTGGTTCTGGTCAATGCACCATTTACGGTCAGCATGGAATCAGGAGAAACATAATTTTTGGCTAACAACGGAATGCCCTACTGGCTCAATCAGCTCTCGGAATTAGTCTCTAAGTACATCAAGCTGGTAGATGTCGGCAAAGGTGGCTCTTGTAATCAATACGCAACACACATAGTCGACAACGGCGCAGATATGCGACTTGTCCTGGAGTTCCTGGGGCACCATGTCATGCAGGAGGTGTATAACAAGACGCACCCTTCAGCTGAAGACTAGTTTTTGAGGTTCAAAAATGTCCTGAAAGCCAGCATCTTGCTGGCTTTTTATATTGTGGTGGAAGTGGAACTAGATTGACAATACCGTCAAAACCTATCAGAATGATAGGTATCAAATTGATAGGTGCTTAATGAGTAAAGGTAAGCCCCAAGGGGTTAATGAATTCCCTTTAACAGAAGTGACGGCTAGAAAAATAGTCAATGATCTCGCAGAAAACCATACGGGGAGAATCATTTGGAGCCGACACGTTAAAGAGCGAATGATTGAACGAGGTGTAACAGCCGGTCAAATTTTGACTTTGCTAAAGAGCAAACGCTCTGTATTTAGAGAAGGCCCTTACGAAGAGCCAAACGGAAATTGGAAATTTAATTTGAAAGGAATGGCAGCGGGTAAAGTGATAGAGCCTCACCGTTGCGTTAAAAAATCATCATGACGATCCGAAGTCGATTTTAGTGACTGTTTGGATTGACTAGGAGAGAGTTTATGTACCATTACACAGAAAGTGGTTTATCCAACGTCTACTTAAAGAATGGCTTTACCGTAGAAGAAATTGACGGTGAGGAGTATACCAGCATTGATGACATGAATGGATTACATAAAGCAATTGCTGAAAGCATCGTGGATAGTAGTAAGCCGTTAACACACGAAGAATTTAAGTTTCTTCGTATAGAACTGAATTTGTCTCAAAAAGTGTTAGCAAATCGTTTTGGTGTTTCAGAACAAACCATTGCTCGTTATGAGAAAAGCCAATCTGATATTCCTCGTACAACAGATGCTGCACTGAGATCTCTGTACATGGAAAGCTTAGAGAGAAATAACCCTGTCAGCTATTTCCTTGATTTGTTATCTGATGCGGAAGCAAAGGAAGCACAAGAAAATATTCTGCTAGAGGAAGTGCAAGAACACTGGGAAGTAACAACTTGATCTTGATAGATATGTAGAACAGAGGAAGCCGACTTTGATGTCGGCTTTTTTATAACTATTTCATATGAGCGGTCGAGTGTACGATTACAAACTGTGTCGGTTTATATCGGTGGACCTGCTTATCCAAAGCCCTGCAAACTCGCAGTCGCTGAACCCGTATTCGTATATTATGAATAGCCCTCTGGTAGGAACAGATCCGACCGGATATTGCGCCGCGACGACAGGTACTCATATTAAGTCTTGGGCGATATGAAGGTTGATGGCAAAACTGTTGGCAGTGTTGTTGTGGAAGATGTTAATTTCAGAGATGGTGCTGACATTTTTGTTCCTAATTGTGTATGGCATACTGAACAGGGTGAGTAGTAAATACAACCGAGTGCCTACCATTCTTTTGGTTTAAACATAAAGTCTTTTCATACAAAAAACCTACAGACTTTATTTAAAATATTGTCCATTTTATGCAGCCTAGAATCAGTGCGAGATCTCATTTTTACTAACTTGAAAGAACGAAAAACGCCCCATGGGGGCGCTATATAACTTAAAAAACCTAATTGGTTGGGTATGGACACGGGGCCGTGTCACTATCCCACCATGGTCTGTCTACTACGTGTGTCGCCGAAGAGGTATTCCCACACCATTCATACCATTTCGATAAGTTATGCCGGTAGAAATCAATCAGCTTATTGCCGATATCAATACTGGTCATCCCAGAAATATCCGACGCGTCCCCAGAATAAATCGCAAAATGCAGATGGTCAGAGCCAGCTCCGACATTAGAAATATTGCCCAGCATCGAGTTCGGTGTAACCACCGTTTCCAGCTCTGGCAACGTCCCACTCATATGCATATATCCTGAGAACCAAGGGTTCTGTGTCGTGCCGTCCCCCAATGTCAGAACTGAATCATGCTGAACGAGTACAAAGCCAAGCGATGTGCTTCTTGCTATGACTGTTCCATTGGCCACAGGCGTTACACGGAGTCCATCATCGTTATTGGATGGACGGTTCAGATCGATTGCATAAGTATCGTCCATGTTTTCATAACCTCCGGTAGAAGTATGATTGTCACTACCAATAATGGCATACCAATCGGTTCCCGTAGCTGGAAAAGACAGATCATTATCATCACTTCCCAAGTTTATTTTTAGGTCATACGACGCGGCATGAAAACCATACACCCCGATATGGATCTGACTGGAAGCTATAACTGATAAACCACATATTTCGTCTGTCTTGCCCTCTTTATATGGCCTGCAAGCATAGCTGGATAAAGTAGGTTGGCTGCCGTTACGAACATATAAATCGGCATCATCACTGAGGCCAGTAAGGGCAATTGTAAGCCTGGTTTGATCCGACAAAGCAGGTATTTGGTAATGCTGCCACTGCCCCTTAGATACGGTGTCGCTTTTTGTAACACCTGAGGTTAATGTGGTTGCATGGGCTACACTAATGGCAGTCAAATAGATGATTGAACTTAAAATAGTTTTACGCATTTATCTCTCCTTGAGTTGTACGCAAAACAAACATACCACGGACATACCTAAGCTACTAAGCAAATAACATTTGTTTAATTAAAAATTAACCTATTGGTAGGCAATCTGATAAATGCACTCCATGCCGAAATACTTAAGAAATTACAAAGATTGCTTGATAGGAGAAGATGTTTAACGATAATAACTAGTCAAAAGGGAAATAATTTGCAATTCCACAGCATTGAATTTTCGGTCATTACCTCCGACAAACTTTCATCTTTCCCGACCCGCGGTAAAGCAATATGACCCATATCGCGATATGTCACCCAGAGAAAATTTCCACATTTCCTTAATGGAGTTATGGGTGTGCTTTTTCGGACGCTTGGTCAGTAGCGAGGACGCAGCACTGGAAGCAAAAGATGAAACCTGCTGGCCGGCGCCTTAAAACGTTCACTGAAAATAGACTATTTATCCGGTTCGGTTGCTATCGAAGCCATATGCTTATTCGACAGAGCCGTCATTGCATCCATCCGCTGATTACGGTGACCGATAGTCTTTTTTACCGGTGCCTGGCGCACAGCAAAAAATTCGGCCGGGACAACTTCACGGATCAGACGTTCTATCCCTACCTTTGGTCGGGCGGTAAATTTACCCGCGGCTATATCGACGGACGCTTTCAACGGCCGACCTTTATCAATGAGCAACCACAAGGCCAAGCTGACAGCCTGATATATGGCCTTATCCTCGATGTAAGGCAGATTGGCCATCGCTTCTTCTTTTGTGATCATGTAGTCATTCCAACATGCTGTTATAAAGCCATTTTACAACGCTTCAATTCAACCACCAACTGTATGTGGTTACAGTGTCTTAGTCTTACGAACCAGTACATTAACCGCCTCAACCTTCCTTTCTTTGCCCCGTGTATCATAGATCTTCGTGGTATCGGCACTGGCATGGCCAAGCAGCTCCTGAGCAGTAAAAATGTCGACGCCATGCTGCAATAAACGTGTACCGAAGGTTTTCCTCAAGTAATGTGGGGTGATCACCTCCGTCAGTTCGCAACCGCGGAACCGCATCATCTTTCGTACACCACCGGGGGTCAGTCGACGTCCAGCATCGAGCTGACCCGCTTTACTGATTGGGTGCCACAACGGCCCCGGGCCGTCACCCCGAAGCTGCTCAATATAGTCGCGCAACGCGCTGGCCACATCCGCATTGAGCGGCACTTCACGCTCCTTGTTACCTTTACCAATGATCCGAATAGTGCCGAAGTTATCGATCACGTTATTCGGCCAGTCCATTGTGACCAATTCATTCACCCGCAGCCCTGCGCCGATCATGACCAGGAACAGGAACCGGTCACGGATATTTTTATTGTGCTGCTGTCGGCCCCCTTGGGTAAATGAGTCCCAGAATACATCAAATTCGGTATCGGTGAGGTTCGGGTCTTGGCCAGACGTTTTCCGGCGCGTAGTTTTATTTCGCAGATCTCCTGATACACCTGCGCATCGATTCGTTTATGCGGTACTACGCTGCTGATCCGACAGGCCTTTTTCAGCACATTGCGCACCGCGATAACATAGAGGTTTTGTGTGGCTAGGCTTAACGCCTTGGTCGTCGGTGTCGCACCGGGAGTTTCGGTCGGCACCGGCTTGTATTGCAGGTAAAGTTGATACTCGAGAACGTCTGCATGGCGGACTTCACGCCAGTGCACATACTCCGGCAGCGCCTCGTCATGATCGCAGAACCAGCGGGCAAATTGACGCAGGCAGCGATACATGGTGCGTTGGGATTCTTCGGAGGTGAGATCGGCTAAATACAGACACACCGGATCGGTCGGGTCATAGCGTATGTCGCCCAGCAGGATTTTACCGGACCGGAGTCCGACGGGAGGAACCGTCACCATGGATCACCACATCGGTGCTGGCAGGCATGAGCATCTCCTGGTGCCGCGGTGATAATTCGATTAAGTGGCCAAATCGGGTATCGGACATGATAGCTCCGCTCCTGGTTGTTGTTCGTTGTTTTGGACAAAGTCCCGTCGAAAACCGTAATTACGGAAAATCTCTATTGTCTCAATATTGCTGAATTTACACTGTATATTTATACACGTTAAAATAGGTGTTGTAAACATAGATTTATGCTACTTATATTATTATGTTAAATAAAAGGTAAAATTGAATTGTCAGAGGATTAGGGCACATTGAGGGATTTTTTGAAATGGGGATTTTCTCCGGCCCAGCTCGTGTCCACAAAATGAGTGGACACAAATCGAAGGAGTCATAACTTAACGTAACAGCCGGAAAAGGGTTCTGTAGCTGTTTTTTATGCAACATTGCACAAATTGTCTGAGGCCCACTTTAGGATCAAATGCCGCATCCAATATAGAAGGCATACCAACCAGTGCAAATATGATCAGCGACGCTGCAGCGCAAATTTCACTTGTGAGGCGGAACGCAATGCCGTCAACCAACCCCAATACCGCCAGGCTGATAATGTAAGCCTGCACGGGGTGTGCGAGATAAAGTGTGATCGTCAGTTTCTGATTCTCTGTTAACCCATTTGTATTCATGTCACGTTCTCCTTTGCAATGACACCTATGTACAGCAAAATATGAGCCAATATATAAACACAAGAAATACCATTAAAATACAATGAGGTACAAGATGTTATTATTGAGAAAAGTGTAAAGAATTTAAACACTCAGCATTTTTAGACCGATTCTGTGTCTAAAGATTTTACACAAATGAACATTCATGTTCTCCGTCTTTACCATGTCCGATACTAGACGGTATAGGACATAGCAAAGGGGTCTCGTAACCCCGATGTCGTTTATGGATCTTGTGTGAATTCTATCGCTTTTTTGAACTTAAACCTCAAGGTAGACTGAATCACTGATGCTAACAGCGCGACATGCAAGACGTAAACTAGCACCATGCTGCTCTCGCGCATAATCAACTAGCTCACGCCTTATCGCTGGCTTTACAGCTTTTTTTCGACGATTTTTTTTAAGGATCCGGTGTTCCAAACTTAAATCCGCGAACATTGCTTTGAGCCGCCGATTTTCGACTTCCTTCAAGATCTACACGACCTGTGACTCTGTATAACGTGACTGTTTCATCGTTGTCTCCTATTTGTGATATTACAGAAAACTCTAATAAAACAAGTCTCATGTTAAGGGAAGTGGACAGTTGGTGTTTGTATTTTCAATGTTGTGACGATGCTTGGGACTTCGATTTGCAGCCATACTTTTTCTCCGTTTAGTAGTACGGCTATATTGTATTTTTTTATATCTTACTGACTTCAAAATAAGATACTTTTTTTTGCGAGTTATTCGACTCATCTACTTAAACTCTCTTATTGGAGGTGCAAATCCTTGCTCTGCTAAAATGTTGTATGTTCTTACTGCTTTTCTAGTGTCATTGCAGATATTTGGTTAGTGGTTCTATGCAGAAGTGTGCGTCTTTGGCTATTTGGTAAACTGCTTGTTGGACATCCTTGGGTACCGTTTCTGATTTGAACTTTCTTGTATCGATATCAACGACTTTTTTTAATTGCTTTGGGATCATCGAATTGTACATTTGCCACCTTACTCCTTGAGCTAATGTATTTTCTATTACATCCAGGCCACGTGAAATTTTTTGTTTCGGCACGAGCAGTCTTGGAAGGATAACAATGTGTTTTGACATCGATGGGTCTACGCAGGTTAACAATCCTTCTAGCAGTGCTAATAATCCAAAAACTCGTTCGTCTTGAATACTCTCTTCTTCAAATTGCGCTAGCTGCGCGTATATATTTTTTCTTTCATATGTGTATTACTTTATTTCTAAGCACAAACGGGTGTATTTGTGCACTTCTTGTCTAATCGGAATTTTCCCCGAAAGCCTTGTTAGAGAAGGCTTTTCGGCACTTTCATAAAAATTTTTGCGCTAACCCCTTCTTTGTTGCAATTGCACTCTTCATTGCTTGATTTTCCTATTTAATTACAAGAACTTAATCAACTTTCGTGCATTAAATTAGGTTTTTTGTATATTTAGTGCTTTATTAAGCACATTCTCTTGTTGCTTTTTCTTTTCCCTAGCTTTCTATTTGTTTGTTTTATAAAGCATTAATATGATTTTGTGCTTTAAGCACATTTTGATAATTTATAGATGTAGAAATAAATCGCAATAAAATAACTCCAAAATTTTGCTGAGTTATTGTCACCCTGTTATTAATCTTAAAGGTTACTATTGAAAAGCCAAACTTAAGTCAAATTGCCGCATGTGTGCGGTTTTTGACTTATTTACGGCATTCGTTCACCTGCATTGATAGTGCAGTGACATATTTTTGTATTTTTTGGTTTATATGCGGCTTTTAATCACAGGCGCTGAATGGCAAGCGCCTCATTTGTGGCTTTTTGGCTTATTTATGGTTTTTTGGTTCATCTGCGGCATATTGAAGTTTTAGACGTTTATTTCTTGTGGGGTCATATGAGTCTGGCATAAAAAAATTTTGTTTGAAGGTAAAGCGAGAGATCAAGTTGTATCTGTCGAAGTTGGATACGGCACTACCACGGTGGTTTTTAGTTCGAGTAGTTCTTATTGTAACTCGATCACCTATCCATCTGTTAATCAATCCTTTGAATTGGCTGGTGGGTTACTCAAACCCGGGAAAGATACTAGAAACGTGGTAGTTACGATTGAAAACGATCAGTACGAAGTTGGTCCTAATGTAGATATCGCTACACCTACACTTAGTCATAGGAACTTAAATGACTCTTATATCAGTTCTGAACAATATCGAGCTTTGCTCATAGGTGCTCTAATGTTGCAACCTAACAGTGACATCGATTTTTTAGCTTTAGGTCTTCCTGTTAATCGGACCAATCTTCAAGATAAGCTTATAAGCACTATTGAATAGTTAGTATCAAAAATTAATTCTTTCGTTTGTCGTAATTTTTGGGGAGGAACTCAGCCATTTGCATGTCTGCTCCACCATGTTAGTTCGGTAGATGCGGATGCGAGTCTAAAGTGCTTGCTAAACAAATCTTTTTTAGTAATAGACATAGGATACCTTACCCTTGATTATCTAGTAGTGAATAACTTAAAGCCTAATTATGAATTGTCCGGTGCCACTGATTTTGGTACGAGTGTTTTGGTTAAAGATTGTCTTGAATATCTTAAGTCAGATAAAGACCTAGCAAAGCCATTCCAAAACCCTGAACTAATCAATACTGCATTTAGCACCAGAAAGTTTTCTATTTATGGCATTGAGTATAGTTTTCCATTACACCAAGAAGATGGGCAGGTCATCTTTGATTGTAGACCTATTATTGAACGACACATAAAACAAGCTGTCGATCATGTCAAAAACATCGTTGGGATGGGAGAGAACCTGGATGGTACCGTCGTTGTTGATGGAGGTTCCTCATTGATATATCCATTTGTAGAGAGAGTGGATTCCCTCATCACAAGGTGTACAAGTATGGTATAGATGCTGTTGTCAGTGTGGAGCTGCTCTTAAAAGCTCACCTAGTAAACTGAAGGAGTAGACTTGTGGCCGGTACATTTAACTTTCGAATCAAAATAACTAACAGTCAATTCCCTAAATTAAACGCTAGGTGCATAGTTTATCCGGGAACGCACATACGGAAGAGCTTCGTTATTTTTTAAGATGCGCAGTTAACAGCTACAATGTTTCGTCGGAGTAGGGAAATTGCGAGTTAAATACACCTAGCTTTGGAGTGGTAATTTGTGAAAGTAAATCATCCTTGTTGTATAGACACCTCGCTCAGTTCACCGCGCATTCAAGACATACCGAATGTATTCGATTGCTTGGAATTATTGAAACTGGTACTGTTCAGGAAATTTTTGTCCCTTGGAAAAAAGCTACTCCGTTGAAAACGCCAGCTAAAGACTTAATGGGTAGTATCACGGTGAGTGCAGATTATGTTCATTTGATTGACTTGATCTAATTTTTGGCAGTTACATCGCTGCCTAATTCTTTTGAGTCCGCAAAATGCTCGTGCAGAGTTGATTGTCTTTTTTTAATACTGATTTGACGTTCGGTAGCTCTTTGGCTGATATCGTTGAATTTAAGACAAGGTCGTATCTTGAACTTTCTTCGTTAATAGTCAGTTTCTCAACAGCAGCTAGCTTAGTCTTACCTAAATTCTCCGCAAGCTCGATCTCTGCGTACGCTTTCAAAAGTTCCCGAGTTTGTGTTTCAGAATTGTGATTAACTCACAGTACTGTGTCGCTTTTAACGGCATACTTATTAGTAATAAGAGTACTACTGGACCAAAACGTGAATTCACCACAACTTTCTCTCGATTAGGTATTGATAGCGTTATAGCTCATAAAATATGTGAATTCAAAATCATTTTGTCTATACTTTTTGCTAGAGTCCACTTGTCTATCTTTTATTACTCTGCCCGGACTCTTTTGAACTTTGTCATTATTCAACTGAATAATGACATATCTTGAATTTTGACGTAGCGACAAGGGCATAAGGATATATTTATTGTTCAGACTCCCCCGCGTTAAGTGCTTCTTTTCGCGGAATATCATCACTATAACGCACATCAATATAACTTCAGGCTTTTTTATTAAAAACCAGTTCCTTTCAACACATAGCATTTCCAAACCTCTGGAGAGAGATGGACTAGCCGTATCCTCCAACTTTGTAGTTTCTGCAAAGAAGGTATCTGTTTGCTGATTTTTTCTAAAGAGCTATTTATTGCATTACTATCGAAGACTTTGCAGGATTGTCATTATTCAACTGAATAATGACAAATGACTATCTTGTACTAAGAGCTGTTCCTCGATATTTGAAAGGGATGATTTGTTTGTGATGTACAACGCGAGGAATTTGGGGTCTTCATTTTTCTGGAATACTTTAACTCAAACAGAGTAATTTGTTGTCCCTAACTTTCGATACAAACCTATTGTTTTGATGGTAGTGTGGCGGCACAAATACAATTCGTACATTTTTATCGCCGAAAATAAGTAGTTTGTATCTGCAAGTACAATAAAAGTGGGAGCTAGTCATCACAAAGGTAGACACATTATTATTCCAGATCTGCGATTATGCACCATCTTTCATATCACTGTGCGAACTCTATTGTTACAGAACCGGTAGCTATCGCTTTTTAAACGTCACCTAGAGGTCTGTCATTATTCAGTTGAATAATGACAAACATTAAGTTTTGATGTGGCGACATAGGATAAAGATATTTTTATTGTTCAAACTGCGCCGCGCTAAGTGATGCTTTTCGCGGCATTTCATCAACTATAAAGCCCATCATATTGTGAGGCAATATCAAGGATTTGAGTTATGATTTTCAAGTTTTGGGAAAAGCTCCCATATAAAGAATGCGTACATCCCGATGACAAAGAAGTCGTCGAGAAACACAAATATTTTTGCACTAGATGTACCGCCAGGTCAAATTAACGGAAATCTTAGAACGGCCCCTGTTGTTGCGCTCTTTCTGAATCCTGGTTTTGAAGATGAAGATGAGCAAGTATTTGAAAAAGAAGATTGTAGAATTCTTCTGTTTGAACAAATCATAGGCGAAAGTGACTTTCCTCTTTGGTTCAATCGATGGAGAAAATGGTTCTTGCAAAGAGTAAAGCTTGATGGAATGACAGACGAAAAAATTGGGAAGAATGTTTCTATATTCAATGTTTGTTCCTATGCGTCTAGAGATGCGAAGCGTTTAAAACCATCAATTCTGAATAGCCTGCCAAGTTCTCAGGCAGCATTTTATATACCATTGGCTGTAAATAACTTCGAAATTATCAAGAATTCTATTTGGTTTTCTCTTCTACCAGTAGCTGTAGGAGTATTGTATTTAGTCTTGGCTAAGACATATTGGTTTAAAATTCCATTTATGGGTGTTCTTATTTCTTTGGCTTGTTTTGTGATCTCTGCATGGATAATCAACACATAAGAAAAAATGAGTTTTTTGGTATGTATCGGCTCTAGTATTCAATGGCTACTAGTTAAGTATTTTCTTAATTAGCTGTTTAGCACTTAACGCAGCATAACCAATGACCGAAACTGAGGGCGACTGTAACTAAGACTGGACACCTTGTGATCTGTACCCAATTGATTTACTGTGTTCTTTATAGGTATTGATACAATCAATAACAACTTGAGTAGAGACTTAGATGAAATGCTTTTCACACAATGTCGATGCGGTTGGGATCTGCAAGTCCTGTAATAAAGCCGTGTGTATAACCTGCGCCATTGATACTGGCCGAGGACTAGCGTGTAGTGAAAACTGCCAGCAAGATGTTACCGAAATAAACATCATTACAGATAAAAGCAAGCAGCTCTATGGGATTGGTACCTCGGGCAAACTCCTACCAACGAATATCTTGATGTATTTCTTCTTTGCTGCCGCTTTCCTTGGGTTTGGAACATACAAATCCATCAGTAACGAACAGCCAGACCTGTTTTTATTGGTCATTGGCGGTGGATTTTTAATAGTTGCAGCACTAGCTTGGCACCGAAATAAAAACCTCAACATTAATTGCTAGGGACTTTATTCCTTTTCGGACATCTTAAATGAAGTTAAAAAAAGCAAAAACGATGATTTTGGCCATGTTTGTCGTAAACAGTTTCTCTATTTATGCTGCGCAAACACCGTCAATGCAGCAAGGGGTTTGGCAAACTAAAGGGTATGGTTACTTGTTTGATTTTAGCGGTTCAGACGTCACTATCTATGAAACAACATCACTTTCTTGTATCAAAAGCGGATTAACTGCAGGCCAATTGAATACGGCAGGTACATGGACTTTCCCCGTTACGATCCCTGGTTTTATCAACGCGAATATGTACGCTGTGCCAGGGGATGCTCCAAATTCTCTCGTTCTGCACCGTTCTGATACTAGTACCTATATGCAGGCGAACAAAATTAGTTCGCTTCCTAGCCAGTGCACTAAATCGATGAGTTCAGCGCCTACCGTCGTATCACGAGTTTTCGTTGCTAATTTTAACGAGCAGTACGCCTACGCCAAGGAGAAAGTGGCATTCTTACCCAAACATACTCGGGTTGATTCGATGACGCCCCATGAACTCTTTGTGCACTTAACTCAGCTCGTGAAGCCGTTGAAAGATCCCCATATTGCACTCGTGGCACCGAGCGTCGAAGGTTACTATTTTGGGAATGATTTATTAGCCTCTGACTCCGAAAACGTCGACATTGCATCCATACGAACTACGTTATCCAATATTTATGGAAAAGATATTAAATTACATTCTCGCTTGCAGGAAAAAATCGTATTCGCCAAACTAACGGCTAATCAAAGCTATCTTGCAATTCGAAGTTTCACTGGATTCGCACGAGAAGACAGTTGGAACACCGAAGAGCTACTTCTACGTAACACCTTAGATGAAGTGTTTCGCGAAATAGGCACCTCATCTCATCTTGTCCTCGATATCAGAAATAATGAAGGTGGCTCGGATAATTTAGCGCTGCTCATGGCTTCTTATTTTACGGACAAACCCTATTTAGCCTATAACAAGCAGGCTGTGAGTGTTGAAAAAGAAATCTATGGATGGACCCAGCCTTCCAAGGTCAGGGTAGAGCCAAATCCGTCTTTTGCATTTCGCGGACAACTATCTGTATTGGTGAATCGAGCGACCGTAAGTGCTGGTGAAACGTTTGTTATGGCATTGCTGGGACGCTCACCCGCAATAACTATCTTTGGCCAAGCAACTGCTGGGCATTTTTCCGACATGTTGCCACGAACGCTACCGAATGGTTGGCTTTTCGCGTTACCGAACGAGCGCTATACTGACGAAAACTCGGCAAGTTACGCAATTAGCGGAATTCAACCTAATATAATTATAAACAACACAGACAGTAACGATGCTTTACTTTCTGCAGCCACAACGAACGCGGATAAGCCTTAAGAATTACGCATCACTGTTTTTTTCGATAGCTCGAGCACCCACAACTAGCAAAGAACCCAACGCTAAAGAACCGCCCAACATTTTAATGGTCGTTGGGTTTTCAGCGTACGCTTTAACAATGGCGGCACCTAATGTGGCACCTATTACGCCTGCTACAACTTGTTTAGACGACACCTCCAGACCAACGGCCCACTTAACAAAATGCTCGCAGTTATTAGTAGTTAAGGAATACTTCCACATATCAATTTGTGAACGAGCGAGGTCGAGGGCTGCGACTATAGGGCGGTCGTAAGTTACTTTTATTGGATAAGTAGGTTTTCCTTGAGTGACCACTTCCCAGCTTTCTTCTTTTACCGTACGATTTCGAGCTGTCGCTGAAATTAGCATAGGCTGTCCATTTTCGCATATTTTATCTGAGACCAATGACCAATGTTGATAAGCACCGAAGTCGCTGACAACGATATCACCTGCCATCACAGTTTGATTTAGATTTTTAATTGACATATGTATCCATACAATTAGTAAATTGGTGTCACCAATATATGGGCATCTTGTTGAATTTCAAGTTAGTTTGGTACTCACTCGAACTGACTTATCCAATTGGCGGTTTGAAAAACTCTGAAATCAATTTTTTTGGGATTTTTTAATTTTGCACTGATAGCATCAATGACATCTGCGTACATCTTTTTAAGCTTGGCATTCTCTTCTTCAAGCTCTTTCAGGTGCTTAACATCTGAGGCTTCCATCCCGCCATATTTAGCTTTCCAGTTGTAATACGTAGCATTGCTGATCCCATGCTCGCGGCACACTTCTTTAACCTTCTTACCCGTATCGGTTTCTTTGAGCACAGCTCTGATCTGAGATTCTGTAAAACGTGACTTTTTCATCGTTGTCTCCTGTTTGTGATATTACAGAAAACTCTAATTCAACAAGTCTCATGTTAAGGGAAATGGACACTTTATTTTGGGTGACGCTATGAAAAAAATTATCTCTAGCCTATTTGTAATTGCATCGTTTACCTCTGCTGCAAACCTCGCATTTGACACTAGCTTCAATCAAGCAAAATTGCGGAGCTTTGCGGAAAAAGGAACTGCCTTAACGCATCAAGTAGAGTGTGATTTTGAACTAAAGATACAACGCCTAGAGCATTCAATGCCAAAAACCAAGTCCTATGATGCGTATTTAAAAATTGGCATTTGCCCAATGTCAGTCGACCACTTTAAAGCATCTATTCAATTAAATTTGCTTGGTGCTGGTGCAATTGCATTACCGGACAAGCAGGAACTACTCACTCAAAAATTGCCTCGATATGCATTACTGAGCAATTCAGAGCAAAGCCAGTTTACAGAAAATACGGTTTACTTTGCCAGCTCAACAAACGGTACGTTGAAAGTTATTTTTAGCAACATTCGCGAAACGGAGAAATCGAAAGTTATTGAACCGTCCGCTAGCCAAATAGCCAGAAACATGCAATTGGCCACTCTGCATACAAATTTGTCCGAAGCTGAGTTTTATTCTTTACGCAAACTATTACAAAGCGATGAAGGTGTAAAACTTCGATTTCAACGCGGTAACGAGGTATTTAGATAAAAAATAAAAAGTACCAAGAAAGATAAGGTACATTTGTATAATTGTAGAAAAATTAAAGTTGTAGTGGTCAGCTAATTATGGTGACATCTTTATATAGAAGTCAGTATATACGTTAAAACTAATTGAAAGCCCAAACGCCATTATAGTGATGTGCCCAAAAAATAATTGACCACATCACTATCTATGTTTTTACGTCAAAAAGCTAAAGTAAATGTTTCAACCATTACTAAAACTTATAATTTGCCTGTACATAAAGAGTTCTTCCATATGGGTCAGCATATCGAGGATCATATCCAACTTGATGCCCAGCAGAGGCATTTAAAGTAAATGGAGGTTTCTTATCCATCAGATTTCTAACACCAAATGCAACATCAGAGTCGTCAGTTAAATTATATTTTAACTGATAGTCCATCGTGAAATATGCATCAACATGCTTCAATATTAATGAGCCATCTACTGCGTTATCCCAGTTATCTGCTTCTGCTACATAAAAGCTAATATCTGCAGCAGCATCTGTATAACCACTTCGACCATTAATATACAACGCATGGGTAAAATCGCCATATGTTAGGCTGTTAGTGATTCTAACAATATTTCTGAAAGTAACAGCTGCATTTGTTCCTACTTTCCCAAGACTAGTCTCCCACACGTCATCGGAGCCAACGCGTAGACTTTGGCTTTCGATCATATATGTGCCTTGGACACCAAATTTCCATGTACCAATAGCCAGTTCATTGGTTAGATCCAAACTCCAATCGATGCCCGAATTTTCTGATTTTCCTACGTTTGAAGGTGCTTGAAGAATAGCTAAAGTAGTATTTCCAGTTCCTTTATCAATCTTTGTAACGAATAGATCTTTATACAGTGCAGCATTGAAGAATATTTGGTCTTGAGTCAAGCGATCAACTTGATCTTTCATTTCAATATTCCAGTAGTCTAGACTAAAGCTAGTACCTGTATCACCAGACCAGACAAATCCTAAAGTGTATTGAGTAGACTTTTCTGGCTTAAGGTCACCATTTCCTTCTCGATAAACATCATACTGCAACTTATCGGACCAGCAATACTGCGCTTTATCTGCAGGCAATCCGGCTGGACAATCGTAAGGGGCACTAGTGACACCAAACTCGATCCTAGGTTCAGCAATTTGACGCATCGTTGGAGCTTTAAACCCTGTGCCATACGATGCTCTAAGTAGCCATTGCTCTGTTGGTCTATAAGCAGCACTAATCTTATAAGTTGTGTCGTTCTGAGAAGAACCAACCGTCTTTTCACCAGTTCTCTTTGAGTCTGATGTCGCTCCAATATTGTCATAACGAAGCGATGCTGTTACTTCAAGATTTTCAACTACAGGCACTACAACTTCAGCAAACGCTCCATACATATCACGCTCTAAATCGAATTCGTCACCTTTACTATCTAGAAAGACCACTTCGTTTTTATTAGCATCTGAGATACTGACAGAATATTGTTGTTTTCTGTAGTCAATACCGAAGCCTACGTAAACGCTGCCAGAATCTAATTCAGCGACCACACCTGATGCTTTCGCTTCGAAAGAAGTTAAAGACGTTTCAGTTTTGTCCCAGTTTCCATTAAACATTGTGCCTTTGACCAGTTTATTTTGATCCTCAGACATCTCTTCCGGCGGAACAAAAATATTTAACTGCCCTGAAGCTAATAATGCTCTAAATTCTTCATCAAGTGGATAACCTGTGATGCGATTATTATCCCTCGTGGCTTTTCCATGAGAAATAGTTGCATCATAAGACCATTCGCTTACTTCACCGCTAATACCGGCCACAAGCTGCGCAGTCTTTGTTTCAAACTCATCTGTCCGATTACCTCCTGGAAGCGTTCTCCATCTTGCAGCGACTTCTTTCAAATTTGATTTCTGATAGTCAGTCAAATGAGGTAAGACATACTCAGCAACGAGATCGGAAGTTGAATCTAAGGTAAACGTTCCTGTTGGATATGGTGCTATTCGCGCCGTTAAAGAGTAGTTGGACAAAGAAGCAGAAGCAAATGCACGTAAATCATCTGCCAAAACAAAATCAGCCTTTGCATAAACATTGTCTCGCTTACTTTCTGGCTGGATTTCTAACGTACTTGTGTAATCGAACTGACAAGCGGTTCCGGATGGTGCACTCGATGAGTGGCATTGTCCAGTCGTCTCTTTATATGGGTTAAAAGAAAGCGATTCGACTAATCGGCCATCGCCATCTAAATCATCAGGATCATAGTACGAAATGTAAGCATTTCCTGGAATAGCATTGCTAGAACCCGCGATCGCGACAAGATCCTGACCACCATGTTCAAATTGCACAAAACCAGTTCGAGCAAAGTCTCGATCAGCAGCTCGAAGGCTATCTTTTTGGTCATGGCTGTACGAAAGAACAATATTGTAACCGTCTGAACTTATATCACCAAAACCAGTAGTTATTGAAAAGTTGGCCGAATATGTGTCTTTGGGTTTACTGTAACGTGCTGTTATAGTGGTCTCTTGAACATCATCCTTTAATATAAAATTAACTACACCTGCGATTGCGTCCGAGCCGTATAGAGCCGATGCGCCATCTGTCAGGATTTCAACTCGTTTTATCGCAGATAAAGGAATTGCATTAATGTCTACAGCACCACCGGAATCTGCTGAAACCTGACGACGACCATTAACTAAAACTAGAGTATACGACTCTCCTAAATCTCTAAGAGATGCCGTTTGAATACCACCACCGCCGCCACCAACAGATTCACCTTCAGTTGTAAACCCTTGCATCGCTGGTAATGATGCTATTAATTCTGGTACGCTTGACATGCCTGATTTTTCAATGTCTGCTGAATCGATAATTTGTATAGGTAAAGACCCTTCCAAATCAGTTCTTTTTATTGCAGAACCTGTTATTTCAATGCGCTCTACTTTTTCGGATTCCTCCTGTGCTGCAAAAACTCCCATAGAAAGTACAGAAGAAGTTGCAGCGCCTAATGCCAATGCAGCGTTAACGCTTTTTGCGATTCTATTTTTAATCATTTTCAATCACCTGATAGTATTTAATCTTCTGTGCCCTTGCAACTAATATCAACTTTAGGAAAATTTATATCTTAATTATACTAAAATGGTGTTTTCATCCGTGAGAACAATCCAGGGAGATATTAGAAGCGGAACAACAAAAATAAATCGTTGGTTCAACCTTTGAATAAACATCAAAGATGAAGCAAAATAAAATACACTATTCGAATAGCACATGGAGAGTATCAACAACATTGTCAAAAAAAGGTGAAACTCATAAAAAAATATTATTTAAAGAATAGTGACAACAAGTTAAAGTTATTAATCCACATGTCATCGACAACTTTTAACTTAAAAAACGCCAACCCATTCCAAAATTTCAACTACAAATCCTTACTTATGCAGCCAAAAAGTAAAATAGTTAAGTTCTAAAATTAACTTTAACTTAATAATTAATATTCAAATGCGACTATATGCACCCTTCTGGTATCAGAGGCTTCTGATAATCGACAAAAGAAAACTCGAGCTTAAGTAGGTTTTTGCAATCAAAAACCTGAAGTGCTCGGGCATAACGGAAATAATTAAAATTTAAGAAGGTAGAGGACGCATTGGATATTTATGAGAAAAAAATAAAAAAATTAATCTACAACAAAGCAAAGGCTTTAACCTACAAATTAAAGAACACTTAAGCCAACCACCACATTGATTAAAAGCCTTATTTTATCAACCAAAAAGTGTTATCATCCATGATAACAATCAAGGGAGTAATCTAGAAAAATTAAAATATCAATTGCACTTAAAAGGTGCCATCATCCATGATGGCGCCTCATTCTCGGAATAACATGAATCAACCTTTGAATAAGCAGCTGAACTCAGCAAACTATTCTAGATAGCAAAACCATAGTATCGAAAACCATGTCAAAAAAAGGTGAAATCTATAGATAATATTTATTAGAAATTAATTATAACAACGCAAATAAATAAGTCTTATAGAAATTATCCAAGAGCAAAACAGTTCCAATCTATAATTTACTTAAATTGAGATAAGAGAATTTGCGATGATAAAACGTAAGCTCATCGAAATGCTAATCATAGAAGTGGCTTGGGTCATCACTTACCCTGACCACAACAGTTAAAGATGGAATTCAAAATCGTCTTTATGTGTTATCTAGTTATGAGATACATTTGAGAATTGACAAAATAAAAGCTAGTACTTAAGTAGTGGCGATTCAGTGTATTGAATCTCTCTTTGCCTCTCAAAACACGCATGTGTTGATATGTAACGTAATTAAACCATTCAACTTAATACTATGTTATCGATGACCAATTTCGTTTGATTAAGCAAAAAATTGTTATCATCCCTGATAACAAACTGGGGGAAATATTAAAAACTGAACAAAACACACTCGTTGATGTAATCTTAGAATGGGTGTCAATGTTGATAAATTAATAACAGAATACAGAAAGCATTGTCAAAAAAAGGTGAAATTTATAACCAATATTATTTTCATAATAATACCACGAATTTACTAATTGATCTGAATCGCCACTACTTCAGTAGACGACTTTTAGCCTCATTAAAATACTGACGTTCATACTCAAACGGTGATAGCCCATCATTGGAACTATGCTGTCGTTTCGGATTGTAGAACATCTCAATATAATTAAACATATCCATCTTTGCGTCGTCCCTGGTCGCATAGATTTTTCGCTTTATTCGTTCACGTTTCAACAGTTGAAAGAAACTCTCTGCTACTGCGTTATCATGGCAGCCACCTCGACGACTCATGCTACCATTCAAACCATGAGCGTTTAGAAACTCACTCCAATCATGGCTCGTGTATTGGCTTATTTGATCCGAATGAACCAACACTTTGCCTGTAGGTTTACGACGCCATACCGCCATTAATAAAGCATCTAACGTAAGCTCTTTGGTGATACGACTACCCATTGACCAACCAATAATTCGTCGTGAGAACAAGTCCATTACAGCGCCAAGATCTCGATGGAGTTTTCGGTATCCATAAACACCACCAGACTCAAGCCAACATTGTTTGTGTTGACCTGTAAGTCGTTCATTGTCACGTTGTCGCTTCGACTTTGCGCAGCTCCTCCACGCGTATTACCCGCTCGGATGAACATCAAACAGCTGACACAGCTGTTACACTGAGTGGCTGTGATGATGCTCTCGGATAAAGGCGTATCTTACTCGTGGTGGCTTGCGAAGTACGCCGCTTTTTTCAATAACATGCTTAAGCTCTTTTTGTAATCGTCGAATTTCTGAGGACTCAGCAGACTGCTGTAGATGTTCCTCAGAGTCAGGACCATAGCGATTAATCCAGGCGTAAAGACTGTGTGGCAGTACCTAAACGCTGAGCAACGTCAGCAACAGAATGGCCGGCAACGGTGACTTGTTTCATTGCTTCGATTTTGAATTGTTCGGGGTAACGTTTATGGCTCACAGACACCTCTTTTTAAGCTAGTTTATCTAACTAAAAGGCGTCTAGGAAATCAGTGGCTATTCACATTAACCATGATTCCCGGATTGACATTGGCCAGTACACTATTTGGTATCAGCCAGATGTTCTGATTAATTGCTTTAGGAAGGATATTATTTGCCTGCCCTAGACGAATTAAAAACCAACATTTCACGCAAAATTCACCGCAAACGCATTATGGTGGCTCGACCAGCTTAAACGGAGCGGCCATTGAAACCCTACCAGCTATACCCAACCAGTGCTTTTATATGTGGAATCATTTATTTACTTGGATTCAGTGCCGTTTTGCTGCTTTTTACACATCTAGGCAGTTCAGTCGAACACACCATAGCTACCATCAACTCTTACCCCTTGCTAATAAGATGTTGGTATATAGGCCTTTATTTGCTGTTTCCATTGAGCCTGTTGTTACTGTCTTTCAATTTGACTGCGCCAAGAAACAGTGTTGCATCACCTTTTACCCAACTTATCAACGCGCTAGCAATACTCTGGGCGGGACTGATGACAGCCAGCGGTTGTATGGCACTAACTGCGATAGATATGGCAACCACCCATGGTGATGTAGCAGCCATTAGCCTGCTGTTTTCGCTGCAAAACAGTGTTGGCGGAGCCGTTGAAATGCAGGGTGGGCTGTGGACATTGCTTGCAACCTATCAACTGCACAAAAAACAATCCTTACATTGGTTTGTACGCCTGACAGGTTATACAGCAGGCCTGGCCGGCATAGCTACTCTGCTTCCAGGCAGTGATATCTTTCAGGCACTGTTTGGCATAACCCAACTATGCTGGTTTTTTGCTGTTGGTTTTGCTGCGTTAAAGGCGTCACCTTGATACGATAGCTGTCACCAATAACAGATCTGTTCATGGCACTGCTGATTCGACCGACCAAATACTGACCATAACCCAGGCCGTGATAGTTTCCCATGGTGAAAACCGTTGTTGACTACATTAAAACATAACTGACGGATAAGTGTTTTTGATCTCCATCATATACAGATTTGTGACAACTTATCGATTTAAATCAACCCAAGCTCACAAAGTACCTGTCAATTATTTGCTTGTAACTTAGAGCGTTAATACAACTACTTTTCATAAAAAGTCCAAGACTTAGCACCATCGAAATACCGCACATGCACTTGTTCCACCACCTCAGGTGCAAACATGGTTAAATTGACCGCCATCCTGTCCACATTACCAATCGCTGTAGGGGTGTAATGGGTAAGGCAACCGCAAACAACACAATGATGAAAATCAATGTGTTTGTCTCCATAGCAATAGGTGCGCGTCTCCACTTTCGAATCGATGAAAACATCCTTCGGTGAAAAATAGGCCCAAATAGCGCCGTATCGGTAACACACTGAACAATTGCAGCGTGTTACCAGTTCGATTTTCTGTTTGAGCACCAAAGTGACATTGCCACAATGACAACTTCCAGTCATGCTAAGCCCTACCTTCCCGATTAATCTTAGAGATAGCGTGTAAGTCTAAAATTATATCAATTCGAATTGAGAGTATTGAGCTTCTACCACGAAAAAGGAAGCACGAAATTTTCCTAGAAATTTACAACCATAAATGTACTCGAAGCCTAGAAACCCTAAATATCTATTATAAAATCACAATACAACAAGATATTTATCTTATATAACCTTCATAGTGTCACTTTATATCTACACACTATACATCACGAGCACCTATAGATAAAAACTCCATTTCAGTCCAGAAATTTTGACAAAAAGTTCCACGTTACTAACACAGAAGAAAACAATCTCAACATCAGAAATTTAACAATTTAATCTACACAACTAGAAAAATTAATGTTACCCAAGTGAAACCAAGGTGAAATAAATCAAACATCTTCCACCTTACCAATAAAAGCTTATAACCTTCCATTTTAGGATACCAATAAACCCAGTAAACCAACAGAAATTTAACTTAAATCACCAACCAAATCTAAAGCACTTTGAATATTGTTACCACCTCAAACCATCAGTTAAGCGACAATAATTTCAGAAAATTTTATCTAAATAAAAATTAGAAAGTATATTACAGGATCGATTATTGCATAATCTAGTGATATTTACTTCGTTCTACTTTTAGAGGCACATATGCAAATCGGGCAATACAAAAGTATACAGCAAATTTATGAAACACAGTCTAAACATTACAAAGCTTCGCCGCTTCCTGAAAGTCCTAAGAAAAATGAGAGTTTTGTTGTTCAGTTAAGTGTTAATGCTCAGCAGCGGTATTCTGAGGTTAAAACTATTGCTAATAACTTTGACCCGAACTCAATAACAGATCAAGAGATGGTTGATATGTCTTTTCAGCTTTACCAAGCTGGGGAAATAGATTTTGGACAACATGCAATTTTGTCACGACATGCCTGTGTAAATAGAGGTGATCTTACACAAGCAGTATACGGTGACCGTAGAGGGCAATCTGACAACGTTCCAAGAGACTATATAAAGCATTTTGAAAGTATTATTGCGTTTGAGGAGTCTGTCGGGCATCCAAAACACGAAACAGATGGTTTGCGAGTAATTTTGGATAAATTGAAGGGGCTTACCGAACTTAGAGAAAGCTCGCCATGATGGAACTGATATACCAAAACCCTAACAGATTTCTGCTGACGCAATGGCTTTACTAAGCTTTTCTAAAATGAACTGTAGAGGTCGCTTCTATTGCAGAATCTTCAAAACACTAACTGCACAAAGCATATTAAAGAAATGCTGCATGTTACTCAAAAATTGAAGTGTTTGATAATATCGTAATTGTATTTGTATACCCAATAACAACATGTTAGATCCTACTTAGTTGACTCGCCAACTCATTAAGTTCTAAGAACTCCTATGACTGTAACTGTAATGACTCTTAATGCATTTACTGTGGCTATGGCAATTATTGGCCTCAGAGCGGCAATGCTATACCGTCAATGATATCCTTTTCCCTTCGTATAGGTGGAGCAATTTTGCCAAAGTAATTTCTTTTATTTCAATACCTTTTTGGTCACCAAATTGCTTTTGAAAAGCGATAGAACTTTCTAGCTCTTGGATAACATCATATTTCAAGTGTGGCTGCGGTACGTGTTGTATCTCAACCGCATTTCCCGCATCAACTCGTTTCAGATCATTTATAGGGAGAATTGTGCCAGCTTCCTTCAGGGACAAATCACCATTAGATATGGCACTATTTGCAAACTCGATCCGTTCTGTTACTGTCATAGAACGTAGATTGTAGCTCCCAGATAGGCGTTCAATAGTTGCATTAGAACTATCAGCTTTGGCTTGTTGCGGGGAAGGCTGCTGAACCGAACGATATTTATTTATCGAATGAAAGAATGTTGAATGTGCATTTAGTATATTCAAAAGTATTCTCCGTATGTTTAAGCTAAAATGCCTCAGGACCAGCTATTATGGTATCGAATAAGGTCCTTTTAATGTCACATAACGCTTTGTTTAGTCAGGAGCAAGGGTGACTAGAATTTGTATTATCTTGATCTTAACGACTTCAACTCTTCCAAGATACTTATCGCTTTAAGCTTATTCTTCATATGCTCAGAATTGAGAGGACTATTATCTACTATTAGAGATTCTTTCATTCCGGTTAGTAAATCGCTTCTGTCATTCGGTTTCTCATTCATACCTCTTGGAGCAACTAAATGCAGGCCCACGCCTGAACTTATCAATCCGCTCTCCATAAGCTCACCCGCCATTTCAACTCTTTCCTTTTGAGATATATCATTAACGTCATATCTAGCGGCAATACTATGTATTCTGTCAACTGCATTGCTTCCGTTCTGGCTAATTGCCACATAGCTATCACTTCGACTAGCACTAACTTCTTTAGCGTCATTACTATTTTTCAGTGCCTTACTATAGTTATAAGTATTAGCTTGATAATTACTCGAAACAATCAACTTCTTCACCTGTGTATTTTAACTTAATCTTCGCACAACCTATATAGCAATAATCACGCCACAAAGACTTATAAATATCATGACTATCTCTTTTAGTTAAAACTAAAAACAAATATTAAAAAACGAAGTAAGCTAAAAGATTTAAAAAGGCAAAATTGTATATATGCATATGCAATTAACTGTTACTAAGTTAAATCTCTAGTGGTAATGATGTCGCACTTCAGGTTTGTTTAGTAATTAATCTATTCGACAACCTACCAACTAGTAAAGAGTATAACTTTTCAACGGTTCAGGAATGTAGCTGAAAAGAAAAGTGTTGTGCTACTTTCAGTAGACAACAGAGATATAATCATCTGGAAATAAACCACTTGATTGCGTAAATACGTCAAAGTGACTAGTTAATCTTACTACGAAAATTACCATTATATAAATGATGAGCATCGTAATTCTTGATTCTATTGACCGAAAATTAGAAGAGGTGTTTCTAGTGCGTATTTTTTACGGAAAATGAAAAGCTTAACGGCATCGATAAGCCTTTCACAAAAGCCTGCCACATACTATTTACATAGCTATTGTAGATGTATGAGATATCTTAATTTGACTTATTAAATAATTCAGGTCATCTGCTGTGCCAGACAGACTCTTAGCAATATTACTTGAATCCGCAACAGATTGAACAATGGTTGAATTTATGTCATTTATTTCATTCATTTCTTCTGAAAGAGCCGTAGAAACAGCTCGTTGCTCTTCGATTGCGGACGCTAGTTGATAATTCATATCAGCAATATTGTTTATTTGTTGAAGTGTTTTACTTATAAAATCTTTTGAAGAATTAACAACAGCAATAGAGTTATTACTATTTTCATATCCCTGCTCAGCAAGTTCATTGATCCTCAAGCAGTTTGAGTTGAGGTTTTCTATAACAGTGTATATCTCTTCTGTAGCGTACTTTGTTCTATTTGCTAATGACCTAACCTCGTCAGCTACAACAGCGAATCCTCTGCCCTGTTCTCCTGCACGTGCAGCTTCAATAGCAGCATTTAAAGCCAGTAAATTTGTCTGTTCAGCAATACTTCCAATAATTTTTACTGTCTTCGCCACCTCTGATGTATCCAAAACTAATTGAGCTACATTCGTCTTAATATCTTTAATCTGCTCAACCAGATTTTCAATTTCTAAAGATGCCTTCTCCGCCATACTATTCCCATCGCTAGTAGTTTTTTGGGCCTCTTTGGAAAAATCAGCTGTTCTTGCGGTCGTTTCTGCAATTTCTGAGATCGTACAGCTCATTTCATGAATTGAAGTTACAATTGTCTCTATTCTTTGTCTTTGAGTATCCAGTTGCCCTTGATTCTCAACAACTATTTTTGACGTATGTTCTGAGTTCTCTCTAATCTCATGGGAGGTCTGTGAAAACTGACTGAATGAATCTCTAATAAATCCGATGAATCCAGACACTGATTTAATGAACATTTCACTTTGTTTATCAGACGTTTTTATTTGGTCAAGAGACACTGTTAGATCCTTTTCTCCAGAAGCTTTAGCTAGCAATGCCTGGACAGATGCTGACAATAAAAACTGCTGGTGCATTCTAAGGCAAAATAAAATTATTATCGCACTCTCTGCGATAACAAAAATTGCATGTATTAAAAATGTTCCCCAATTGCACGAGCTAGCAAACACGATAAAACTCTTTCCGAAAATAGTTGCTCCTGAGTTTTGCAGAGGAACACTTATGGCATGGTGTATAGCAATTATAGAAGCTGCACCAACAATAACGCGCCAGTCTCTCCATATTATTAGAAAAGCAAGTGAGGAAAATATATGGAAATGCATTTCTATCTGTCCGAACCTTTGCATTATTATGATCATTGACATGACCATGAAAGACATACCTATAGCTAGACGAGATACTAAAGTCCCTTTAAAATAATAGAATATAACTACATTTAGTAGAATCAAAATTAACGCTGGTAGAGCACCCAACATATGTGTACCAAACCCCATAGGAACCAGAGTAAGGATGAATGGTAAATGCAATGCGAGAATGATAAGCATAAGCTTATCTGATTTGACATAGTCATTTAGAAGCTGTTCATTTAGATTTACTTGATTAAAACTACTCATTTTTCACCCACCAAGAAATTGACATCATCACGTATAAAGTCTGGATTTGAGTTTGGGTAAAAAACAAGAACTCGACCTTTAATCACGTATATTATGTCACTATGATCAATTTCACCATCTGAATATTTAAATATATAATTTTTGAAAACTTGCGATATCTTCGACAAATCATCATAGTCGTCAAACCTTACACCTCGAATACCACCCCACGATGATAAATAGCTATTCAATCTATCCTCCGTATCTATTTTGGGGTCAACGGTAATAAATAACGCATCGATACTATTACCAACTTTT
>NZ_CP072135.1:600000-855651 GCF_017638925.1 Pseudoalteromonas xiamenensis
ATAATTAAGGTGTGTGCGATGAAGTGCGTGAAACCCCTGTTATTGGCGACAGCAATAGCAACGACGTTTGCTGCAGGCGCTAATGAACTTAATACTGTTATTGATAAAAGCAGTGCAATTAATGAGTCGGCTTCTAAGTCTCAAGCAAAGATCGATTCAATTACTGATTCAATGCAGTCTCGTTTAAACAAGTTTAAAACGTTAAACAAAGAAATTGACGGTTTAACGGTCTACAACGCTCAGCTTACCAAGCAAATTAATAACCAAATCGAAGAAATGGCCGCTATCAACGCATCGATGGACCAAGTTTCTGTGATTGAGCGTCAAATTACGCCTTTAATGCTTCGTATGATCACTGGTCTTGAGCAATTTGTTGCGCTTGACGTGCCTTTCTTACCTAAAGAGCGTGCAGAGCGTTTAGACAGCCTTAAAAAGCTAATGGAACGCGCTGACGTAACGAGCAGTGAAAAATTCCGCCGTGTACTTGAAGCTTACCAAGTAGAAATGGATTACGGTCGTACAATCGAAGCTTACACGTCTTTATTGCCTGTGAATGGTCAAGAGCGTGAAGTTGATTTCTTACGCATCGGTCGTTTAGAGCTTCTTTATGTGACGAAAGATGGTTCACATGCAGGAAGCTGGGATGCAGACAAAAAACAATTCGTTGAGCTTCCAGAGTCTAACATTTCACAAATCAACAAAGGTCTTCGTATCGCACGTAAACAGCTTGCACCAGATATGTTGACACTACCAGTTCATGCTGCGGAGTAAGAGGTCACTATGAAACTGATTAAACAATTTTCAAAAGTAGCGATTATCGCAGCATCTGTAGCGATGAGTCTCAGCAGCGATGGCTGATGAGCCGATGAACCTAGATGCGTTACTAAAAACGCTTGAACAAGGTCAGGTTGCACAGACAAAAGAAAACAAAGCACGTGAAGCTGAATTCAAAGCAAAAGAGTCTGAGCAGCTTAGTATGCTTAAATCACTTGAGCAAAATCGCAATGCGAAACTTCAAGACTCGGAGCGTCTAGAGACTCAATTTGAAGAAAATGAAATCAAACTATCTAACCTCTCAGATACACTTTCTAAGCGTATGGGGTCTTTGAAAGAGCTGTTTGGTGTCCTTCAACAAGTTTCAGGCGATAGCAGCAACAAATTCATGACGTCAGTAGTGTCGGCTGAAATCCATGGTCGTAGCGATGAGATGAGTGAGCTTGCGCAGAAGATGGGTTCTACTACGCGCTTAGCGTCAATTGAAGACATCGAAAAAGTATGGTTCGAATTACAACGTGAAATGACAGAGCAAGGTAAAGTTAAGCGCTTTACAGCGGATGTGATTGTAAACGGTGGCGAGAAGCAAGCGAAAGAAGTGGTTCGTGTTGGCGCGTTTAACTTAATCGCAGATGGTAAATACCTTAACTACAACTCAGCGACTGGCACATTATCAGAACTTACACGTCAACCTGTATCTCGTTATACGGCGACTGCTGGTGAACTGCAAAAATCAACTTCAGGCTTAACGGATTTCGCACTTGACCCAACGGGTGGTTCAATCCTAGGTCTACTAGTTCAAGCGCCTACAACAGAAGAACAAATTCACCAAGGTGACACAGTTGGTTATGTAATCATTGGTGTTGGTCTTGTTGCTCTTCTAATTGCATTAGAGCGTTTCTTCGCGTTGATGCTAATGGGCATGAAAATCAATCGTCAGCTTAAAGATTCTACAGCGCGTGATGACAACCCACTTGGTCGCGTTATGAAAGTTAAAGACCAATACCCAAATGTTGCTTACGACACGTTAGAACTTAAGTTGAGCGAAGCAATTCTTCGTGAAATGCCAAAGATTACACGTAATCTAACGCTTATTAAGATTATCTCTGTAGTTGCTCCACTTCTAGGTCTTCTAGGTACAGTAACCGGTATGATCAATACGTTCCAAGCAATCACATTGTTTGGTACAGGTGACCCGAAACTAATGGCTGGTGGTATTTCACAAGCACTTATTACAACTGTACTTGGTCTTGTCGTCGCAATTCCAACAGTATTCTTGTACACAATTTTGAATACTCGCTCGAAAAACCTATTGCTTATCCTTCAAGAGCAATCGGCGGGCATTATCGCTGAGCGAAGTGAAAAAGGAGCGTAATCGTGGTTTTAGTGATTGAGGCAATCAATGCACTACGCGAGTTCCTGGATACAGGTGGTCAGGTTCTCCTGGCCATCGGTCTGCTTATCTTCGTCATGTGGTTGTTAATACTAGAACGCTTTATGTATGTGTTTGGTGGTTACCGTACATACAAAAAGCAATTAACGGCTGACTGGTTTAACCGTGCAGAACGCAATAGCTGGAATGCAGAGCAAATTCGAGAAGCGATTATCTCGAGAGCTGGTATGCAGTTAAACCAAAATATTTCATACATCAACGTAATGGTTGCTTTATGTCCGCTACTAGGACTACTTGGCACTGTAACGGGCATGATTGAAGTATTCGACGTTATGGCAATCACAGGTAGTGGTAGTGCACGTTCAATGGCATCAGGTGTGTCAAAGGCAACTATCCCGACAATGGCGGGTATGGTTGGAGCTCTTTCAGGTGTATTCGCGGCTACGTTCTTACAACGTAAAGCGAAACGTGAAGTTGAGCTACTTGAAGATAAATTAGTACTAGATCATTAATCTAGTCCAAGCGAGGATTAAATCATGAGATCACCTCTAGCAAAAGTAATGCAAGAAGAAGAAGCAGAAGAAATTAACATGACGCCAATGTTGGACGTTGTATTCATCATGCTTATTTTCTTCATCGTAACGGCTTCATTTGTTAAAGAAGCAGGTATCGATGTAAACCGTCCGGAAGCAGCAACTGCAGTTAAAAAAGACCGTGCAAACATCTTAGTCGCGATTTCTGACAAAGGTGAAGTGTGGATCAACAAGCGTCAAATCGACATCCGTGCAGTTCAAGCGAACATTGAACGTTTGAAAGCTGAAAACCCACAAGGTAGCGTTGTTATCCAAGCGGATAAAAAGGCAACGACGGATATTTTGATTAAAGTCATGGATGCGGCTCGTGCAGCTGGCGCTTATGACGTCTCAATCGCCGCTCAAGAGGCATAGAGAGGGAAGACATGCGATACGTTGTTGCGTTAGTTATTGCAGGTCTAGTCACATTCTTCTTGTTTTTGGGAATGCAGGCACTTATCACCGGCGGTGAAGGTGCCATGACAGAACCTGCGAAAGGTAAAGTTTTGGATTTTGTCCGTTTAAAAAGAGAAGAAACGGTTCAAAAGAAAGAGCGTAAACCACAGAAGCCACCAGCTCCAAAAGAGCCTCCACCACCAATGGATGCGCCAGCACCACAAAGTGATAACCTGGCGGCGACGGGTAATAATTTCGATTTCTCTGCAAGTGTTGATGCGGATGTAAGTCTAAACGGCGGTCTTGCGCTCGAATCGAGTGACGGTGAGTACCTTCCAATTGTGAAAGTTGCTCCGGTTTACCCAAGACGTGCACTGTCACGTGGTATCGAAGGTTACGTAATTGTAGAGTTCATCGTAACCAAGCAAGGCACGGTTCGTGACCCTGTTGTAGTAGAAGCAGAACCTGCGGATCTATTTAACCAAGCCGCTATGGATGCAGCATTAAAGTTTAAATACAAGCCACGCGTTGTGAATGGCGAAGCAGTAGAAGTTGCGGGTGTTCAAAACAAAATCTCTTTCCAAATTAATGGTTAGGTGAGTAGTGATGAAAAAGATTGTTAAAGTAAGTATTTATGCAGCAGCCTTTTCGGCCATGCTTGCGGTGCCACCAATGGTGTCACTTATTCCAGGAGTCGATGTAGCGACGGCTCACGCAGAAACAAAAACCAAACGTGTACCAGCACTTCGTGAAAAGGTATACAGCCAGCTTGCGCGTGCGCAAAAACTTGCGGACGATGGTGATGTGAAAGGTGGTTTGGAAGCGCTTGATTCTGTAAAAGAGCGTATGGGTAGTATGAACGCGTATGAAATTGCCATGATGTACAATTTCTACGGGTTTATCTACTACAACCAAAACCAGTTACCAAAAGCGATTGAAGCGTTTGAACAAGTTATCGCTCAAGACGCTATTCCTGAAACATTGGCATTGTCTACTACATTTAGCTTAGCTCAGCTTGCGATGGCGAATGAACAGTACGAAAAAGTAATCGATTATCTGAACGATTGGGACAAAATTAATACCAAGCCTAAAGCAGATAATTATTATGTGCTGAAGTCTCAAGCTTTTTATCAGATGAAAGATTATAAAAACGCGCTTGAGAATATCGAGATCGCGATCAATCTGACAGAAGCTAAAAATGAAATTCCAAATGAGAATTGGTTGGTCTTACAGCGTGCACTTTATTATTCAATGAATCAGCCTGCCAAAGTTGTAACTGTTTTGGAGAAAATGGTAAAACTTTACAATAAACCAGTATATTGGGTTCAGTTGGGTGGAATGTACGGTGAAGTTGGTGAAGAGAAAAAGCAGCTTGCTATTTTAGAATCAGCAAAGCAGCAAGGTTTTATTAAAACGAAATCTGATTTTCAGCAGCTTGCACAAGCTTATTTAATGAGCGGTTTGCCATTTAAATCTGCGTCAACGTATTCCAAAGGACTTAAAGAAGGCGTGATTGAAAACAGCGCTAAAAATAATGCGTTCATTGCAGAAGCTTTTGTTCAGGCTAAAGAAGATCAAAAAGCAGTACCTTATTTCATTGCAGCAGCAAAAGTGACAGACAATGGTAAATACGATCAACGTCTTGCAGAGGTGTACATCGGCCTAGAGAAATATGAACTGGCCGCGGACGCGACGCGTGCAGCACTTGAAAAAGGTGGTCTAGACTCTGAATCTAATGCTTATGTTGCACTTGGTATGGCGCAGTATAACTTGCAAAACTTTGATGCATCTATTCTTGCGTTTGAGCAAGCAGAAAAACACAAGCGTTCTCAACGTCTTGCTCAACAATGGATTAAATACGTTAAGAGCGAAAAGCTTCACGCCGAAACGCTCAGAACAGCTTTACTTTAACAATAATCGCAACACCAAAAGCCACCAAAAGGTGGCTTTTTATTTATTGATTAATCAATTACTCGAACAATTTCATAAAGAGGGAACAAACCGCGGGTTGCGTCATGGCATTTACTTGAGTTCTCGCCGTTTTCAGATGTGTAGACAACTTTTTTGTTACTTTGCATAGCGTTATACATAAGTCCCAAATAATTATAGAAATGTTGGTGAGTAGGTTTTAGTTCAATTGTTTCCTCTTTTACTGGCTGGATCCAATACGAACCGTCGCTTTGTGCGTCAATTGACGCAATGTAGTCAGAGCAAGTCACTGTTTGTGCGTTTACCAATCCGCTGACAAGAAGCGCCACAACTGCAAGTACTTTTTTCATTTTAAAGGTCCTTTTTTTAAATTAAGAATTAAAGCGGGTGGACTGAACCAATGTAGTCGACAACACCGTCGCGACAACTTGCTGCATCATCACCATCTTGTTCTTCTAAAATATAGATTTTTACCGTTTCACCGTTACTTTGAGCACGGACTAAGCTGGCATAGATTGAAGAAAACTGAGAATCGTTGTATGCGATATACATTGGGTCATTTGTACGGCCATTCGTATTTGTATATGCACGAACACCATTATACTCAGAAGCTAGATATTCAACGGATGAATTACAATAATGAGCTGCAAAAGACGTTTGTGACAGAGTTAGTGCTGCAAATGCAATTAGAGTTTTAACTTTCATTTCAATATCCTTTTAAATATTTGCTCGAAATTGAGCGGTCACATCATCATGCACAAATGTTTCCAAAATATTAACAGTTAAAATTTTCATGTGTAATTTAACTTTCGCGAAAGTGTAACCTAATTGTAATACCTAACATTTACCTTAGTCGCAGCTTTTATTTACGCTCATATTTAAAAACATTTTGGAGAATATAATGAAACTTTCTGGGTTATTTAAAGTAAGCTTAGTGGCTTCGGCATTAGTACTTGCAGGTTGTGGTGGTGATATCAATGTTACACCTACAAACATCGACAACAGTGTTGATAACTCTGTAAAAAACCCTACTACGCCAACAGACCCAACTGAACCGACAACTCCAGTAGCGATCAAGTGTGCGTCTTATACACAAGATGGTTCAACTTTCGAAGGTACTCCTGACGAAAATAACAAAAACTGCGTATACAGTCAGGCTTTCGCAAGTAACGCAAAAGACTTAACAACATCTTTCCTTATCCCAGCGCTTAAAAACGGCGGCGCGCACATTTTCGAAGGTGCATTATTCATCGGTAAAGACGTTGATACTTCAAAAGGTGGCGTTATCGATGCAAACGGTCCAACGTTGACGATTGAAGCGGGCGCAACAATCGCATTTACTAAACCAGAAAGTTTCGTTCGCGTAGCTCGTGGCGCTAAAATCCTTGCTCAAGGTGAAACTGGCAAGCCAATTACATTCACTAGTATCGCAGAAATTGACGGCGATGATACGACAACTGCACAAATCGGTGACTGGGGTGGCGTTCAAGTTAACGGCCGTGCTCCAAATATCGAATGTACATTAGAAGCTGCGCAAAACGACCTATGTAATATTAAAGCAGAAGGTATCGTTTCTCACTACGGTGGCAACAATGCAGGCGATAACAGCGGTGTGTTAAAGCACGTAGTAATCAAATACGCAGGTTTTGGTGTAGAAGGCGATGAGCTAAATGGTCTAACACTTAACGCGGTAGGTTCAGGCACAACAGTTGATTATGTTCACGTTCACAACGGTTTTGATGACGGTATCGAAATTTTCGGTGGTAACGTAAACATCAAACACATCGTAATCACAGAAAGCGCGGATGACGGTATTGACTGGGATACAGGTTGGCAAGGTAAAGGTCAATTTATCCTAGTTCAATCTAAGCAATATGGTAACCATGGTTTTGAAACAGATGGTGCTAAGAAAGATCCATTAACTGCTGACGGTCAAGGTAAAGCAACGTCAGTATCATTCCCAACTATCGCAAATGCGACTGTAGTATCTACTGGTAAACAAGGTGCAGAAGGTCGTCGTACTGGTGCTGGTATGGAAATGAAAGAGTGGGGCAAAGCGAAACTACTTAACATGCTTTTCGTTGACTCTTCAACAGATGCTGGTGCAGCGTGTCTTGACCTATTCAACGGTGATGACCTATCAGGCGCAGCTGGTGTACATGCAAACGCAGTTGCTGGCGATATCTCTTTCACAAGCTCAGTATTTGCTTGTGGCTTGAACTTCGAAACAATCAAAGTTCCATTAGAAGGTTCACTCGCAAGCTTCAACTATGAAACATGGTTCAATGCTGGCGCAAACAACCACCTAATCGGCTTTGCTGACTTCTCTAACGTACTAGCAGCGGATGGCGTGTCTACAAAAGGCACTATCACTGATAAAGACGGTAACGTAGTACCAGTTCAAGCAGCGTCTGCTGGTGATAGCTTCTTCACTGACGTTAGCTACATCGGTGCTATCGGTGAAGGCGAAGAAGGCGAGTGGGCTGACTTCGTAGCGGCTTCAATGGCTCGCGCTAACTAATCTAGACCAAAAGTCAAAAAAAGGCGCACTCAAGTTGCGCCTTACTCACACTTAATCTGGTTTAGAGGATAGAAAGATGAAACCAATCAAGCAGTTTAAAAAGAACGTTCTTACCGTTTCTTTGCTATCGCTCCTCGCTCCACTTTCAGTTCAAACATTTGCAGCAGAGAACGATCAAGCTGAAATCGAAGAAGTTGTTGCCGTTGGTAACCGACTAAAAGGTTCAGCTAGCGCGGTAATCGAAGAGCGTAAAAACCAAGCATTCGTTGCAGACATCATGGGTGCAGAGCAAATTTCTCGCACAGGTGATAGTGACGCTGCATCGGCACTTCGTCGTGTAACAGGCCTAACACTTGTAAACGACAAGTTTATTTATGTTCGTGGTCTAGGTGAGCGCTATTCAAGTGTTCGCTTAAATGGCGCGTCAGTTCCAAGTCCAGATTTGACGCGTAACGTCATTCCACTTGATATTTTCCCAACAAACATTATCGAATCGTTATCAGTACAAAAAGCGTACTCGCCAAATATGCCAGCAGCATTTGGTGGCGGTGACGTAAACATTCGTACGAAAAGCTTACCTAATGAGCGTATTTTTAAAGTTGAGTTAGGCACTGGTGTAAACGATAAAATGAGTAATGGTCTAACCTATGAAGGCGGTAGCGACGATTGGTTAGGTAAAGACGATGGCACGCGTGCGATGACAACTGCACTTAGACAGTCATTGTCACATTACATCAAAGGTAGCACGGACATTTCGATCCGTAATATCCGTGAAGTAGACGGTCTGTTGTTCAATCGTACTATTTCTCAGGACGAAGCTGCTGCGACAAACAAATTCTTGTTCAAGCAACTACCAAGAGATTACGCGTTAACCGAAGAGTCTTTAGACCCAGATCTTGGTGGCAAGATAATCTATGGCGACCGCTATGATAACGTATTCGGTTTTGATGGTTCACTCGGTTTCCTAGCGTCTGTTTCGTATGATAACGAATGGTCGAACAGCAAGGAATTTGGTGCCGTACTTGCTGCTGTTGATGTCAAAGACATTTGTGCGGACGACCGTTCTAAATGCTATCGTGCAGAAGATGAAAAACGCGTAACGAAACATAACGTTAAAGTGAACGCCGCGTTCAACGTAGGGTATAAGCTTGACGGACATGAAGTCGGCGTGAGCTACATGAAACTTCGTGATACAGAAGATGAAGCTTCAGTTGGTATCTACCAAGAAGTGTCTAAGTCTTTAAGTATTGCTGATGGTCAGGTTCAACGTAAGCAACTTGTATCCTTTGAACAACGCGAATTAGACATTTTACAAGTTAAAGGTACTCATAATTTAACTTGGGGTCTTCTAGAGGGTGTTGGTTTCGATTGGCAGTATACTGATTCGACTGCTGCGACAGAAATTCCTGGCGAATTAGAAATTACCGTACGTGACCGTTACGTCGATGGTAAGTATGACAGCACGTATTACAATGGTTCGTTAGGTGGTAACCCATTCCTGTATCGCTTCGTTGATATGGAAGACAATGTTGAAAACTACGGCTGGAATACAAGCAAAGCGTTCTATTTTGACGGTGATGAGCTTGAACTGAAAGCCGGTGGTTACTTCATTGACAAGACACGTGAATATCGTACTGATTTCTTCAATACTCGTTTTGCGCAAACACAGCAACTAGAGTTCGCATCAAGTGAAGCTGACGCGTTAAAGATTGGCTCGTATTTTAAAGATGACGCAACGATAGACGCGACCGACGTTGAGTTGTTGTTCCAAGAGCCAATTGCAGACGATTATCTAGCGGCACAAAAGATCGATGCTTACTATGGTCAGTTTGATTATTCATTTGCTAAATCTTGGCGCTTGAGTGGCGGTGTTCGCTATGAAGATTTCCGTCAAGTTGCACTGGCGTTTTCTCGCTCAGCATTTGATCCAAGCCTATTGCAAGATAAATTGAGTGCTGAGGCGATTAAAGAAGCCACAATCATGCAAGACGATTACTTTGGCTCTTTATCGATGACTTATTCGCAAGAAGGCTACCAAGTTCGTCTGGGTTATGGTCAAACGGTTGTACGTCCAGACCTACGTGAGTTGACCGCGGTACAGTTCCAAGATCCATTAACGGATTATCGTACAATCGGTAACCCATTCTTAAAATCGAGTGAGACTCGATAACTATGATGCTCGCGTTGAATTTTACTTTGATGGCGGCGACAACTTCTCTGTAGGCGCGTTCTACAAAGACATCGCGTTGCCAATCGAAGCAAAACTCAATGAAACGGATGGTCGTTTTACACTGCAATATGAAAACGCGAACAGCGCAACAGTTTACGGTGTGGAAGCTGAATGGTTAGTGGAAGTTGCCCCTGACTTCTTAGGCGGAGCGTTCTTTACTTCAGGTAACTTAACAGTGAGTGATTCTGAAGTAGAAATTTTGAAAGAAAACCAAGGCGACTTAACCAATCTTAAACGTCGCATGAGTGGTCATTCAAAATATGTAGCGAACTTCCAGCTCAATTACGATTCACATGATGGTAATCATCAAGCATCTTTAATTTATAACGTTTTCGGTGACCGTATTTTGGCCGCTGGCGTAAATGGATTTGACGATGCGTATGAACAACCTATTAATTCTTTAGATATGGTATATACTTACTATCCAAACTTTAGTACAACGGTAACGTTTAAAGTTAAGAATTTACTAGGTCAAGATTTTGAAGTTCAACAAAACGATGTAGTGATCAGAACAAAAGAAATGGCTCAATCACTCAGTCTTGACGTAGCCATCGAGTTCTAAAATTAGCGCCTTGCTAATTTGCGAACAACCTTTACATGTTGTATCCAAACCCCGCTCTGCGGGGTTTTTTGTTTGTGCTTGTGGCTAAATTATTATTGAAAACGCCACATTGATGACGCTATTTATTCTGAACGCCAACCGCTTTGATTCGAAGCAATTGAAAAAACTCATGCAATGAACGAT
The DNA here is from genome assembly GCF_017638925.1 of Pseudoalteromonas xiamenensis. Taxonomy (NCBI): domain Bacteria; kingdom Pseudomonadati; phylum Pseudomonadota; class Gammaproteobacteria; order Alteromonadales; family Pseudoalteromonadaceae; genus Pseudoalteromonas; species Pseudoalteromonas xiamenensis. The sequence goes on from NZ_CP072135.1 coordinate 610,561, forward strand.
GACCAAGGAAAATGGCTGTCTAAACGGACTTATTTAGAACTTGAAAAAAACTTATATATAACGAATACGTCTAGTGTGTTAGGTACATGGGTGATATGTTTAGGTCCTCACAATTAAAACTCACGCAATAAAAATTGGTTTTAATTTTCTTAAAGGTAGCTAAAAAATGAATAAAGTAGGACTTGTAGGTTGGCGTGGTATGGTTGGCTCTGTTTTGATGGAGCGGATGCAGCAAGAAGGTGATTTTTCGAAGATTAACGCGACCTTTTTCACCACCTCACAAGCAGGTCAATTAGGCCCTGATTTTGCAGGAGATGCAAAGCCACTGCTAAGTGCGTATGACATAGATGCATTACGCGGTATGGATATTGTCATTACCTGTCAGGGTGGTGATTATACGAAAGAAGTGTATCCAGCTCTAAGAGAGTCAGGCTGGCAAGGCTATTGGATTGACGCAGCATCCGCACTTCGTATGGCTGATGACAGCATCATTGTTCTCGATCCAGTAAATATTGACGTAATAGAGCAGGGATTAGAGCAGGGCGTAAAAACCTTTGTAGGCGGTAACTGTACAGTTTCGCTTATGTTACTTGCATTAGGTGGTCTCTTCGAACGTGATCTAATCGAATGGGTAAGTCCCATGACCTATCAAGCTGCGAGTGGTGCTGGTGCAAAGAACATGCGTGAATTAATTTCACAAATGGGTGCAATTCATAGCGAGGTTGCAGACTTACTCGACAATCCACACAGTGCGATATTAGAAATTGATAAACGAGTAAGTGAAAAGCTTCAATCAGACTCGTTACCAAAGGACCAATTTGGCGTACCGTTAGCTGGGAGCTTGATCCCATGGATTGATGTACCAATGGACTCAGGTCAGAGTAAAGAAGAATGGAAAGCACAAGTTGAAGCGAACAAAATTCTTGGTTCAAGCAAAAGTCCAATTCCTGTAGACGGCCTATGTGTTCGTATTGGCGCAATGCGCTGCCACTCACAGGCACTTACGATTAAATTAAAAGAAGATATATCAGTTGAAGAGATTGAATCAATTTTAGCCTCTCATAACGAGTGGGTTAAAGTTATTCCAAACGACAGATCTCTTTCTTCGACAGACTTAACACCTGTAAAGGTAACTGGCACGCTGTCGATTCCTATTGGTCGCATTCGTAAACTTGCAATGGGTCCAGAATACATTTCAGCGTTTACCGTTGGTGATCAGCTACTTTGGGGAGCAGCAGAACCCCTTAGACGTATGCTCAGAATTATCACCGGCTAATTAAGGCGAGCTTAAAGCTCGCTTTTTTATTATCAGTTTCGTGTCCTGTGGTAATATGCTGCCAATGTTAAAGCTTCCTTTCTATAAACATGAATATTGAAACTTTCTGGTCTCTCGTTACTGTCGAGAACACGACACCTTCTGAAGTAAATGCAGTTTTAAAAAGCCGATTAGATTCACTCACAAATGAGGATTTACAAGCTTTTGACGAATTATACAGCCGACAACTTAAGCAGCTTTGGGATTGGTCGTGTTGGGGGGCAGCCTACGTTATGTGTGGTTGTAACTCTGAATATGATTACCTAGACTTTTGTAATTGGGTTATTAGTAAAGGAAAAGATGTCTATGATTCTTTTAAGAATACGCCTGATTCAATCGCATCGCTTTCAGATGTACCACTAAAAGACGAATTACCATATCCATACATTGATGAAATGGATTTAGTTGCAGGTTTGCTATACGAAGAAAAAAATCAGGATGAGCTAGTACATTTTAATGTCGTTAATGTTCCTGTGACAGGTAAGAAATTCAAGAATAACAAAAAAGCATTGAAGGGCACTTATCCAAACTTATTTGATAAATATTGGTTTAAGGCATAGAAACGGTTAATTGATGACCCGTTTTAAAGTTTATTAAACAAAATTTGGTGCTTTGTTGCAATTTTGGACACGTCATCCTATATTATTTCGACGGTTACTAAATCGATTGAAAGAAGTATCAAGGATGACGGTGTATTCATGATGAAGTCTTTTTGGCTCATAAAGTTTTTATTTGTTTGTTTGCTAACGATTTCGCAGGCGGCAGTTTCTAATGACCGTGTCTCTTTCAATCAGGTTCCCTCGTTAAATTATAAAGATATAGACGACATTCTTGCGGTCTCGGTAGTGAATGTAGGAATAACTAAAAAGAGGGGACTTAATGCTCGAAAAAGTAATTGGTCCACTGGTACTCATATCCGTTACCGAATCAACCGCACATCCGTGATTGAAGCAAATCGCTTCTTATTTAAAGAAGTAAGTGCTTCACGTTTAGCAACTGCGTTCCCTAAAGTGCGAGAAAGTTTAGAGCATGTTAGTGAACAGATTGAAATTTCAGAATTACCTCCCGCGGAACAGCTTGCTTATTGGCTTAATCTCTATAATGTCAGCATGCTTGAGCAACTTATAAAGATTTACCCAATCACAGATTTGAAAGATGAGATCTCTGAGAGAACAACGTTCCTCAACAAAAAATTTATTAAGCATCGTAATACGCGACTGTCTCTAAACGATATTAAGTACAAAATTGTTTTAGAAAAATTTAAGAACCCAGTCGTCATCTACGGGTTCTACCAGGGAAATGTAGGCAGCCCATCGTTAACGTCAAAAGCCTTTACTAAAGACAACGTATATTCACAGCTAAGTTACCTTGCTAGAGAATTCATTAATTCCAATCGTGGTTTATGGTTTGGAGAAAAAGGTGACATTCAAGTGGCTGAATATTATCAAGGTACGATGGATGTGTTCGACAATGAACCGGAAAAGTTCCGCACACATCTAATCGATTACGCGAGAAATGACATTCGCTATAATATCCGCAGCGCCTCGGTGATCACATTTGATAACGCCAACTATGAAATTGCGGAATTTGAGTCACAATATTCAAGTTTTGATTCAATGCAAAGCAAAAAGATCAATGAGCTATTCGACAGACTAAAAAGTTGGAAGAACGAAAGCTATCCAGACGTCGCAATGAACGAACATCAAACTTCGTCTACAAATAAAGTGCATCTAGCTGAACAATTCAAACGTGTGCCTAAAGAATTATTAGAATCGTTTAAAGTGAAAGCCAGTAAGTTATAAATCTCGATATGAAATCGGTTGAAATAGATTTAATGTCCGATACTGACTAGTATTGGACATTAAATCTGATCAATTAAATACAACCGATAAATTACGTTATGTTAAAAGCGGTGAATTGCGTCATCTTGTCGGGTTTTCCTTCTTGCCTCTTAAACTATTGTTAAACTGTCATTTTTATAAGTTTTCTACCAATTTAAAACAATCAATAAAATTACTCAAAGTCCTTGTTATCGATCTAAAAAAATCATCATGGGTATTTAGTTTTTTCCGCTCTGGACGCTCGATAACAACGTCAAAGGAATATAAGGACAAACATGACAGACTTTAAGACGCTTCTTTTTCGCGCTGGTTTTATGAATTTTGGCAAGCTAAACCGTGTACAAGTATGTGATTTTCTTTGTGTGTCTGAGCGAACCCTTGAGCGCTGGATTTCGGATAACAACCCCTGTCCCAGAGCATTGAGGCTTTTAGAGTTACGCATTGATGGGCGCATAAGTACACACCCAGCTTGGCGAGATTTTAAAGTTTGTAGAAATGGCTACTTGTGGACATCGCGCGGACATCGTTACGATGCGGGATTCATAAATAAGATAGACTTTCTTCAGCGATCTAACCGCGCGCACGAATCCCACGCCGTTCAATTGCAAACCGAAATTGATAATCTAAAGGATTTAGTACAAGCATCAGATCGAATGCGAGACATTGGTAAAGAACTCATAACCATGAGTGACCGTTTTAAGTTCCGCAGTATCTTGTTTAACTACGATGCGCAAAAGGATAAAACAGCGTGATTTAAAGCCCCTATTTAGGGGCTTTGTGTTTTATTTGTCGACTTACCATAGTATCTTGTTGTGATTAGTAATTAATAATTTACAAGGACTTTTCATGACTATATTAGTAAGCAGATGCCCAAGGTGTAACACGAACAACATAACTTTTAATGTCTTGGCTGCATATGAGTTTGCTAGAAAACCCGGAAACTGGCAACGAAATTGGGAGGTATTCTGTTTGTGCAGGCACTGCACTCAAACTACAACTTTTTTCGTATCACAAAAAAATCCTTCCGATGATGCATTTTTTAGAGAAAACAAATACCTTCAAGCTACGCAATCTATGAATAACTATGTGTATATAAAAAATTACGTATCTATTACAGGGAATCAAGGAGTTAATCCGCCTGAATATTTACCACAAAGAATAGATGACGTTTTTAAAGAGGCTTCTCAATGCCTCACTCACAGTTGTTATAATGCTTCTGCTTCCATGTACCGATTGTGTTTGGACTTAGCAACTAAAGAAATATTAGAAAAAATTGACACTGACAAGCAGCCAGCCTCTAAAATAGCTAGAAGCTTAGGGTTAAGGTTACAATGGTTGTTTGACAACAACCATCTTCCTCTTGAATTAAAAGATTTATCTCACTGCATAAAAGAGGACGGTAACGATGGAGCCCACGAAGCAACACTCCAAAAAATAGATGCAGAAGATATTCAGGACTTTACAAGCCTACTACTAACAAAAATGTACACAGATCCAAAAAGATTACAAATAGCCGACGAACGGCGAAAAACTCGTCGTCAGCAAATTTTGATATCTAAGTAATTTGAAGGTCGGATACGTTTGTTGGAATAACTAACTTTATGCTCCATACAAAGACACAAGCTCATGATTGTTGGCCCTAAGTAAGGGCTGTTTTACACGAAGTCTGCGGTCATGGTCATGGCGTTAACACTCTTCAACATGACTGCTAAGGCGTGCGATGGCCTAAAATAATTTCACGCGCTCCCCTTGAATCTGTGAAACGCCAAATTCTAACATTATACTTTCAATTTTTTTACTGTAAGGCGCATCAATAAGACCGATACTAACTAGAAAGCCGTTATATCCGCATACATAATCCATTAACTCACTTGTGGCAAACTGAACATCACGTTTATCTCTTGTTAGGTCAATTAAACTAATATTCAAGCCAATAGAACAATACAGTATCTGAAAAGTGTCAAAAAATTCTCCTGAGCAACTATTGAGGTCATATTCAGCAAGAGATTTACTTATTTGTTCTGTGATATCACTAAATGTGTTATTTAAATGAGGTTCCCTAGCACGACTACTAAAATACGAAGAATTTTGAGGTGTATTGTCAGGATAGCAAAGCATATATAACATATCTATATCATAAGAAGCCTCTAACCACTTTCTATCTTTACTAACCTTCAGATAATCATTCATGTAGTAATTTAGGGATGCATTAAGTTGCTTTTTATGCTCCAAATAGAGAATAAAGTTTTCCTTTTTCTCAGCTATGGATATTTGCTTATCCATTTTTTTTAGTTGCTCTTCAGTTTGTAAACTTCTGTAAAACAAACCAAACAAGGCTGTGATTGCTGCACACAATTGAAACACTGCCTGTGTATAGGGAAGTGAAGGACTTTTATATGGTTCATTGCTTAGTCCAGTTATGAACTCTGCAAAGCCAAAAATTACGCAAAGTGGGAGTGTAAGGAAAAAGAAAAACCTAAACACAAATCCAACATATTCCTTCAAATTCCTATTCATCAAACTAACCTCGAATTTTTAAAAACTTGTTATCCTGCCACTTTAAATCGCGGCAAAGCAATAGGTTATAGTTTGAATATGTTTCATTAAAAAATCATCAAATTGTTATCACTCGTTCGATGAACAAGCTAAACTCATTCTAAATCTCATAAATGTAGCTTCGGCCACAACAAAAAGCCCCTTTCGGGGCTTTTTTATTTCAGAGCTTCGTTTACATTAGGGTGAAAACGACCAAATCGAGCTTCTGCTTTTCGCTCAGAACAAACTATCTGAGTTATCACAAGTCTGTTCAAAAAAGAGATAATTAGAAAGGATGAAGCCCTTAGTTTAGGGCTTCATTTAATTCTTTAACGCGTTCGTCATTAAGTTTATTAGTCGTAGATATTTTCCCTTGGCCAAGAATATGCGCTTAATGAATGCCTCAGTTACTCGTTTTACTATCGGGTCTTTTCCGAAAATGAGATTGTTGCTTTTCTGTTCTAAGCCAAGATTGATAAGTTGGGTTAAGGTCTTTTACATCTTGATATATCCAAACCATCCGGTCGACAAACCATGTATTTTCATCCATCGACATAAGTTTTTCTGTGGTTTTTAATATGTCCATAATTTTACTGAGCCGAAACAATTTAATTTCTTGCTGGATTGCGAATCTATTAGTTAATCGTGTAACTTGGCGCCTTTAAAAATCTTATCGACTATTTTTTTGTCAGTACACATAGCGATGCCAACAAGTGGAAGCTTTTCACTAGTATATAGTTCAGTGGTTTTTCTATTCGCTTCATCAAATCCAGTGTAAAACATATCATCGATAAATATTGCAACATCAGTTTGGTCTTTTTTTGCACGCTGAATGAAGGTAGGCAATTTATTTCTAGGGGCCTTTAATACGATAATAGGTTGAGTACACAGTGGCAAATAGGTGTTGCCTTCGCTATCCAGATATTGTTTACCAGTATTAACGTGTTCGCTTTTAGTCACGCCACCGGCTAAAAAGCTGACTACGTTTAGCTTTTGCCACATTGGTAAATCTTCAGCTACAACAATGGTGAATTTGGTCTCGAATTGCATGTAAACCTCGGTATTCTAATTAGTTTAAAGAAACGGGTTTGTTGCCATGCTGATAGCAACGATAAATAAAAAGAAAGCCATTAGTTTGTTTATTATGTTTAGTGCTACTTCGCTTTTTAATGAATTTCCTAGTAAGCGCCCAAAAAGAAAATAGGAAAAAGGTGCACCAAATGCGAATATGGCCAATCCGATACACCACAAAATAATCTCGATACCGCTAATTCCCGCTGCTGGAAATTGAATCGTCGCAACAGGTAAAACCACGACCATAGCCTTTGGATTGAGTAGTTGCATTAGCAAACCATCTCGAAATGTAAGCACCCTATTCTCACATTCTTGCTTTAACGCGATATTAGCGTTGAAAACTTTATACGAGAGCCAAAGAACATATAGTGATCCAAGAACTGAGGCGAGCTTAATGATGCCTTCGTTCATTAACGTCTCTCCTACAATCGCAAATCCGAAAAAGAGTATAAACATCGCCGCGCCTACGCCTACAAAAAAACGAATTATGCTAGGTTGGTTTTGAATACCATTATTAAGGCCAATAGCATTCACAGGCCCTGGCGTATACATAACGCCAAATGCATAAAAAATGATGTCTATCATGATCTGCTCTAGATTGGATGATGGTTTGAAACTAGTAGCTCAGTTGTCGTTGATATTGATGTGGCGTAATGCCGAAAACACGCTTAAATTTTCGGTTTAAATGGTTGATATCTGAAAAACCAAATTGAACCGCAACATCCAATGCCCCTTCCCCACGCTCAATTGCGTGTTTTGCTCTGATAAGCCTGCAATTTAAAACATATTGGTGTGGAGTAATTCCAAACTGTTCATTGAACAATCGAATAAAGTGATACTTAGACAATGAAGCGGAATTTGATATGTCGTCGACAGTCAATTTGGTATTTAAATTATCCTGAATAAAATCTTTTGCCTGTAAAAGTAGCTTGTCTTTACGCACATTATTACGCCCTTCAATAAGTGTACCTCCGCCTAATCGAACAACTGACTGTGCGATATTGAGAAGAGCAGCTTCTTCCTCAAGTTGAGAATTTGATGGTTGTTGCATTTGCTGCCCAAGCTTTAATACTTGATCACGGAGCGCAATGTCATGGAACAATGACATTTTCAATCGAGCTTGTTCTTTAGAAAAACGACCAAGCGTGCTCATTAAATTGACGAGTGTAGCTTCTGGAATGTAGATCATGTCATATTCCAATTCTGTGCGTTCACCAGCGCAGCCATCATGGACTTGTTCTGGGTTAAAGAAAATGACATTGCCCGCGTTACTTTTGTGAAAAACGCCGCTGCTAAAAAAGTCTTGTCGTCCTTTGCGTGTCACGCCGATACTGTACTCGTCATGTGCATGTTTGTCATAACTAAACGATGTAATGCGAGCACTGAATGTACTGAGGCCTTCATGATGATTACTACGAAGATATTGAAAACGTTCAGGCATAGGTCTTTGTTCGTTAATTCGATAGATGACTAAGTATAGAAATGAGTGCAAATGTTGAATAGAACAAAATTGCTAACTTAGCACAGAGTTGCGACTTGCTAGTGTTAATGGTTGATTGTACAGGTATCAGCATTTGAACGGTCACAATAGTGAAAGTCTAAGTAAAGTTTGTCAGTTACAGGTCGCTTACCTTCTGCCAGATATTCAAATAAAATCTCTGCGCCTTTTCTCCCCATTTCAAATGGATTTTGTCCGATATTAATTGTCGACAGGCCGAGTTTGAGTATATCTAGCTGGCTCATTTCGGTATCTGCTGAAATTATCGTTATTTCGTCATTGGACAGTTTGTTTTTAAATCGCTGAATCTCATTACTATATTGCGGATTAAATTGGGCAAAACCTGCAACTGCTATAAAAATTGGCGGCTCGACATCATCAATAATCGTTACGAGTTGCTTTAAGGCGTCTTCCCTTTTTCCCATTGTGTATAGAGGACATCGCTCGTATTCTATCCAACCTGATGTACCGTCGAGCCGATTTTTGCTTTGGCCTGATAATGCAAAGCGAACTCCTTCTACTCGTTTATTCAGATTGGGCGTTGTTCGATGTCCTGTTTGAATACAAATTGGTTGGGGCGATTTCTTTTTGTGCGTTTTAGCTGCATTTCCGAGCGCGACACCAAAATCAAAATTATTTGTACCGACGTACGCAATTCGGTAACTGCTATCTTGTTGTAGAAGATCAGAGTCGAATGTTAGAACTGGAATGTTCTTTTTTTCGCGAGCTTAAGCGCACCTTTGACCAAGTAATTCGAGTCTGTAGTCGACACCATTAATGCATCGATGTTCTTTTCCATTAATTCTTTTACCACAAGCACTTGTGTTCTAACGTCTTGATAATCGTCAGCACCGTCATATAAACAACTTACATCTGTTCGGGTTTTAGCAAATTCTAAACAGCCTTTATAAGACTGTTCATAGAAACTGTCATTTTTTGTTTTCCCAACCACTGCTATCGTGTAAGACGCGCATTGAAATGAAAAACAGAAAACAAGCAGGCTTATTATCGGTCTTAACCACATACTACGTTCATCCTGAAACCTAACTCTGTCGAATCGAAACAATTCTACTTTAACACTAGCTTATTTTAATTTTCCTGCCTTATAGGCTTTGTGCATTTCGAGTATTTTGTCCTCTAAGAATGGCCCGATGACTTCTGTGTCTCGTCCGCCTTTAGATAGGATATCTTTAGCCGATATTTCGAAATCCCAATCAGGATTGTCTCTGCCAAATTCACGATAGAATCGTTGTTTACTTAGACCATAAATAAGCCTGTTGAAACCAGCCCAATAAATAGCAGACGAACACATAGAGCATGGTTCGTCGCTCGTAACAATCGTGCATTGTTTTAAATAGTCTGAAGAGTATTTATTTTTGAGTGCCTGTATTAAGTTTATTTCAGCATGGCCAATTAAGTCGGGTTTAGTCAAAATTGAATTTTCGCCCGTTTCTATTACTTGGCCTTCAGGTGATAGCAAGATGCATCCGTAAGGTAGGTTTCCATTAACTGCTGATTTGATAGCACTTTCGATAGCTAAATCGACATAGTTTTCGTAGTTCATCGTTTTCCTTTGGCCTGTAATAAAAGAACATAGAAACAAAATAGTGTTTCGTTTGTCTAGTAATTATGTGTCTGATTTTGTAATTCTTTAATAGCATCGTCTAAACGCTTGAGATAAAGTGAATTTAATCAAAATAAAGACATTAAGTTTATAACGTATGGCTGGTGGATCATTTTTCGCACTATTGGATGACATCGTTTTTCTAACAAAAGTCGCGGCGAGTAAAACGGCACCTGTTTTAGGTGATGATTTAGCGGTGAACGCGCAAAGTTTATCGGGTGATATTAAGCCTGAGCGTGAACTTCCTGTTGTTTGGGCCGTAGCAAAAGGAAGCTTTCTAAATAAAGCGATAATCGTCCCAATAGCGTTAGCGCTTAGCTTTTTTTACCATTTTTGATCCAACCCCTGCTCATGCTTGGCGGGCTATTTTTGTGCTATGAAGGAAGCGAAAAATTTTTACACCTATTTAAAAAATCGGCTCACCATGAAGCGTTGTTGGCAGCAGTTCAAGATGAAAATGTCTCATTGCTCGAATTCGAAAAAGAGAAAATAAAAGACGCAATAAAAATGGATACCGTACTAAGTGCTGAAATCATTGTTATTGCGCTGGGTTCAATACAGGACCAAACGATAATGATGCAAATTATCGTGCTGTCCATTATCGCCGTTATCATGACGGTTGGGGTGTATGGCTTAGTTGGTCTATTCGTTAAGCTCGATGATATTGCGCTACACATTATTCGTAACGAAATCAAAAAGCGAGCGAGTGGGTTTAAATACTTATTTGGTAAAGGGCTGCTTAGTTTAGCGACGCAACTGATGTCGCTTTTGTCTTTCATCGGAATGGTTGCCTGTTTACTCATTGGTGGAGAAATACTTTCTCATGGTTTGCCTTTTTTAGGTCATTACATAGATTCCCTTACTATTAGCAATAGCATGATAAAAACGTTGTTCTCTTTAAGTTTTAACGCGGTGCTTGGTTTTTGTGCGGGCGTCGTTGTAGTAGGTCTAATTAAGGCGAGTGGTAAAATGTTTAAAAGCAAAACAGAGTGATTCAGAATAACCGTTAATATACGGTTTGGTGTTTCTAAAATGATGAATATTTTTCAATCGAAAACTCGTCTTTGTGTAGCATAAACCTTTACTAAATACGGTAAAGTTTTTGTGGATTTAAACCACAAAAGGAATGCAACATGTATAAGCCAACATTGATGATAGCGGCAATTGCCCTATCCTGTTATGCGCAATCAAAAATCATTGAGGGAACACATCATACTATCTCCTATGAAGGTCGAATATCGAAACAGTACACTGAAGGTTCTGTTTCTTTTAATTGGCCAGGTACTCAGGTAAAAACTCGGTTGATAGGTAAAAAACTCAGCGTCGAAATTGTCGGCTTCGGCGATCAATTTGACGTCTTAATCAATGGGAAATTGCATAAAAAAATACTGACAAGCTATTCCGGCGAACCAGAAAATTTCGTACTTTTTGAAAGCGAAAATCAAATAGACGTAATTGTTGAATTAGTGAAGCGCTGGGAAAACTACGAGCATAATTCTCGGATCCTAAAATTCGAGGTAGACGGGCGAACGGAAGGTGTGGTTAAAAGCCAGCCTCATATTCTATTTATTGGCGATTCGATAAGTGCCGGGTTTGGTAGTGAGTCAAATAAACGAGATTGTGATTGGCAAGAAATCGTGAATACGAGTAATGCTCGAGTTGCTTTTCCCTATTTGAGTGCGAAATCACTTGGAGCAAGTTTAACTCAAGTTTCCTATTCTGGACTTGGACTGATCCGCAATTGGTCGGGTAACCAACCCCACCACACTATTCGTACATACACAGAGAAACTTTCGGCCGTATTTAGTGATAAAACTGAGTTTGAAGATAGATTTCCAAACTTAATCGTAATTGAGGTTGGGACAAATGACTTCAGTACCGATCCACAAAATGGCGAACCATGGGATACCATTTCAGATGTAGAAAATGCGTGGGTCAATGAGATGGTTGCATACACGTTACAAATCCGAAATCGGTACCCAGCAGTTCCGATAGTTTATATGCCGCGGCCTGCCTATCCGTATGACTTGATCATTCCAGCCACAGAAAAGGCAATGACCTTATTGAAAGATAAAGAGGTGCTCCAACTATATTCTCACGTGTTCAGTTCTACTTTTGAAGGTTGCGTTTGGCACCCTACTCAAACTGAACATCAAACTATTTCGAATGACCTAGTTCAGTTTATTAAGAAACAGGGTTTGCTTTAAATGAAGAGGCTCGCGAGAAATCGTGAGCCTAACTTTTTAAAATTATGGCGACGAGGCTGGACAGTATCGGACATAAGAAATAGAATTAAGCCTAAAAAAAGGGATTAACTCCGATGACATTCGTGCCTTTAGTCGATGTGTTTAAACAACTAAGATACCAAATTGCGCATATCGAAGATGGCACATTAAACACAGAGTATCCTGAACTTGCCTCCTTTATTGCCAACGTTCAGCATACTATTCCAACGCTTGGGCAAGAGCTTCTTTTTGTTTATCAATTTTTATATGTGTATGGTCGAAAGTCAGAAGGAACATTTAACCGATTTCGTAATGAAATTGAGCGATTTTGTTTATGGGCCTGGTTAATCAATGGACAATCTGTTTTTACTTTGCGTAGAGAAGACATTGAAGCTTACACTGATTTTGTCGTAGAACCTCGAAAAGATTGGTGTTCGGAAAGTGTGCAATGGCGCTACAAAGATAATGAAGGTAGACGACAAGTTAATGGCGCATGGCGTCCGTTTATTAATAAGCAGGTTCAAGTGAGTCAACAAACGTTGGCCGCTATGTTTACTGCATTGAATGTTTTTTATAAATTTGCGCTACTTGAAGAAAAATGTTTTTCAAATTTTGTCCCTGTAGTTAAGAAAAACTCGCCTTACCTCGTCGTACAATCTCAAATTAACTTACCGGACACGCTGAGTAATCTGCAGTGGGAGTATGTTCTCAATGTTACAAAAGATGCTTGTCAAGAAGAGCCTAATCTAGAGCGAAATTTGTTTGTATTGGCCTGTTTAAAAGGACTGTATCTGCGAATTTCTGAGCTTTCAGAGAGACCACATTGGTCCCCTGTAATGAGCCATTTTTGGCAAGATGCTGACGGATTTTGGTTTTTTAGAGTGATGGGTAAAGGAAATAAGTTGCGAGATGTTACGTTGAGCGATGAAATCGTTGAATATTTAAGACGATACCGGCTCTATCGCGGTTTGCCCCCTTTACCAAGAGTGGATGAAGCGTTTCCTGTGATCCATAAAATTCGGGGTCAAGGTGGTATGACGGTAAGACAACTCAGACGTTTAGTACAAGAAAGTTTTGATTTAGCTGAGACATCATTAAGAAAAGACGGTTTTGTGGATGAAGCTGAACAGTTAGCGAGTGCTACAGCACATTGGTTACGGCACACCGGCGCAACGCATGATGCACAAATAAGACCGTTGAAGCATTTGTCTGAAGATCTTGGACATGCAAAAATCGCAACAACCGACCAGATCTATATTCAAACCAACGTGAAAGAGCGTGCGATTTCCGGTTTGAAGCGAAAGCTGTAGCAACGCCAATTAGAGTGGGATAAAAATTGCTCTTTCTATTTATGTTAAATTGGGCTTTAAATATAAAGCCCAAGTGATTTACTGTGTTCTATAAAATTTCGTTCAAGATCTGAATTGGATGTTTTGGTTTCGAATTTTCGAATCGTTTCACCTGACATCGGCATGAAAAACCAGTAACTGCTAACGAATCAAAATCAGCTGATTGAACATGATGCTGCCAGCTCATTTCATAGAGTTGTCGTGAGTTATCTTGATTCTGAATTTCATGACCGTATGTACCGGCCATACCGCAACAACCTGTGGCTGGCGTTTTTACTTCAACATCTAACGTATTGAAAATAGCTTTCCAAACGTTGGTTGATTTGGGCATTGCGGTCGTTTCAGTACAATGCTGTAAAAGTGTAATTTGTTTTTTCAAATGCGCCTTGGATTGTACATCCGATAAGCTTATGCCTTCTAACCATTCATGGGCGAGTAAGACATGAAAATCGCCTCGCTCTTTCTCCGTTAAAATTCCTTTATACTCATCTCGATAAACCATGACGAGCGAAGCATCAAGCCCTACGAGTGGAACGTTAAAATCGGAAAGTTGATTAAAAAATTCAGCAGCATTTTTGGCTGTTGTTTTAAATTCTTTCAAAAAGCCTTTTACGTGCTGTGGTTTTCCGTTTGGTAAAAATGGAAGCAGATATGGCGTGTATCCAAGCTTTTGGATTAGCGATACAAAATCTGCAACCAATTGAGCGTCATAAAAGGTAGTGAAAGGATCCTGGACAACTAATACAGTTTTAGCCAACTCGGCATCGGACAAGTTAGAAAATTCAACCATGCTAAATTTATTTATGTCCGATACTAAATTGTTGAGCGTGGGCACTGAAAGCTCGGGAGTATCTACATACCCAATGACTGATTTCAGTATCCATGACACAGGTTTAAAAGTTACCAAAGCGTTCACGAGTTTTGGTGCTTTAGCCATTAATGGAGCGGTGTGTTCAACCTGTGCGACAAAAATATCCTTTATAGGACGTAGATATTTACTGTGGTACAGATTTAAAAATCGAGATCTAAAGGTTGGTACATCAACTTTAATAGGGCAAGCAGTTGTACATGCCTTACAAGCCAAACATTCATCCATCGACTCCTTAACTTCATGAGAAAAATCATACTCACCTCTATTACGTTTGTAAGTATGTACTACCCTTTCCCACCACGTAGTATCGTTTTCAGAGTCAATTAACGTTTTCTCGATGTCTAAAATATTTACGCTCTGATTTTCTTGTAAGCGCAACCATTCTTTCATTAATGTAGCGCGGCCTTTAGGGGAATAGCGTCTATCCTTGGTGACTTTATAGGATGGACACATCGGTGAAGCTTCATCGTAATTATAGCAAAGTCCGTTACCATTACAGGTCATCGCGTTATCGAAACTTTCACGAACAGTTACATCTATTTGTTTATCAAACCAAGCACGCTTTTGACCATCTACTGACACGAGTGACGCTTTTGAGTCTAAAGGTGTACAAATTTTGCCAGGATTAAGTCGGTTATCTTTGTCAAACGCAGTTTTAACTTTTCTGAGTTCATTAAACAATTCTTCCCCGAAAAAAGTTGGACCGTATTCACTGCGATACCCCTTCCCATGTTCGCCCCACATAAGACCGCCGTACTTAGCAGTAAGAGACACAACTTCATCTGAGATCTGACGCATCATTTTTTCTTGTTCGGGATCGCACATATCAAGCGCTGGTCTCACGTGCAGTACGCCAGCATCGACATGACCGAACATGCCATAGTTCAATCCTTTACTGTCCAACAGTTCTCTGAACTCCACGATGTAGTCAGCTAAATTTTCGGGAGGCACAGCGGTATCTTCAGCAAACGCGATTGGTTTTTGGCTACCTTTTGCATTTCCTAAAAGTCCAACTGATTTCTTACGCATTGCGTAGATTTTTAATATGTCGGACTTGTCGCTAGTCAGTTGATACCCGATGATACCCGCCTGCTTCGCTTCAATCATCGAGTCCAATTTAGCGCACAAGGATTCAACTTTGGTTTGGATTTCTTCTGGCGTTTCGCCATTGAATTCAACCATGTTTAGGCCTTGCATATCTTTATTCGGCACATCTTGAATAAGATTCGACACAGAATGCCAAATAATATCTTCACGAGCTAGATTCAGAACTTTGCTATCTACGGTCTCAACGGAAGTTGCGTTAGCTGAAACGAGGAAAGGTGAGTTTCTTAATGCAGAATCAAAGGTGTCGTATTTTATGTTTATTAACGTTTTAAACGGTTGAATTGGTGTAATATTCAATTTCGCTGTAGCGACAACACCCAGAGACCCTTCTGAACCAGTAATAAGTCGGCTTAAGTCGAAGGTTTGTAAGTCATCACTTAGCGTATGTTCTAAGTCATAACCTGTTAGAAAACGATTTAAGCGCGGAAATTTTTGTAAAATTAGTGCTCGTTTTTCGAGACAAGTTTCTAATACGTGCTTATAAATTTTGCCGATTTTGGTATCTTGTTCTGCAAGCAATTTCGCTTTTTCAATTGACATTGGCGCAGTATTTAGCTCAGTACCATCAACTAAGTAAGTTGTTAGCGCAAGTACATGGTCACTGGTTTTTCCATAGACTAAAGAACCCTGCCCTGATGCATCGGTATTAATCATTCCGCCTACGGTTGCACGATTACTGGTTGACAGGTCTGGTGAAAAGAAGAACCCATATGGTTTTAGGTAATCATTTAGTTGGTCTTTGATCACACCCGCTTGAACTTTAACCCAGCGTTCTTCAACGTTGATCTCGAGAATCTCGCGCATGTGTTTCGACAGGTCAATCACTATGCCAGGTGTCAAACTTTGTCCGTTTGTGCCAGTACCTCCGCCTCGAGGTCCAAAGGTTAGCGACAAGAATGGATCACTCGATGCAGTTTGCAAAGCAACTTGAATGTCTTTCGGATTTTTTGGGTAAATGACTGCTTGGGGGACTTCTTGGTAGATACTGTTGTCAGTCGAGTTTACTAGTCGTGTAGCATAGCTCGTGTCGGTTTCGCCAGTAAAACCGTTTTGATTCAAGACCAGAATATACTTGTTAAGTAATTCGTTAGAAGTGACCTGTTTGGTAAGTTTTGCAATCATGATACTGAAGTTCTGCGACTTTTTATCTATTGTACCATGTTGTGTTATTAAGAAAATTGGGATTTACATTCTTTGTTACAACACGAAACAACTTTTTTAGCATGTTCAATTATAGTAGTAGTTAGAAATTGATTTATCGACATGCCAATTGGGGCTAATTTTCCCCTTAGTAAGGCCGTTGCATTGAGGTTGATTATGAAAAAGGCGAAATATTATTTACTGGGGACTTTGTTTATCGTTCTTGCGCTCGTGTTTATTGTGGTGCCAGGGCCTTCTATTTTATTTTTATTGGCTGCACTTGTTTGTTTTTCAATGGTCAATGAAAACGCCAAGCAATATTTAAGAAAAGCGCAAAAAGCATTTAAAGAGGCTAGTATCAAACTAGATAAACGGCTTAAATAAAAATGGCCAACAATGTTGGCCATATTAAATATCGTTTTTACTTAAACTTTTCAGCCAAGTACAACCAAGTTTCAAGAACCGTATCTGGATTTAATGAAACTGAGTCTATGCCTTCATCTACTAGCCAAGCAGCAAAATCTTCATGGTCAGAAGGGCCTTGTCCACAAATACCTACGTATTTGCCTTTCGCTTTAGCCGTTTGAATTGCCATTGAAAGAAGTTTCTTAATTGCAGGATTACGCTCGTCAAACAAATGAGCAATCAATCCTGAATCTCGGTCAAGACCAAGCGTTAATTGCGTTAGGTCATTCGAACCAATTGAGAAACCATCAAAATATTCAAGGAACTCATCAGCTAATAGAGCATTTGAAGGTAGTTCGCACATCATGATGACTTTAAGTCCATTCTCTCCACGTTTTAAACCGTGCTCTTCTAGTAGCTCGATAACACGTGCAGCTTCTTCAAGTGTACGTACAAACGGGATCATGATTTCCACGTTCGTTAAGCCCATTTCGTTACGAACACGTTTAATCGCTTCACACTCAAGTGCAAAACATTCACGGAAGTCTTCAGAAATGTAGCGAGATGCGCCGCGGAAACCAATCATTGGGTTTTCTTCTTCCGGCTCGTACTGATGTCCACCAACTAAATTAGCGTATTCGTTTGACTTGAAATCAGACATACGAACGATTACGCGCTCAGGTGCAAATGCGCAACCTAACGTCGCAATACCTTCTACAAGTTTGCTGACATAAAACTCAACTGGAGACGAATAGCCAGCCATCATGTCGCGAATAGTGTCCTGAAGATCCATATCTTGGGCGTCAAAGTTAATTAACGCTTTTGGATGAACACCAATCATACGGTTAATGATGAACTCAAGACGAGCAAGACCGATACCTGCATGCGGCAGGCGAGCGAAATCGAATGCTCTATCAGGGTTACCTACGTTCATCATAATCTTCATCGGTAGGTCTGGCATTTGGTCAACTCGAGAAGTTAACACATCATACTCGAGTTTACCGTCATAAATATAACCGGTGTCACCCTCAGCACATGAGACAGTTACTAACTGGTTATTTTTAATCAAATCAGTCGCGTTACCACAACCTACTACCGCAGGAATGCCTAATTCACGTGCAATGATTGCAGCGTGACAGGTACGTCCACCGCGATTCGTTACGATTGCGGCTGCACGTTTCATGATAGGTTCCCAGTCTGGGTCTGTCATGTCCGTTACAAGTACGTCACCTTGTTGAACTTTGTCCATTTCATCGATTGAGTTCAACACACGTACAACGCCAGAACCGATTTTGTGTCCAATCGCACGACCTTCAGCAACGACTGTTGAGTGCGCTTTTAATTGGAAACGTTCCATGACGTTGGCATCTTCGTTAGAGCGAACGGTTTCAGGACGCGCTTGAACTATATAAAGTTTGCCGTCGTTACCGTCTTTTGCCCATTCGATGTCCATTGGGCGGCCGTAATGCTTTTCGATGATCACGGCTTGTTTCGCAAGCTCTTGAACTTCTTCGTCTGTTATCGAGAATTGGTTCGACTTAGCAGGCTCAACATCAACGATAGAAACTTGTTTGCCATGCTCTTGATCGTTTGAGTAAATCATTTGAACCGCTTTCGAGCCAATGTTACGGCGAACGACTGCAGGATTGCCTTTAGCGAGAGTCGGTTTGTGGACGTAGAATTCGTCTGGGTTAACAGCACCTTGTACGACCATTTCACCTAGACCAAAAGAGGAGGTAACGAAAACAACATCTTCGAAACCAGATTCCGTATCAATACTGAACATTACGCCTGATGACGCTTTGTCAGAACGTACCATACGTTGTACGCCGGCTGATAAAGCAACGCCACGGTGATCGTAACCTTGGTGTACACGATAAGAAATAGCACGGTCGTTGAATAGTGATGCGAAAACGTGTTTGATTGCAACCATTACGGCGTCAATACCACGAACGTTTAGGAAAGTTTCTTGTTGACCAGCGAAAGAAGCATCTGGCATATCTTCTGCGGTTGCAGAGGAGCGTACTGCGAAGGAGACATCTGTATCAGGATTACCGTGTAGAGTTTGATAAGCTTCACGGATAGCTTGGTCTAGTTCAGGTTGGAAGGGGGTATCTATAATCCATTGTCTTATTTGGGCGCCAACCTTGGCTAATTCATTTACGTCATCTACATCGAGGGTATCTAACGTTGTGTGGATTTTTTCATTTATCCCCGACTGCTCTAGAAACTCATTATAAGCTTCGGCTGTCGTCGCAAATCCACCCGGAACTTGCACACCGGCATTTGCCAGGTTAGATATCATTTCCCCGAGTGATGCATTTTTACCACCCACTCTTGGGACATCATTCATGCCCAATTCTTGGTACCAGAGAACGTAGTCTTGCACGGAACTGTCTCCAAAAACAAATTTTAAATGTGAGAGAAAGGTGACTCTTTTAAAAAAGTCGTGAGCATTCTACACTGGTGGGACATCTGTCGTAAACCTATTGGCTCAAATTCGAAGTCAAAGTAACGTGAAAAAAATCTAATGAGAACTGCTTTTTATATTTCCGATGGCACCGCCATCACGTCAGAAGTGTTTGGACACGCAACACTTTCTTTGTTTCCAACTGAATTTAATCATCGCACGATCCCGTTTGTAGAAACGCCTGAAAAGGCATTAGAGATAAAACGAATCATTGATCAAACTGCCGCAAAGTCGGGTGAACGCCCATTAGTTTTTTTCACGTTTGTGAATCATAAACTTAGTGAAATCATTAGTTCTTCCGATGCGGTGTGTTATGACTTTTTAAGTGTATTTAGTGAACGTATCAAACATGAGCTGAAACTTGAGCCAGTGCCAAAGGTCCACCGTACTCATAGTATGCATGAAAAGAGCTACGATTATCGGATCGATGCGGTAAACTATGCCCTAGCCAATGACGACGGTGCAAATGTTAAAGATTATGAAAAAGCTGACATCATTTTAGTCGGTGTAAGTCGCGACGGGAAAACGCCAACTAGCTTATATCTTGCTCTACAATATGGTATTAAAGCTGCTAACTATCCAATGACGGAAGACGATTTGGAATCTGGTAGTTACCCAAGGTGCTTACTACCCTACAAGCATAAGCTTTTTGGTTTAACGATAAGTCCTGAACGGTTATCGGCTATTCGCGAAGAGAGAATGGCTAACTCTCGTTATGCATCCATACGTCAGTGTCGAATGGAAGTGATGGAAGTCGAACGATTATTTAAGAAAAACAAAACGCCCTTTCTAAATTCAACTTCGTTTTCTATAGAGGAAATTTCGGCAAAGATAATCTCAGAGGCAGGCTTAGAGAGACGTAAATATTAAAAAAGGAGCTTACACTCCTTTTTTATTAACTTGTTCTTGCGTCTTTAAGCAGATCAGCAACTAGGAATCCTAGTTCAAGTACCTGATCAGCATTTAGACGTGGGTCACACTGAGTTCTATAGCGCTGTGCTAGGTCTTCATCAGATAGACCGTATGCACCACCAACGCATTCGGTCACGTGCTGACCAGTCATTTCTAAATGAACGCCACCTGGATATGAGCCTTCCGCTTTATGGACAGCAAAAAACTGGCTAATTTCTTTTAATATATTATCGAAATTACGCGTTTTGTATCCGGTCGTCGCTTTCTCTGTATTACCGTGCATTGGATCTGATGACCAAATTACTTTGCGGCCTTCTTGTTGCACTTTACGGACAAGCGCTGGCAGTTTTTCTGGAAGTATATCAGCACCCATGCGGGTAATAAGCGTTAATCGACCAGGGATGTTTTCAGGGTTGAGCGCATCGATGAGTTCGATAAGCTCATCGGGTTTCATACCCGGGCCAACTTTCACGCCGATAGGGTTTTTAATGCCACGGAAAAACTCGATGTGAGCATGATCTAATTGACGCGTACGTTCGCCAATCCATACAAAGTGCGCAGAACAATCATACCAATCACCGCTTAGGTGGTCGCGTCGAGTGAGTGCTTCTTCGTAGCCTAGAAGTAAAGCTTCATGAGAAGTGTACAGTGACGTTTCTCTTAAGTTTGGCGCGTTGCTGCTTGAAATGCCGCACACTTCCATAAACTCAAGCGCTTCTTGAATTCGGTCCGCGACCTGTTGGAATTTATCCTTTAACGGGTTCGCTGCTACGAAACTCATATTCCATCGATGAACTTGATGTAAATCCGCAAGACCGCCTTGAGCAAATGCCCTGAGTAGGTTCAGTGTTGCAGCGCTATGATGATAGGCTTTCATTAAACGCTGTGGATCTGGAATACGCGCAGCCTCAGTAAAATCAAAACTGTTGATGATGTCGCCGCGGTAAGACGGTAATGCAATACCGTTAATTGTTTCGTAATCAGAAGAACGTGGCTTCGCGTATTGTCCGGCCATTCGAGCGATTTTTACGACAGGACATTTACCGCCATAAGTTAAAACAACCGCCATTTGGAGTATCGTTTTAAACGTATCGCGAATATTTGTTGCGCTGAAATCACCAAACGACTCAGCGCAGTCTCCGCCTTGAAGTAAAAAAGCCTTGCCTTCGCAAACATCGGCCAAACTTTTATAGAGGCTACGTGTTTCTTCAGCGAAAACAAGTGGCGGTGCTGCATTTAGTTCTTTTTCAACAGAGGCAAGTATTGACTTGTCTGGGTATTCAGGCTGCTGAACAATTGGACATTCTCTCCAACTGTTAGGATCCAATTTTTCATTAATTTTCCTCATTCCTAATGTGTATTAACACACATCGAAACTTAACGAATATATCGGTGACAAGCAAGGAAAATAAGGCCTACAAGCGAACACATCTTACATGCAAACGAGGTTTGTGTTGCCTTTGCAACAGTGAACATCAAGAAAAGAGGAGAACACATCATACTGTTTAATCAAAAGATGACGTCTCAGCAATATACACCTGTAAACGAAAAAAATTGACCAAAGAAAAGCGCAATGTATAATTCAGAAACCACCTTATTGTATGATGTGTTCTTATGGATAAATTTAAGCTTTCCGCGGCCTTTAATTATTTAAATGAATGTTTAACGTTACTATGCGAAGAAATGGACTCTGTAGAAATACTGAGCTGTAAATACTTCGAATTGCCAACGACCGAAAAAGGAATGGAAGAAGAGTTATCTGAACGAATCGATGTTTCTACCTATGTGGGTGAACAAGCACTAACAAAATGTTCTAGTGCATTTCGAGATTTGTTCTTAAAGGAAAACCAAAGTGGTAAGGTGATTAAACGCCACCCCGGATTGATTTGCATTAATGACCCTGAAAAAATTATTGAAAATAGACTTAGGCAAATTAATCAGGCTAAGCTCGATTTCAAAAAAATCGTACTTTCCATCAACAATAATGACGCCAGATTTGAACTTGTTCACTCCGCCATTCCAGGTTTAATCACCCTCGCCGCTTATCGACAAATACATTTTGAATCGGACGAACCAAAGTCAGTTCGCTTTACTTGGATGCAAAAGCACGCAACTAAAACGCTTACGAAGGAACAGGCATTAGCACTTTTAGAACGTTCCTCGAATTATTCGAATCCAAGAATGATAGACCAAGCATCTTGGCAAAAATTAGTGGAGTCCGAAAAAGCTAGAGTTCTTTCATTAAAATCTACTGATAAATTGAGAATACGACGACCAACACGAGTGACCCCAGAAGTGAATGTCCGTTTTACCAACACGCATCGATACCACGTTAGTGGAGCCTCTACCATTTTTTGTATTGAATCCAAGCGAAGAAATAAAACTCGGGGACTTAAACGACTTTGTTGCCTCAAAGCCAAACCCAAGAAAAAAGGAATATGATTTTCTTGTAGATAGGATTTATTTGGAAAAAACAGCAGATTAATTATGTTAAAAAGGCCACATTTGTGGCCTTAGTGCAATGAAGCTTTGAAACCTTATTAATCCTTTACTATTTCTTCTAATGTGTCTTCATCGATGACTTCAACGTCTGCGTTTTCCACCTTGAATTTCAATTCGCTTATGGTGTTTGTTAAGCGTTAAAATCTCCTCACAGAATTGTGCAGAAGGATGCATTTCATAGACGTAATCTATGATTTTCCCATTATCATCATCTTTAATATTCGAGATCTCGTATGATGAAATTGCGCCTTTTTCCATAAGATCTTTCATCGTGGTAGTCATGTCTCGACGAAGTGCTTTGAGCTTGTTTTCTGTAATTTCATCGTCATCACCAATAGTGCCATATTTTTCCATAATCGAAATGAGTCGGAAATGGTATGTTTTACCTGGTGCAGCATAACGCCATAGATGATACAAGCGAAGCATCATCCAACGAGAAAGACCACGTTTTAGTTCTTGTGCGCTGTTAAAGTAGTAACCTTTGTACTCGAGATTATCAATCATGTTGTGAACGAAAGCATTCAAACAAGCAACGCATTTGATATTGCCGCCCTGCCCCTTTTTCCCACTAAAATGAAGTGAAGACAAAAAGTTCATATTTGACTCATAAAACGAATCATCAATTTCCGGATTGCGAGTATCAACCGCTGTATATTTAAACGATAACTTTGAACCTTGTAGTGCTTCTAAAGATTCTTTGATTTGCGGATAAGGCATGGACTGACCAACTGCTTTGAGGCTCTTGAGCCAATTCATTCATCGAAAATATCACGGCATATTGAATACCGGACTTAAAATTGATTTTAACAATTTTACCCTTTGAAGCCAGACGAATGAGTGCTCGTTCTACTTTTTCTTCTCTATCCGATGGCCAAACCAAATACTCGACTTCGTCACCTTCTTTCTTACTGCTCACAACTGCGGGCGTAATCTTGATTTCGCCCTCATAAAGCACTCCATCTACCTTTTCAGATATACGTCTAGTGACGATGGTTTTCTTTGGTGCTTCTTCAAGTGGCAACTTTTTGTGACCTGAGCGGACAAATCTACCCCAAAGATCATAATGGTTAAAGGTATTCGAGTAAGCTCTAAGACTTTGTTTCGAATTTTCTAATGTCACTCTGACATCTTTGTTGTCAGTGAACAACGCCAGACTTTCATTATCAATAGCGCTTTCCACCCCGTGGATCTGCCCGCGAAGTGTATCAGGCAAATTTTCAACCGAGATGTTAACCTTACGGCTCATTGTTCCACTTCCTTAAAATATTTGACAGCTAATAACACCACAATCAGCGACAAAAGTTAATGTCTTAAGTTAGTAAAAAACTGATCCGAGCTAAACATATTTTCGAGATCACATTTTTACTAAGTGCAGCTGTTTTCGAGATCAATATTTTACTAAGTAATACGAGTAAGATCTAATTTTTACTAACTTAATGCGCTTATTGAAGTGCATTGCCACCTTTGAATCCCTCAAAATAAGGGGTTTACAAGCCCAGCTGTGGATAACTACGTGTTGAGCTGGTATGGATCGGATCTATACTTAGTGCAGATCCGATCTATATCTACTCTACGTTATCAATTTCAATGGTTCTGTGGATTAAACTTCTGTTTTAGTTAGTAAAATTTGGATCTCAACTTCCTATTTTGTGAGTAATTCTGTGTGTAAATTGTGCACATCTAGTCTCGCATAAATAGGGCTTAGTAATATTCCGATCTGTTTGTATGTAAAGATCTGATCTTTACTTGGTAATTTTACGATCCAACAATTATATACTAAATTCAATAAAAACAATAAGATAAATGCTATTTTCCGTTCTCTAGCCTTTAGTACCTTATATATTAACCATTCTTAAACTAACTTATTATTCTTAAAGTAAGGAAACAATCAAAACTTTTTGTAATGTCCATTAATTTATAGTTTTACAACAAAAGAGATGGACAATATAATAATAGACACTACATCGAGGATATTGTGTATGTCTATCAATAATAAAGCGCTGGCAACGTATCGCCTGTTAAAAGCCACGGCGGAAGTCGCCGAAAAGTCACTTGAAGGAAGAATTCAACATTATCGAGTCTCACTTAAAAACAGAAGATAAAGAGCTTAGAACATACACACAGAAAGCAGCTGCAGACCTACTGGGTTGTAACAACCGAACGTTAAAACGCAGACACGATCAAGGTGACTTTGATGCAATAGACATTAAGAAAGGTGCTAATGGTCATTATGCTTATACGTTAAGTAATATTTTCGAAATGGCTGAAGTTTTGGGTATAAAGCCAGATCACAGGCAACCTTCGGATAAATTGCAAGTGATTGTGATCAACTCTTTGAAAGGTGGCTGTGGTAAAACAACGAGTCTAGTAAATATTGCAGCAGCGCTGGCGACGACAAACATCAAACGTTATCGCATTGGCATTATTGACCTCGATCCTCAAGGTTCTTCGTCTAGTTTTTTCCCAAGCAGTGAGCCTGATCCGATCACCGTTGGCGATCTTATGCGTGATTGCATAGAACTTGATGACGGTGAAACATGGGAATCAGTAGTGAGTCAATCGTTTAGACCTACCCATATTCCAAACATTCGCGTATTACCCTCAGGAATGGATGACTTTTACTTTGAGCATGAAACCGCGACTTTGTTAAAGGAAAGCTCAGGTTATGCTCAAACTCGTCACTACCATAAGCTACTAGAGAAAGTTATTGAACCTATTGAACATGAGTTTGATCTGATCTTAATAGACACTGCTCCGTCATTAAACTTCATGTTTTACAATGCTTTAATGGCTTCAACGGCGATGCTTATTCCCGTTCATCCTGAAGCCGTTGATTTCGATGCAAACAATAAGTATTTAAAGCGATTAGGCGAGATCTACCATACCGTTGCTGCACTCGGCCATCAGGGTTGGGATTTCATGCAATTCGTGGTGACCAATTATGTCAAAGGAAATCACTCTCAACGCGACATAGTAAAGGACGTGAGAAGCGCCTTTGGTCGTCAAGTCATGAGTTATCCGATTAATCATAGCGCTGCAATTACAGCAAGCTCGTCGTCGTTTAACACTATTTTTGACCAAAAAACGTCTGACAGTTTAGCGAGTCGCGAATCATTGATAAAATCACAAGAAAACATTAAAGACGTCGTCGATGAATTAGAAATGTTGATCCGTGCAAACTGGGGTTCAACACAATCTCAACTAGATGAAACGGCGTAAAGGAAGTAGCACGTGGTTAAAAAAAGAAAAAATGACACTAGTATCGATCCTTTTGCGTCTCCTGTTGAAGCGGGTTCGTTAGACGCGTTATTAGAAAAAGTGAATGTTGGCGATGTTATCACGATGCCCTCACCGAGTGACTCAAGCCGTGTCATTCGTTTAAAGTGTGTTGTTATCCCGCATGATCTAATCGAAGCATCAACGACGGTTTATGGCAAAAATAGACGTGTTCAAGCACTTTTGAACGAAAAAGCGGTCTCAGATATTCTTCCTGCAATCAAAGCGGATGGACGTAACTTACACCCAGCTCTTTGTTGGATTAAAGAAGATCAGTGCCTTGTACTTGCAGGGACTCGTCGAAGAAAAGCCTGCCTCATGGCAGGTGCTGATTATGTTGTATTACAGTCGACGGATTTTACTGAAGCGGATGCCGAAGCCTTGGCAGTCTCATCAGATCAATATATCGCACCTAGTTTGTGGGAATTGGGCCAAGCTTATTGCGCTACGCGAGATGCATTAATCGAACAAGGTAAAAAGGGTTCATACCGCGAAATAGCAGCGATTGAAGGTGTATCTCATACTGCTGTCGCTGATTCAATTAAAGCGTATGAAGCCATTCCACAACAAGTATTGGAACTGTATCCAACGGCAAACCACTTAGGTCGAGAAGCTGCTAAAAAGCTCATTGCGGCAATCCAAGAAGACAAAGAAATGTTTGACTTGCTCGTTAATGAAGTAAAAAGCCAATCTTTCTTTAATGAAGACTTGTCTGATGACAAGAAAGCTGTGCTTATTACCAAATATTTGACGACGTTTGATGAAAAAGCAACACGTACAGAGATGTTAGTGAGTAGTGATTTTGTTAAATTACAGCGCAACTTAAAAAGTGGCGATGTTACAATCAAGATAGATAATCGGGTAATGACCGACAAACGCTTGGAACAATTGCAACGTTTGTTAGCTGGTTACAATTAATTTAAGGGGAACTCGTAATGAGTCCTTTTCATGTCCAACCAGTATGAAAAGCCCAGAAAATGCGATAATTTCCCTTTAGCTCAACTCAACAAAGTCATATACTGGCTGGATATTTCATTCGTTACCTCGGGTCAATGTCATCTCAGCTGTCTAAAGAGCAATTATTCGCGTTATTTGCTGAAATTAAGGAAGAACAGGCACAGCAGTTTCCGCTTTCTGAGCGGTTTTTAAAGCAGTTTTTTAATGCTGCACTGCTGACAAAAGCTAAAGAATATCTGAATGACGGTCAGATTAGCTTTCTAGAACATTCTAGTTCGTTTTCAACAATAGACGCCCAAATATTAGGGAACCATGGCAACACGTTCACTCAGCACATTCGTATTCGAATGGTGAAAGGTGAGCCTTCCGTGGAAGCGCAGTGTACTTGCTCTCGAAATTCAAAATGTCGCCACATCGCGGCAGTGTTACTAAAGCTGAAGATAGACAACTCGGGTGGTTTTGGGGAAGAGTTTCTAGTCAACGATTGGTTGAATGAACTCGAAACCATTAGCCTAAACAACACGATCATCGAAGATCAAGTCCTCCTCTTTATTCTTGAAGCTAAGGGCAAAGAGCTTGTTTTACAACCCAAAATGAGTCCTTATCGTCCGGATGGACATTATCCGCTAGGTAGAGCTCTGACTGAGCAACAGCTAAACAGTCAAGTCGTACCCAAAGGATTGCTTGAATCTGATTTCCGTTTGCTCAGTTGGGTTCGTTCACAAAATACACCAGGTAATCTTATTATCAGTGGTGAATGGGGTGTGCATGCCCTCATGCAAATGGCGAGAACAAAACGACTTTTCTTTTCAAGCTCGCGAAATCCCGTCACCGTGAGTCAGGCGAAAAAACTCGATTTAAACTGGCAAGCCTCGAAATCAGATTGGCAACTGGCTTTTACATTAGGTTCTGAACATGCGTGGCAATTGGTGCAAACTGAACCACCTATGTATTTGGACACTCAATTGTCCCAAATAGGCTATGTACAAACCGCGCTGTCTGGAAAACAGCTTGCCCACATGATGAATATGCCGGCGATACCTGACGCGCGCTTAGAGCAAGTTGTCTCGCGATTTCAAAGTATTTTAGGACCGCAAATCGTGCCTGCCCCTAAACATTTGAAAAAGTCTTCTTCGATTGTAAAAGCCACTGATCCTCTCGCTCCAACTTTGATGTTGGACGTAAGCGACGATGAACAGCTTGTGATGACGCTGTCTGTTGCAAAGGCAAAGCAAGTTTTGAAAGACGATTTACAGGCAAAACTCAGCAAATCGGCCGCGCAACTTAAGAGTTTTGGTTTAGTTTTAAGCGACCCCGAAAAGTGGTTGTTTACGCTACCGTTGACAGGGTATACCGCAAGCCATTGGTTTGAGTACGAAGTTAAGCCTCAACTCATCCAACTAGGCTGGAGCATTTTAGGCTCAGGGCCTGAATACAAAGTAAATACCCCTAAAGTTACGCTTGAGCTAAAACGAGACAGTCATCACCATATTCTCGGTAAGGTGAGGTTCGACGGCCAGCTTATTTCTTTACATTGGGATAAGAGTGCTGAGTTGGAAGCGAATCAGTTCGCAAATAAATTCCACTACGTATCACTTGGCGACAAGATCTACGCCATCGCAATGGAAGCGTACAGTGCGTTGCTCGAGCTACAGGACCGATTTAGCTATTACGCCTCAAGTTCTCAGTTCAAGTTCCCGTTATCTTTTGCTCGTTCGCTGATGAATTATTCGGCGGTGAATCCAGATTGCAAAGACAAAGCGCTGCAACGTTATTTAGAGGAATTGAACACACCTCAAAGTGCAGAGCAAGTCGTGCAGAATCTTGGCGAACAAACCTTTAAATTACGTGACTATCAGCAGCAAGGCTTGCATTGGTTAAGTTTCCTCAACCGTCATAAGTTAGGCGGTATTCTTGCCGATGACATGGGCCTTGGTAAAACACTGCAAGTTATCGCGTACTTTATTTCGCAGCACAATATTCTGACAACGAAACCGAGTTTAATCGTGTGCCCAACGAGCTTAGTTGGCAACTGGCAGAGTGAATTTGCGCGTTTCGCTCCTCATCTACCGCTGTTGACCATTCACGGTTCTCAGCGTGAAAAGTATTTCCCTGAACTGGCAAAAGCTCGTTTTATTTTAACAACTTACCCGTTGCTAAAGCGTGACTTAACCCATTATAAAGGGCTGGATTTCGATTCTATTGTACTAGATGAAGCGCAATACATTAAAAATGAGTCAGCGCAAATTTCAAAATGCGTAAAACAGCTGTCCGCGGGTTTTAAACTGTGTTTGAGCGGCACGCCGGTTGAAAACAACTTGCTCGAGCTTAAGTCACTGCTTGATTTTGTTATGCCAGATGTTCTTGGTACCAAACAACAATTCAAACAGTATTTCCAGCTGCCTATTGAACGCGACAACGACCGTGAGCGTGCATCCGAGCTGAAGCAATTGTTAGCACCGTTTATTTTGCGTCGAACGAAAGCTGACGTGGTAAAAGAATTACCAAGTAAGACTGAGTTGGTTAAAGAATTGGAGTTCTCGACAGCGCAATCGGCACTGTACCAAGCTGTGCTGTCGAATCTTGAACTTAAATTGTTGGATCTATTCAGAGAGCAAGGGGTTGAACGCAGTAAACTGGCATTCCTAGACGCCCTGTTGAAATTGCGTCAAATCTGTTGCCACCCAAGTCTTGTCGATGCGAACTCGACTGCCTTGAGTGCGAAATTTGAGTGGCTGGGTCATCACCTACCTATCATGTTGGCTGAAGGCCGTAAGGTTATTATTTTCAGCCAGTTTACGAGTGTTTTGGATCTAATTGCAGCGCAATGCACTAAACAAGGGATCCGCTTTGCTATGCTGACGGGTCAAACCCGTCATCGAGACAAGGTGATCAGTGAATTCACTCAAGGTCACAGTGATGTATTCTTGATAAGCTTAAAAGCTGGCGGTACGGGGTTGAATTTAACTCAAGCAGATACAGTCATTCATTTTGACCCTTGGTGGAATCCAGCGGTCGAAGCGCAAGCTACAGACAGAGCTTATCGAATTGGGCAAGACAAACCCGTGTTTGTCTATAAGCTTATTATGAACAACTCGATAGAACAAAAAGTGTATCAAATGCAAAAGGATAAGCAGGCTTTGGTCGATGCATTGTTCGAGGATAAAAGCATTAGTTTGAGTAAATTCGACGAAAAACAAATGCTTGAGTTATTAAAGTAAGCTGTGAACACAGAGGCGCATTTCGCCTTTTAGTGGCAAGTGGTGCACTTGAATTGATAGTTAAACTGACTGATTTCTGTACGTAATCGAAATAAGTTACAAATTTCTAAAAATAGTTGGAACTTTTCGAACAAAGCCGAAGTCTATAATTATGCTTGTTGAGCAATTGTCAGTAAGCATATGTTGATTTCCCCCTTTTTGATTACGTATTTGTAATGAAGCCGACCAATGTGTCGGCTTTTTATTTGGCTCTTTGTGAATGTTTTTTCAACAAATAAATCCTTTCCATATTTGATCCATATTTATGAATTTAAATTACATCATTGAAATGGAGGAGCGCCATCATGTTACAAATCGAAGCACAAAGGAAAACTACGGAACTGACGTTTATTGAGACAGAATCGTACTTAGATAAACTATTAGTTGAAGAAGTGGCGAATAGTGACGATCTCAAAAGTATCTTAGGTATGTTATTATTTGATGATACGTTATCGTCTCAATTAAAGCGTCAAGTTGAGCGCCAATTAAAACAACTGAAAGGTTGTAATTAAGGTTTAGAAACATCATGAGTCACGTCTTAATTGTGGAAGACGATTTTGATATCGCTGCGCAAGTTAAGTTATTTTTTGAAGCAAGCGGATTTAAAACTACCCATATAGCTGATGGTGCGTTGGTGATTGAGAGTGTTAAGACTCACTCACCGGATGTAGTGCTCCTCGACATCATGTTACCTAATAAAAATGGGGTAGACTGTTTACGCGAAATCCGCACATTCTCGCATGTGCCTGTCGTGATGTTAACTGCCAAAGCAGAAGAGGCAGATCGATTAAAAGGGCTGGAAGTGGGCGCAGATGACTATGTCTGTAAGCCATTTAGTGCCGCTGAGCTTGTCATGCGAGTTAAAGCGATTTTGCGTCGTTGTATGCCTGTTGCGGCTGAATCGACGTCCGTAAATCAAATTGAAGTAGACGAACACGCGTTGACTGTGAATTTATTCGGTAAATCGCTTGGTTTAACAAAAGTTGAATTTGAAGTCTTTGCTTTGCTCTACAAGGCACCGAACAGGGTGTTTTCTCGTCAGCAAATATTGGATTACATTCAGCCGGATAACTTTGATATTTCTGATCGCGTTATCGATAGCCATATCAAAAATATCCGTAAAAAAATCAAGCAACTCGATTGCTGTCCAAAACTTGTCGAGTCGGTCTATGGAGCGGGATACCGTTATAACGCCCAACAGCTGACAGACTAATTCAAAGACACGGGCAATCTCTAGGTCATTTCTCTGAGCTGATGTATTATTCTTAAAAAAGAACAATACATTGGCTGCATTCCATGGAATTTATCACTCTGAATTGGTTATCCATTCTTCTCGGTTCCGGTGTGGGTTTACTCGCCACCTTGCCTTTGTATTTTTCTGTCCGCTCTAATGCAATTTTACTTGGTAAAGAGTTAAAGGTTAGTAAGGATGCACTTACTGAATCTGACGCATTGAATAAAGCACTCTCAGAGCAACTTGGTCAAAGCAAAGAACTTGCCCAGCATTTCAAAACCAAAGCAGAACAACTCGAACAACAAAATCACCAATTGAATGCATATTGGCGCCAATCACAAACAGAAACCAAAGAATCTCAAGCGCTTGCCCAAGAATTAGAGATAGAACTGCACGGCATCCGCAATACCCTCGAAATGAAAGAACAATCTTTCAAAGAACAGCTCGCACAACTTGAAGCGGCGAAAGAGCACTTGAAAAAAGAATTCAGCATACTTGCGAATCAAATCTTTGAAGAGAAATCCGCCAAGTTTACAAACATGAGCCAGCAAAGCATTGAGCAATTATTAAAGCCCGTACAAGGTGAGCTAAAAGGATTTCGCGATAAAATGGAGGCTATCCATAGCGAAGACCTCAAACAACGTGCAGCGCTCAAACAAGAACTGTTGCATTTACAAGCAAACAGTCAAGCAATTACCGAGCAAGCTCATCGACTTACAACAGCACTACAAGGTCAAAAGAAAACCCAAGGAAATTGGGGGGAATTGATGTTGGAAAATGTGTTAGACAGCGCGGGATTACGACTTGGTCAGGATTATGAGCGTGAAGTTCATTTCAATACGGTAGAAGGTAAATATCGTCCAGATGTGATTGTTCACTTACCGCAAGAGCGTCATTTAGTCATTGATGCGAAAACCTCATTTAACGCTTATACACGTTACGTGAATGCAGAAACCGAGGTAGAAGCAAAGCAGGCATTACAGGAACACGTGAATGCGGTTGCGGCTCGGATAAACGAGTTAGCGGATAAAATGTATCAAAGTTTACCCGGGTTAAATTCTCCAGAAGTCGTTATTTTGTTTATGCCTATCGAGTCTGCATTTGTTGAAGCCTTGAAATGCGAACCTACGCTTTACCAGCAAGCGTTAGAGCGCAATATCTTAGTGGCGACCCCCACTACCCTACTCACCAGTTTGAACATTGTTAAACAGCTTTGGCGATTTGAGGCACAAAGCCATTATGCACGTGAGTCTCGCTCAGCGTGCCGAACGTTTTTACAGTAAATTAAATAGTTTCCTGAACAGTATGGAAGGGGTTGGAAAACAGTTGGATAAAGCCAAAGAGAGCTATGAACGCGCATTTTCTCAGCTTTATATGGGGAAAGGTAATCTCATCAAACAGGCTTCCGAATTTAAAGAATTAGGCGTTTCTGTCACCAAAGAGCTACCCGCAGAGAGTCTGGAGAGAGCAAAACTAGAACTCGAGCCATAACTCGGTATTAAGGTCAACGTAATAGACCTCGTTTTGATGATTGGCCGCTTTACACTGATTTTGTGTGACTAAACCTAAACGACCCTTTAGTGAGTCAATTTAGATTCCATACTTGTTTGTAAAGGCTTTAAGGCCCTCTGGCGTGAACTGGATCACTCTAGAGTCCAAATCTTGATTTGCCCACTTGCGATTTAGCACATCATTTAATACCCATTCGCCGAGGCTGCCCGCTAAATGGCTTCGTCTTTCACTCCAATCTAAACACGCCTTGCAAATTGGCCGACGGCTAATTTTAAAGACACTAAAATCAACGCCAATCTTGCTAAAAAACGCCTGTCCTGAAGTTGTTAATGCAAGTTCGGTATTGTTTTCAATGAGCCAGCCGTTGTCTAGCAAAGCATCAAATAGTTTGACGCCTAACTCCCCTGCGAGATGGTCGTAACAAATTCGGGCTTTTCTCAACCTTTCATTTTTAGGGCCTGTGGAAATTCGCGAGGGCGATACCAAAGCGCTGAGATTCAGCATTTGCTCAATAAGTTCAGCGACCTCTGCACTCTTTAACTGAAAATATTTATGACGACCCTGCTTTCGAACGATTAACAGTTCACCTTCAACCAGTTTCATTAGGTGGCTGCTCGCTGTTTGAGGCGTGATGTCTGCTTCAAGGGATAGCTCTGTTGCGGTTAACGCTTTACCACTCATGAGGGCGGTAAGCATTTTTGAGCGGGCTGTATCGCCAAGCAAGTTTCCGATGTAGGCAATGTTTGGTTCCATATATCCCCTCATAGTTCGGTGGCCATCGAAGCATCACACTTGATTGGCACGTAGACTGCCAAAAAACCGAAATGGAGACAACCCGTTTGAAAATAACCTGCTTTATTGAATACCAAATCGACCCGTTCAAATTAGATTGTTTTGAACAATACGCCGATAACTGGAGCAAAATTATTCCCCAATGTGGAGGCGAGTTACTTGGGTATTTTTTACCTCACGAAGGCACTAATAACAAAGCATTCGGCTTAATCAGCTTCGATTCTTTAGCAAATTATGAAAGTTACAGACGCCGATTACATGTGTCTGAACAAGGTCAATGCAATTTTAACTTTGCTCAAACTGAAAGGTTTATTGTGTCTGAAAGGCGCACGTTTTTGCGACCTGTTTTGTCAACGTACCTACAAAGCCCTAAAGGAGAAAACATATGATAGCGGTAATCTTTGAAGTTACGCTCAACGCTGAGGGAAAGACACGCTATTTTGAAATGGCTCAGGCACTTAAAGGAGCGCTCAGTCAGGTTGACGGATTTATTTCTGTAGAACGCTTTCAAAGCCTCTCGGACGCAGATTCGTTTTTGTCTCTATCATTTTGGCAAACCGAAGCGGCTATTTTGCAGTGGAAAGCGCATTTTGAGCACCAACTCGCTCAAGAAAAAGGGAAAAGTGAGCTTTTCAGCAATTACAGGATACGTGTAAGCAATGTTCTTCGTGATTATGGCTATGGCTGTAACGTCACTAATAAAGAAGGAAGTTAAATGAATATCGATCAATACATAACTTACGCAGTGGTTATTGCCGTTCTTTTTCTATCACCTGGGCCATCCGTGTTACTTGCAGTACATAATGGCATGAACCATAGCAAGAAAGTGACCGGATTAGGCGTGCTCGGTAACGTTGCTGCATTTCAACTTTTGTTGATCATAAGTGCGACTGGTTTAGGAACCGTTATGTTGGCACTGAGTGAACTACTCATACTTATTAAAGTGATAGGCGCCACTTATCTATGTTATTTAGGCATAAAGTTATACCGCGCGCCCGTTACTCAGACTAATGCAGATAGCATGCAGTCCTCATTGCATCATCAACCATGGCCGATTTTCAAACAGGCATTTTGGGTTACATTGTTAAATCCAAAAGCATTAATTTTTGTATCAGCGCTTTTGCCTCAATTTATTAGCCCAACTTTAGCGTTAATACCGCAAGTGGTTACGCTATGTGTTGTCAGTGCAGTTATCCATTTTATGATCTATTTTGGCTATGCTGCACTTGCCAGTCAGCTCAAGCAACTCGTAGAGAATGACGAAAAACGTCAACGATTCAATAAAATGAGCGGTTTCACGTTTCTAATATTTGGTGTGGCGATGTTGGGATCTGTTTACATGACTTAGGTGACTGTGATATCGCGTTTAAATACATAGGCGTAGGAGTGGCAGCATAGTTCAAGGTCTCGAATATTGCTGCTGCAACGTTTATTAATCATGGTCTATGAGCACAAAACGGGATTTGAAGCCTTGGCTCTAACACATATCTATTCATGCTTGCTTACACTTTCTCTGCTTTGTTAACTTGAGTTTATTTTGAGCAAAGTGGTAGTTTTGCAGGGACCAAAAAGCTTTTGATACATCCGACTAATAACGACAATAAAAAGGTAGGACTTACGTATGTTAAAACTTTTTCAGTGTATGAGTTTTTTTGTATTTTTGAGCAGTACATTCGTATCGGCGAGCACTTCCCCCACACCACTTAAGTTCTCTGCGACTAAAGTGAGTGACAACGTATACAGTATCGTCGCCCCTTCTTATGGTCGTCCAACAGCGGAAAACCAAGGTTGGAACTCCAATAGCCATTTTATCGTTACAGACAATGGCGTGCTTGTGATTGACACAGGATCGTCTGAGCCAATTGGTCAGGCAATCAAAAGTGCAATTCAAGATGTGACCGATAGACCGATCCGATGGGTAGTGAACTCTCATAGTCATGCGGATCATTGGCTTGGCAATGGTGCATTTAAATCGCCAGATGTGGAGTTTATTTCAACTTCACTCGCGTCACAGACAATGGCACTGGATGGGCCGATTGATGTAAAAGCATTTAAAAAAATGACGAAAGGCGCAACCGGGGAAAGTACGTTGGTATACCCAACATCTATGATTGATAAAACGCATAAACGACAGTTCGGTAATGTGGACGTTGAATTCTACCTTGCTCAAAATGGACATTCGCCAGGCGATATTTATCTGTGGCTGCCGAAACAACGCATTGCATTCAGTGGTGATTTACTGAGCAAAAATTACTTGCCAATTATGACGCCTCGCGGCGACGTGCCGAATCTTATTACTACGTTAAAAGAAATCGAACAGTTAGCACCAGTATCGCTACTTGCAGGGCATGGCGAACGAGTACCGAAACGTGCACTTTCCCGAGACATTGCTTTTTTGACAGCGGCTTGGAAAGGGGTAAAAAATGGTCTTTCGCAGGCTGAAAGTGTAGAAAGCATCGTTAAACGTTTGCAATCCAGTCTTGGGCCTAAGTATCGAGCTGAATATCAAGACTTTGATTCTAGCATTCAATACCTTGTTGAGATGATGGTTGAAAAACAACACCGCGCTTAATTTACTCCTGTTAGATAAGTCGATGCTCTAAAAGTAGGAGCATCGCATTATCGAAATTTGAACATAAAGGCGTATACGCGTCGCCCAGTTGCTAAGTTTGTCTTGGCGTGATCCATGCGTTAATTCATCGTTTTACTCTTCCCTTTCCTACGGGGCTGCCCGACGAGGGAAAGAACCAATTCTTTTTTTATTTATAATAATCAATCGCTTGAATTATAAGTTAACTTTACTCATCCCTTGTTTTTCTATCATTTTTCTATTCAGGAGAAAAAATAACTCTTTCCTAAGACGTTATGCATCTCGTTCGTCACACTCGCTTCGACTAATAAAACTACGTTAAGGAACGCGAGATGACATACTCTCAATTAGCATTGGTAACGGGCGCATGCCTACTGAGTTCAACGCTCTACGCTGGTGAATCAATTCGTCCTATAGAACCCATCATGGTAACTATTCCTGCGGGTTCCTTTGAGATGGGCACGTTAAAAAGACAAAGTGCGCAACCTGTGCATCCTGTTTCTCTCAATTCATTTAGCTTGGGGAAATATGAGGTGACGGTGAAAGAATTTGCACGATTTGTAGAAGCGACGAACTACCCAATGCCTACACAATGTCGGCACGAGCTGGATGGATGGTTCAAACCCGCAACGAAAGGTAACTGGCAACAGAATGCACTGACTACAAGTGAATTTCAGCCTGTCGTGTGTATCGGCTGGCGCGCAGCAAAAGCTTATGTCGATTGGTTGGCAAAAGAAACGGGTAAACCCTATCGTTTGCCTACCGAAGCCGAATGGGAATATGCAGCTAGGGCTGGAACTTCAACCGACTATTTTTTTGGTGATGATGAGTCACGTACCACTGTATGTGAATACGCGAATACGGCCGATTTGTATGGTGAAAGTCGCTTACAGCGTGATGTGAATACGAGTTATAAAAATTGGGATACTGGCATGGCAAACTGCTCTGACGGTTCGGCGTATGCAAGCATTGTAGGAATGTATAAACCGAATCCTTTTGGCGTGCATGATATTGTCAGTAACGTATTGGAATTCATGGCCGATTGTTACGCAGAGAATTATGACAATGCGTCGCCGACGGGGGCTGCATATCAACAAGCGAACTGTGAAGAGCGCTCAACGCGCGGAGGAAGTTGGCATTGGAATAACTGGCCGCACAGTTTTCGTACCAGTATTCCAGACGACTTCGCTGGCGGTGTGGACGGGTTTCGTGTCGCGATGGATGGACAAAGCGGCACAAAGAATAAAGAGACTCAACTGTTTGAAGCTTCGCTACATGAGGCGCAGATACGTGAAAAACTCAATCGAGTCGATCGCTTTAACTTCGCTGAGCCTGTCGTAAATCTCACTCTTACTGAAAGCAATGGACTTGTTTCGCTCGCATGGGACAAGCACCCAGACCCTCTTGTGACGGAGTATCGGGTTTACCGCAATAAAGTACGAGAAGGTATGTTTCGTTTAATTGCGGCCAATATCAACGAACCTATGTTTAAAGAACCGACTCCAGCACACCAAGTGGAATATACGGTGGTGGCAATTAAAGGGCAGACACAAAGCCCTTACAGTGAAGCGGTGTTGTCTCCTCTTGGTTTTACGCAAGTACCTGGGAAAATAGAAGCTGAACACGTGAAATCTTTAACTGGAGCCAGTATTGCAATGAGCACCGATGGTCGAGGCGATTTCAATTTATCAGGTCGCAACGGTATCGAAGCGAGTGCCGAATTTAGCTATCAATTGAATGTCAGTAAAGCAGGCTACTATCAGCTGAGTTATCGCGTTGCAGCGCCAAAAGATGTTGAAGGTTTCTCGGTCTATTTGGATGACAAACCGATTGCGAAAGCCACCATTAAAAACACGGGAGGTTACCATCAATGGCAAACTCAGACTGGTGAGAAAGTGTACCTTCCAGAGGGGAAGTTGATGCTTACTCTTAAATCAAAATCAACAAATTGGAAACTCAATTGGTTTCAATTAATGTAGTTAGCGACAACTAAAACGGATGTTTAAGGCAAGTACATACTTGCCTTACGTCGTGTTAACCAGCCCTTGTGAATGGTTGTCCATCCGTTATTTACTGGTTCAGGTTGCTGGACACGCTTTATTTTTAAACCTGTAAAATCCTAGATGTGGGCCTTGTAGGTTGCGATATTTGCACTTTGCTAGGGTAGAACCCGTTTTGTAAAACCATCCCTATCAAATCATATTTAATGCGTTGAGCTTAAGTTTGTTTTGCTCAGACCAGTTTGGTGTTGCATGTTCACTAATGTAGTTCGTATAGAAGTCGTAGTTCGTTTGAAGTTCTGGCGCACTACATAGGAGCAAAGCGATGTCTAGGCTCAGGCTCACCTGCCCTGTTCTTCGAGCTTGCTCAAATGCTTTGGTCGCAAGGGTCGAAAACTCATGAACATTGGATTTCGAAAAAGCCAGACGCGCGCGTAGCAAGTTGTTTTCAGCGTTGTCGTTGGCAAGAGACGCGACGAGTTGCTCCGCCTTATCGAAACGCGTTGATTCTAGGTAATAGTCCATCAATTGTTTTCGGCTGGATTGTGCTACCCAGTGATCGGGTGTTAGCTCGGTAAGTTCGAGCACGCGCAGTAGATGAGGCTCTTTTTGTGCAGCTGTTTTCGCATAAATCGCGTAATGGAAAGGTATTTTTGCATATTGATATTGCGGTAGCGCGTAAGTGTCCATTTGCGCCTTAGCTTGTTGCAAGTAGAAGTAGGCGTCTTCATCTTGATGGTGCTTATGGGCCATCACAGACAGATAGGTCAATGCATGGAGTTCGCGTTCAATATCTTTTGATGTCTGCGCGAAACGGGCTGATTTGAGCAGACTGTCTTTGAGCGCAGAATAATCCTGTTTTTTGTGAAGCAACCACGATTGGGCTGCATAAGCATCTGCAAGACGTTTGTAGTCGTTGTGCTTCTTAAACAAATCTATGGCACGAGTAAGTTTATACTCACTCAGCTCATAAAGTCCTTTTTCAGTTAAAATGGTGCTTTGAAGTAACAGCGCATTGGCATTTTGTTGAGGCTCATTGAGGGCAAGTGCAAGACGCTCTAGTTTGTCAGCAAGCGTCATGGCAATGTCGAGTTGCTTCGTGTTGACGTAAGCCGACACCAGTTGATTTAAGACCACTAAATCATGTTCATGTTGCTGGTGGAGGAGTAACAGTTTTGCGACTCGGATATCAGCACTCATGGGGCTGTTAACCAGTTCGATTATCTCCGTTTTAGTGAGATGCGCCTCGAGTTGTGCGTTTAATTGTTCAATGGAACGACCAAGTAGTTGACCATTCCATGTCGATGCGCCGCCGGTGAGCGTAAAATCGAGTAAGTATTGAGAATCACTTGTTGTTATATCTCCCACTAAAATAAGAGGATGCTCTGTTTTTAACTTCTTGTAGTTAAGTGCTTCCGCACCTTGGAATTGAGACGCCGAGAGCGATTCGATAGGCTGTGTTGAAATGGTCGCTGGACGCCAAGCTACAGAGGTGTTGTCATTGCCATCAAGCGCAAATGGAATGGTTGATATACTTGGAAATGTCGATTGCTCGTTTGACGTCAGCCTGATAAAAAGCCCGACGATCAGCAAGAAAGTGAACGCAGAGGCAACCCACAAAGACGTCCTTGGTGTTTTTTTAGCAACATGAACGGTTGTGGGAATTACCTCCTGCTGCCCTATTTCAAAGGCAAGTTGCCATTGATAACCGCGTTTAGCAAAGGTCTTAATGGCGTCGTTACCGAATAGTGCGCGCAGATGACTGATATTCTGAAATATGGCCTGCTCAGACACAATTTTGTTTTGCCAGACCAGTTCAAGTAACAGCTCTTTACTCACAACCATGGCGGAGTGTTCTAACAATACTTTGAGCACCTGTGCTTCGTTATGGCGGATGGCGACAGATGTTTTACCTTGCATCAGCACAAGCGATTGACTGTCAAATACAAAGTCATTGAAGTAATAAAGCATAGCGGTGATTATTATTGTTCTTGCTAATGAGGTGTTTATACCACGTCCCCATGACAATACCAATCACAGCTATACGGAGGCGTTACGCTTGATTTTGAACATTGCAAAGACGCGTAAGCATTGCTGCACTTCTCTGGCACAGAAGTTCGCCCTGATGGGTCATCTGAGCGGTAACGATAGCCCCCTCCATCATCACAAAAATAGCTTCAAGCAAAGGTTCATTTTGTTCGGGCAAGTGCCGTGCTATTTCATCACGTACGGCTTCCTTATGTGCACGGCAGTACGCCGTAATGAGTTCATCGACTTCGCTAAATTCTGCGGAGGTATTTATAAAAAAGCACCCTCGAAATGGGCCTAATGTGTCATCTTCGCTGTTAAACCACGTTGCTAAGCCTTTGAATAGCCGCTCAATAAGCTGTTGACTTGTTTGCGTATTGTCTAGCGTTTGTGACAACCATGTCATAAAACGTTCGTGGCGTACCTCAAGGGCTGCCATCAACAGTGCATTCTTGCTTTCAAAGTGGCTATATAAGGTTTTTTTGGCAATGCCAGACATTGCCAAAATCTCGTTTACACCAACAGCATGAATACCTTTGTGGTAAAACAAGCCGAGCGCCGTATCAATTAAAAGTTGTCTCTTTGAACTCATTCGCTTTCCTTTTCTGTCTTTACAACCTTCTCGATTAATCACGTAAACATTGACAGATGTAGACCGATTTGTCTACTCTAGCTCCGGTAGACAAATCGGTCTACTTTAAAAAACGAGGGAATAATGAAAAACGTAATGCTTTCACTTTTTGCAGGCTTCGGTGCGTTCGTTGCCATTGCTTTTCTGTCTATTTTTGATGCGTCTTTTCAAGACGTGGTGTTACTTATGGCGCCGTTTGGGGCGACAACGGTGTTAGTGTTTGGTGTGCCTCAAAGTCCGCTGGCACAACCTAAAAATGTCATTATTGGCCATCTTATTACGGCATTTATCGGTGTTTTGTTCGTGCAGTTTTTTACGGTGACGCCCGTTTCGATGGCGTTAGCGACAGGACTTGCCGTAAGTGCAATGTTGATTACCAAAACTACGCATCCGCCAGCGGGGGCAAATCCGTTATTAATCATGTTGTCTGGGCAAAGTTGGATGTTTTTACTGACACCGGTGTTAACTGGCGCGATTGCCATTGTATTAATCGGGCGATTAATGATGAATATCCAACGCAAATGGGCAGACTAAAGGCTTTACTTTAGCCGTATTCAGCGTGATTTAGATTATTTACTCAAATGCAAAAATAATACCTTTGTATATTATTACTCCTATGGATAATAAAAAAGAATGTATTATTTTTTGCATTCAGGTGTTGTCTCAGCAAAATTCTTAAATTAGTATCGGTTCAAGAGACGAATAACAAGAGGTTATTCTCCGGTCTCAAACGCTCAGAGAAGAGCGACTCTCACGATTTGATTGAAAAGGATGTACCGCAATGAACGAAGGCATTATTGGATTATTTGTGTTACTGGGAATTGGTATCATTGTCTCGACTGTTGCGCATGCGTTCATTAGAAAATTTCCTGTCGCAACGATTGCATCCAGCGTTGTCGGATCCGTTATTTTCCAATTTAGTTCATACTCGAGCTTGAACTATCTCGACCCATTTTTTATTTTTGCTGCGATTGTTAACTTCACTCTAATGACGTTGATCTCACTCTCTGTGGGCGTTCCGTTCTTATATCGTCGTAGAAATCGAGATGACAATCGTCTACTTGCAGATTAGTGATCTTAAAATAAGGTGAGAGAAACGCGGGTGTCGTTCCTCTCTATCTTGTCGTTGGTTATTTCGCGGTTTCGTCAGGATGCCACGGAAATGGTACCATAAATTCATCCGCTAAGATTCGCCACACATTCATTGGCAACCACTCTTTGTAGCCCACCCAGTTTTCATACTTAGGTAGTTTCAAGGTGCTTGGAATGAGCATTGGGTTTGTGCCTTCCTTTAGCGCTTGGTAAAACGCTTGGCGTAGGTCGCGCAAATAATCAAGTTGTGCTTGAACGTCGTCGCGGTTACCCGCTGCGAGGTAGTTTTTATATTCGTTGTGTGAAAACACCGCTTTAGTGAAATTGAGCGCTAACACATCGTGCAAGCTGCGCTCCCACTCTCTCAAATTAAAGTCAGGTACAACGGAGAAAATCACTCGATTTGGCGTAACGATATCGGCCAAGTAAACCAATTTTTGTTTAGGGAGAAAAAACACCGTCATCCCTAACCCGTGGTTCATGCCGAAGTAATGCAACTCGATATCCAGTTCATCAACCTCAAAGTGCGCCAATTTACCTTGCCACGTCATGGAAGGCATTACCATGTCGGGATATGGATTTGCCGTCATCCAACGAGCAGCTTCTGCATGAGCAATCGTTTGAGCTCCATTGTCTAAAAACACTTGGCCGCCACTTGCGTGATCCCAATGATTGTGGCTTTGAAAGGCATATTTAATTGGCTTATCCGTTAATGAACGAATTGTCGCAAGCATGCCTTTTGCGTGCGTTGAATTCATGGTCTCAAACACAACGACTTGTTTCGCGGTAATGGCGAACATGGCAATGTAGCCACCATCAGTACTGTACGAATAAATGTTTTCAGCGATTTCTTGATATGGTTTTGTCTCAGTGGCCAAGGTCGGCAAACTAAGAGACAACACGCTGGCAACAAACAATAAGGCTGTTTGTGCAAAGTGTAAAAAACGAGTCATGGCGTTCTCCATTGTTTGGTTAAAGTCAGTTGAGTCTTAGCTCAATGGAGTCAGTTTATTTATTGCTGTATTTGTAATGAATGCCTAAAATTGCAAAACCTAAATGTCATTTATGCAATTAGCTATGTTAAGTTCAGAAGCCCTATTTGTCCGAGTGGTTGAAGTGGGCAGCCTTAAAAAAGCAGCGGAAGAATTGAATATTGAGCCGTCTACGGTGAGTCGTAAGATTGCTAAATTAGAAGCGCGACTGAACACCAAACTGTTTCATCGTTCGACCGTTAGAACCATTCCCACAGAATCTGGATTGGCGTATTACGAAGGACTGAGGCATCTTTTAAATGCACAAGAAACTCTAGAAGCCGAGCTCTTTTGTAATCAAACTCAAATTGGCGGTTTGTTACGTATCGCAACTACCGTTGATTTAGGTGACTATTTCATCGCACCTATCCTGACCAAAATGCTCAAACAACATCCTCAATTGCGAGTTGAAATGCTGACGGGGTCTAATTTAGCCGATTTACCCAAATACAACATTGACGTCGCAATCCGAATCGGTAAACCAGCAAATTCAGATCTTTATGCTAAGCATTTAGGAACGATCCCTAGGGTGTTGGTGAGCAGTCCAGCCTACCTCGCGAATACCGGAGTGCCTAAAGACATTGACGATTTAAAGCACCATCAGTTTGTTTTTTACTCCAAAGAACAAACAAAAATGCCTATCCAGTTTGAGTCCGGTTATACGTTTGAATTTTCACTTGCGCAAGGTAACGTGATGGCTAACAGCCTGCGGTCTATTCAACAATTCGTGTTGGCGGATTTAGGCATTAATTGGGGACCTCGTTGGCTTTATGAAGATGCGATAGCCTCAGGCGAACTTGTCGAAGTGTTACCTCAATGTCCGGTTAAAGGTTTTGAGATCAATGCTCTTTACACCATGAGTCAATACTTACCTCGAAAGGTAAGGTGGTTTCTTGAGGCGCTTGAATCTGAACTCGCTCTCGTGAAGTCTTAGCTGAGTCAATAAATGTCTGTTTTTGTCGTGAAAATGAATTAAACGACACCGTGAGCTTTGTTATTGTTATGTCAGGAGGACATAACATGACTCAAAAACTGACTTTTTTTATTGCCGATGGATTTCAAGCACTCGATTTATTTGGCCCGCTTGATGCCTTTATGGAAACCAACACACTGGTTCAGAATGCGTATCAAACTCAGCTTTTGAGTCTGCATCCTGGGTTGATTGCGACTGCGTATGGACAACAGGTTCATGCCGAAGCTGGATTAAATGATAACGTGCGCTGTGACACCCTCATATTATGCGGTGGCATGGGTATGCGAACGTTAAAGTTAACGGT
Source organism: Pseudoalteromonas xiamenensis (assembly GCF_017638925.1). Classification (NCBI taxonomy): domain Bacteria; kingdom Pseudomonadati; phylum Pseudomonadota; class Gammaproteobacteria; order Alteromonadales; family Pseudoalteromonadaceae; genus Pseudoalteromonas; species Pseudoalteromonas xiamenensis. The sequence continues at coordinate 655,109 of NZ_CP072135.1, forward strand.
GCAGCAAGCGACACAGCTGCGAGCTATCGCTGATAATGCGAGTCGCGTGATTAGTATTTGCACCGGTTCGTTTTTACTCCCACAAATCTACCCTGAAAAATCGTTAACGATTACGACGCATTGGCGCCATTGTCAGCAACTCGCTGAGCAATTTCCGCAGTGTCATGTGAAACTCGACCCGCTATTTATTAACGATGGCACGGTGTGGTCGTCTGCAGGGGTCTTGTCTGGGGTGGATCTGGCGCTTGCGTTGATTGGTGAGGATTTTGGTAAAGCGATGGCGGCCAAAGTGGCGAAAGAACTCGTTGTGTATTTGCAGCGTAGTGGTCAACAAACACAATATTCCGATCTGTTAGCAATACAAACGGGTGAAAGCCAGCGTTTATCAACACTGATTGAATGGCTGCCATCGCAACTGCATCACTCGACAACCGTTGCACAAATGGCAGAAAAAGCCTGTTTAAGTGAACGCCAACTTACCCGTTTGTTCAAGTCGCACCTCGGCAGTAGCCCGAGCCAATATGTTCGAAAGCTTCGTTTAGAGCGTGCAAGAGATCTACTTTCTCAATCTCAAGCAAGTCTTACAAACGTCGCGACGAAAGTGGGTTTTAACAACTACGACAGTTTCAGACGTGCTTTTTCCCAATACTTCGGTGTTTCACCGTCTGTATTTGTTCAACACCAAGGGAGAGAAGAACATGCATAAGTGGTATTTACTCAGTTTAATGTTGTTTAGCCTTAGCAAGGCATATAGCTTATCTGGTACACAACTGGATAACTGGCGAGAAGACATTCACTATTTACAAGAGCAAGTGAAAACGCATCACTTAAATGCTTTTCATAGCCAGCCAGAGTCCGATTTTGATAACCAAGTTAACGCGATTCTTGCGCATTTACCTAAGCTCTCTGAAGCGGAAGTGGAATCGCAATTGATGAAACTTATGGCGAGCATCAAAGATGGCCATTCAAATTATTACCCGATGTCTGGTCCACATCAGCATTTTCCATTTCAGTTTTTATACATTGATGAAGCACTGCGAATTGTTGGGGCAACACCGAAGTATGAGGCCTTGATTGGTAGCGAAGTAGTGGCTATCGATGGGGTGACTATTCCGCAGGTCTTTGAGCAGTTGCAGCCTTATTTGTACGGTGTTGACAATCGTTACAGTGCACAAGACCGATTTGCGTTTCAAGTAACATTAGCAAAAGTACTGTTTGCTGTTGGTATAACCAAATCTCCATCATCAGCGACGTTCACCTTCAATGTGAGTGGAAAGCCCCAATCTCAAGCCGTTGATGTTGTTGAAATGAGTAAGTTTGCCAGCATACAGACGGCACTGCCAAAACAACAGGAATGGGCAAAAGAGAATGATATCGGCATGCCCGGTATTCAAATGCGCTATTTTGACGCGACGAAAACAGCCTATTTTGATTTTGACACTTACCCCACTTTTGACGAGGTCATTGATTCGTGTACTTCCTTGATTAAACAACTGACAAAACGACAAACACAGCACCTTATTATCGATCTTCGTGACAATGGCGGTGGTAGTTTTTACACCGGACTTGCATTTTCTTCGTGTTTATCTCATCTCGATACGGTGAATTGGCAACGAGGTGTCGTTGTTTTAATCAATGGTGGGACGTTTTCTGCGGCCATGAGCAATGCTGCGCAATATCATCAAATTTTAAATGCGACGTTGATCGGTTCGCCAACGGGTGGCGATCCTAATCACTACGGAGAACTTTTGATGTTCACTTTGCCTCGTTCTGAACGTCGTTTTAGTGTATCTGAGCGGTATTATGCTTTTGTTGAAACACCAACAGACGCGCTGTATCCCGCTATTACAGTTACGCCGAGTTGGCAAGACATACTCAACAACACGGATGTAGTATTGAATAAAGCGTTTGACTATTTAAGTGTTAAACCAAAGCACTGAGTTCAGATTCCCAATATGGCGTATCACCAAACCAAGTACTGAGAAAGTCGATGAAAACGCGTAATTTGGGCGGCACAAGGCGAGAGCTTGGGTAAACCGCCCAGATTGCAACATCAATATCCAAAGGATATTCGTCAAGTACTTGTACAAGCTCGCCGCGTTGGAGGTGCTTATAAATATTCCACGTAGAGCTAATGGCCAGCCCCAATCCTTCAAGGCTTGCATCTCGCATCGATTCACCATTGTCGGTGCGAATTTTGGTGTTGGTTTTTATCGCAATTTTCCCTTCCGCGGTTTTAAAGGTCCAAATATCTCTGTCTCTGAAGTTAACGCACTGATGGTGTTTCACATCGTTGGGGTGCATTGGTATCCCGAATTGTTCTAAGTAACTTGGGGATGCGCACACGATACGCCTATCGTTCGCTAATTTTCGCGCAATGAGGTTGGAGTCTTTCAGCGGCGCACTGCGAATAGCCACATCAAATCCCCCTTCCACTAAATCGACCATAGCATCCGAAAAGCTCATGTCTATTTGGATATCTGGGTATTTTTTTAAAAACGACCCAATGGCTGGAACTAAATGTTGTCGCCCAAATGAAGCAGAAGCGGTCATGCGTAGAATTCCTTTGGGATTTGTATTGCCCGAGCCAACCGCAGCTCTTGCCGCTTCAACCGCCGAGAGCACACTTTCAGCATGAGGCAGAAAAATACGACCTTCTTCAGTTAGGGAGATTTGCCGAGTAGTACGATAGATCAGCTTGACCCCCAACGACTTTTCCAGCTTATTGAGATGCGTGCTTGCCACCGCTGCGGACAACCCCAATTCTTGACCAGCTTGGCTAATGTTTAACGTATTCGCAACGCGAATAAAGAGTTGTAAGTGTTCAATGTTCATTTTCAATAAAATCTAAAAAGTGTTTATCGATTAATCGGTATTATCAACAAATAGTTTATTTCATAGAATGCAACTCCACAAGCTAAGGTACCTTGCGTAAAGCAGGTGTTGTTGAAGAAATAACTATTGAGGATCAATGATGGGATCAACTATCGATAACCAAGCGATGCATCAGGCATTGCAAACCGCATTTGAATTTCGTCATGCGACCAAAGTGTTTGACGACACGAAAAAGGTAGCAGATGCCGATTTTAATCGTATTTTAGAAGCCGCTCGATTATCACCGAGTTCATTCGGTATGGAACCATGGAATCTCTTGGTCGTTCAGTCACCTGAAAAACGTGAATTATTTCGAGAGTTTAGTTGGGGTGCGAATGGTGCATTTAATGGCTCTAAGGGTCAATTAGGCACGGCGAGTCACTTTGTGATCTTTTTGGCGCATACCGATGTTAACATGCGACACAACAGTGAATATTTACAAAATCACATGAAAAACGTAAAGCAGTTGCCAAGTGAGGTCATTGACTTTATGAATACGGCGTATCAAAAATTCCAAGAACATGATTTTGGTATTGAAGGCCGTCGCCAGATTACGGATTGGTCTGCTAAGCAAGCTTATATCGCGTTGGGTAACATGATGACGTCAGCGGCGCTACTGGGCATTGATTCTTGCCCTATTGAAGGGTTTGAATTAGACAAAGCAACCGACGTATTAAAGACGCATTTTGGTATCGATACTGAGCGTTATGTACCGTGTGTAATGGCGGCATTTGGTTACCGTCTCGAAGACCCATCACGTGATAAAACGCGTCGTACTTTAGAACAAATGGTGACGTGGTTTTAAACTCACCGGCGGCGTCAGGCCTGCCTATGCGGATGGCCTGACATGCCTTGCTAAAATACGGGTATTTTCTTGTCTCACTTCGACACGTTTTTGATATGACCAAAGACGTTCTCTTGCTGCGGCCGACGCTTTATTCACATCGATAATAGGATGCAGATAACGAGAATCCTCACTCACGCCATACATGATCGCTTCCATTTGCGTGAGCTGACTAGGATCATGAGCTAGTGTGGCTGGCAGTTCTGCAAATTCGGGTAACCATTTTTTGATGAATACACCATCGGGATCATGTTCTTGGGCTTGTTTGATCGGATTGTAAATGCGGATTGTGTTCATCCCTGTGACACCCGCTTGCATTTGAAACTGGGGATAATGGATCCCTGGTTCAAAATCTAAAAACAGTCGAGCTAGGTGAGTAACACCGAGTCGCCAATCAATGTTCAAATGATGGGTTAGTACACTCACTAGCATCGCACGCATTCTAAAATTTAAATACCCAGTGTGTATCAAGCAGCGCATGCAGGCATCCACTAGAGGTATACCCGTTTTTCCTGACTTCCAAGCTTCCAAATCGTCGTTGATTTCTGGAAAGGTGCGGTAGGGGAATTGTGCGTAACCTTGATTAACTGGTCGAAACTCCATATCGCATTCCGATTCAAATTTTTGTATGAAATGACAATGCCAATGCAGCCGTGACACAAGGGCGACTAAGCTGCGACGAAATCCTTTATCTTGCCAGTGTGTTAGTACGGTTTGATAGGTTTCACGTAGTGACAGGTTTCCCCACGCTAGATAAGGAGAGAGGCGTGAGCAGGCTGCCCGACTCGCGTGGGGTTTTGAAATGTTGTACGCGTAGCTTTTTCCGCGTCCGAGAAAAAAGTCATTCAACGTCGCCCAGCCAAGTGTCGGACCGCCCGTCTGCATACCTCTATGTTTGTTTACCCACGTGTCTATGGGGTTTATCACAAAGCAATCCAAACAGTCAGTATTTAACCACATAGCTTGCTCAAAATTGGGCGTATCGAGTGGAGAACGCATAAAATCAATCCATTTTTTATCCCAGTCCACTCGGGACGATAAACCTCGGATCACAGCTCCGCTTTGGTATTCAAGCCAAGGAATATTCAACTGGGTGAGCTGCTGGTGGATGTCTTTGTCGCGTTGAAAGGTATTGTGTAATCCAATTTCTTGATGAGAGTACACGCACGAGATTGAGAAATGTTGTGCCAAGGTATCAAAGATACGCTGTGCATCAGCGTTCAGAACATAAATGCGAGTCTGATAAGGGGCTAACTGTGAGTTTAGGTCTTGCAAGGATTGCCAAACAAAACGCCAATGCCGTTCATCGTAATGAGGATCTGCAAGTAAAAACGGCTCAAAGAGGTATAGTAATAATACCGGCTTACCCCGGTTGATAGCCTCTTTTAAAGGCTTGTGATCTGTTATACGAAGGTCTCGTTTAAACCAAACCACGCTGATGTCTATCAATGATTACCCCAAATTGACTGTTTGACTCAAGCTGGGTTGTACGTAGTAACTTGATGGAGCGATTTATTTGTTTCGAATAAAAAGAAAGTAGCGCTTGTTTTCATGGCAACCAACCCAATATCCACAACATTCTTGTGATGGAAACATGATAAGCGCATGGACGTTAACGAACTCGTTTTTTTTGCGATGTTTTTGCTAATCCCACTTATTTTTGGCCGACGACTTATTCGCTGGGCCAAAAAAATGCCTAAAGGTGCTTATTTATTAATCGCACTCTTGCCGCTCATCACATTATTTCCAATCCCACCTCCAGCGTTTAAAAATGTGGAAAAGGCGAAACAGGAACAACGTAAACCCAAAAAGCAAAATGATGATCCCTTCTTAAAGAACATCAAAAAGCATTAAGTTCAGAGGAGTGGGAGGAAAAACATCCATTACTACAGTGATAGACTTACCCACTGCAGCTTGAGACCAATGCAGTGAAGAAGTCCTATAACTAAGCAAATGGTTGAGCTCCAAATCCAAAATTCGACGGAGCGACCCATGGGGGACAGGATAAAGAAAAACCCAGCTATACCTCTTGTTGTGTAGACCAAGCAGATAGCGATTAGAACTAAACGGGTAAAAGGGAGTTTTTGGATGATGCCTGCGCCAGAAAAGGCGTATAACGCCCAAACACTGAGTACGAGAGCCACCCCACACGTTATCCATGTAGGCTTAGGACTACCTTGCTCAGCGAGTCTTGCCATTTGTTCGCCAGCGCCAAAAAAGCGATACCAAGGCGCGCCAAAGTAAATACATCCTAAATGCATCACCGCTGCGATGGCACTGAGAAAACCCGCAATCGTAAGATAGATGTTCATGCTTTTTGACGTCCTTGTTATGCCATTTTTTGTGAATAGATCCGAAAGTGGAAAAGGTCAACTTAAACGGTCAGATCCAATAGTTTGGCGGTAACCGATTCTATCAGACGTTTTGTGCAAGATGGACTATGAACCGCCTCATCATGCAAGGCGCAAAATCAGCCCCCTAGCCGCTTGCTTCCCTATTACTAAACATTGTTATAAAAAGTACCTAAAACCCACTATTGGGAAGAATTACGTGGGCAAAATTCGATCGAAGCAAATTAGCCCACAGTATTACTGTCTCTAGGAGCATTTGACCGAGTCATCGCGTTTTTTTAAATTTGAATCAAAAAATTGTATAAGTTGCTTCATTCCTTCCCAGTCAACTTCGCTTAAATGACGTTGCATTAAACTTACCGCTTTTGCTTTGTAATCGGATGCTTTTAAGTTGTCTCCCGAATTTTCGTAGACTAACCCCAGTCGAGCATAGGTAAAAGCCAGATTATCAGGTCCAATCTTATCGAGCAGCGCTAAAGATTGGTCTGACTCCAGCAACCGAGCAAGCGTTTGAAGCGCGGATTTTGCGGCCTCTGGCGAATCACACATATAATGCTTTTGAGCAACATCAATTTCATTGAGCACAAACTCAGGAGTGAGTTGATTGGCTAAGGAAGATGTTGAAATTGTTGATAATATTAACGCGGAAAATAAAGTGTTAATGTATTTCATCTCGAGTCCTTGTTACTAATTTCCAATACAAAGCGACAGTGCCACACTGTTGACTTATTAACAATACGTTACCAGTTCGCCAGAGTGGGTACAAGCAATACTATCTTTCGCATCAGGCCCTAACATGTCACCGTCGCCGTATATGACTGTCGTGGCCTGAGGTTACTTTGTATGAATTAACCTTATTGCTTTAACTTTCTTTGTTCCAGCACATCTTTAAACGCAAACATGCCATTGAGCGTCATGCGGGAAACCCGGCGTAAACGGACATCTGAAGAAGGATTTCTTTGATTTCATCTTCTGTGCATCCAACATTAAGTGCTGCATTTAAATGAACCTTTAGTTGTGGTGTACAGTGACCGAGTGCGGTTAACGCGGCGACAGTCGCTATCTCTCTCGATTTTAAATCCAAACCCGAACGGGCATAGATATCGCCAAAGGGATACTCAATAGTGTACTTGGCTAAATCAGGGCAAATATCCTGCAAGCTTTCAATGACGTTTTTACCCGCCTCGCCATCAATTTGCTCAAGCAGTTTAAGTCCGATATTGAAACGTGAATTTTCCATGAGAATGCTCCTACTTGTAAAATTAGGAGCAGCATAAAAGTTAGAGTTCACTCTAAGTCAACGAACTTTATTGGCTTTATACAGATTGATTTTCTCTTCAAGCGCGGCAAGATGCATTTTTTGTTGAGAGATATGTTGTTTTAGGTGTTTTTGGTGGTGTTCAAGTAGTCTTTGGCGCTCAAGTGCCGTTTGTGGCCCAGTTTCTCTCAGCGTAGCGTATGCTAAAATGTCGTCCAGCGGCATGGCTGTTTCTTTCAAGCGTTTAATAAATGCGACCCATTGTACGTCTTTAGAAGAGTAAACGCGGTGACCAATGCTATTTCTTTGGATATTTTTAAGCAATCCGATTTTTTCATAATATCGGAGTGTGTAAGAGGATAAGCCAACTAAACTCGCAAATTCCTTCATATTCATTTTGGTGTCGCCTATTAAAATCTATCGCAATATGATGAGTAATCGTGATTGATAGTGCCACCTTTTGTAGCTTTCCTTCCAGAATAAAAATGACGAATGCCGCAGAGTTCGTTTGCTTTTAGATTTCATTACGCTCTTCAAATAAAGCTTGAAACGTGTCAACGCTCTTTAGGATGGTCTGCTGAAAACAAAAAAGCGCCTTAACGGCGCTCATAAATTTCTTTTTCTTTATCAGGCTCTTAGGCACTGTGCGTACTGACTGTTGCGCAAATTATTGGTGAACAAATGAATGAACAAGCCATGTTGACCAATGCTTTGCCAAATGTAGTCGTCACCTGATGGGCAAAGCGATTGCTGAATATAACGCTTTTGATCTTCAGCCGATAAGGCAAGCTCATTTGGAATTTGGACGTAAACGCCAATTTCGCTGTCGCCAAATTTTACGCGGCTGAGTTGCCAGCTTCCCATCATAAATTGTTTAGAAAAGTGGCGTTCAATTACTTGCTTTGTGTTTGCAGATAATGTGTTAACGCTTACTTGTGTTTCTTTATCCATCATGCGGTAGCCAAAAATGCAGGCTAAGGTGATAAAGAAAATCATCAGCCAAACATGGGTAGAAGGTCGCTTCCTTGCGACTGCTTTACTCTGCTTTCGGCCCGTTTTTTTATTCGCTCGAGAGTCTACAATTCTAAGCCATTCTTCATGCTTTATAGTGCGATTTTCCATAAAATTGCTCCTGTTCTCTATATTTAGAATTTAAGCAAAGCAATGTGGATGAAAAATGGATGAATTGGGGAGATTCCCGCTAATTTGCCTTATATTCGTATGGTAGGAGGAGTTTGACACATAAACCTCCATACTTGCCTTGCTTCAAGTCGATTTTTCCTTGCATAACTTGAGCCAAACTTTGGCAAATTGAGAGTCCAAGACCCGAACCGCCTGACGCACGGCTGCGTGACGTGTCCACTCGATACAATCGTTCAAACAACTTTGACAGTTGATCATTGGTTACGCCTGGTGATGAATCATCGATTTGAATAAAGACATATTGTGGATTTAATCGAACTTTAAAGCGCACAAGACCTGGAGAATCAGTGTACAAACACGCATTTTTGGTCAGGTTGTTGATGATCCTATCCAACTTGGGTTTGTCAACGTACATGCTGATGTCTCGAGCCACCGCAATATCACAGACAAAACGTAAATTGTGTTTGCTTATCATGCGCTGCATGTCGTAGCTGTAACTGGTCATTAACTGGTGCACATTGTATTTCTCATTGTATACCGTCAATGCATTGTTTTCGGCTTGTGATAATTGATACACATCCGAAATAAGGTGATTCAATTGACTGATTTTGTCGTTGATTTTTTCATAAGCAACGGTTTTATCATCAATCAAGTTATGTTCCATTGCTTCTATATGCAGCTTCAATACGCTGAGCGGTGTGCGCAGTTCATGAGAGATATCAGCAAGAAGTTGGTCTTTCTGCCTGATGTTTGCTTCATACAATTGCGCTCTAAGTTCTGCAGAGCGGCGTTTATGAACATACAAATAGATAAACGTACATACAAAAATAAAAGTAAGGCCAAATGCCAACAACCATCTTTGTTGCTGCAACTTCGCATTTTCAAGTTGAGAGATGGTTAGCTTGCGGTCTCTATCAAGCTCAACAACTTGTTGTTGCTTTGACAGCATGTCCAAAGAGGATTTGTGATTCTGCGACTGTGTTTTCAGCTTTTCTTCGAATGTTTGATACTGCGTATCCAAAAGGGTTTTGTATGTAAGCGTGGCGGCTTCAAACCTGCCCTCGAGTTCAGCAATTTGGGCATTCACTTTCATTAACATGTATTGGTGATGCGGAGATTTTGTTTCTTTCACCAAATGTTCATAAGGCTTTAAGTAGCCCTTTGCCGCATCAACATTGTTCGCTTCAAGTTCACTTTCGATGACCGCGAGATAGCCGTGAGATTGTTGAATTCGAGACTGGGTTAACAGAGCGAACTCAAGCGAGTGGAGCGCCGCATCTCTGCGCTCCGTGTTTAAATTTAGCTTTTTGTATACGTCGGCTAACGCATAATATGCACGAGAAACTAACTCATTGGCTTGGATTTGTTTGAGTTCTTCGATTGCTTTCGTCAGCTCGATTAACCCTTCACTCGGTTCACCTTGTCTCGCAACCATCACGGCAAGTTTGAGTGTCGTGAATCCCACGTTGGTTAAATTGCCAGAGCGTCGGTCATACTCTAAAGCCCTCGTTAAATACGCTTTCGCTTGTTCAAAATCACCCATGCGTTCGTTAATCGCGGCAATATTGAATTCAAGAGAACCTTTTAAAGCCCAGTTTGTGCTGTTTTGGAGATAGGTTTTTGCCTGCTCGTAATACCCCATCGACGTAGATAAATTGGTCGAGTTCTCACTGAGTACGCCCAAATTGATGTACGTTTTTGCTATGAGTCTCGTCGTCTCTAAGCGTTTTTGCGATTTCTAGGGCTTCTTTATATGCGTCTAAGGCAACTAAGTTTTTCGAAATATTTCGCGCACTGATGCCTTTTTCTGTCGCGATTTCAAAAGCAAGTTCAAGTGGAATATTGGGGCGATGAGAGAGAGAGTCGAGAATATCGAGGGCATCTTGATAGCGTGATTGTAGACGGTAGATTTTCGCAATGGTCGTATCGACGTCTATTTTTGACGCGTAAGTGACGACAGGTTCCTGTTTCAAAGCGTCAAGTGCTTGAGTAAGGTGACCCTGATTAATTTGCTCTTGTATCGATTCCGGTATTGCTTTAGATTGCGCGCAAAATACTAATGCAGAACTCAATAAGAAAGCGCGTATTGATTTCATTCGATTTTTTATCCCCATTGACCTACTTTTACTCTACTTTCTAAATGTGTTCAAAATATGGAGAGAAATTGTAAACCCCCTTTACAGTTGGTCTTTTATACTCTGCTGTTATGTAGACAATGATTCAATGTGATACTGAGATAGTCAGCGCGTTATGTCAGTACGTAAAAAATCGTTCTGAACTCAACCTATTCAACTAATACCGTTACAACCTTGTTTTTATAACAGACTGATAAATATAAGAAATATAAATTCTTGGCGTTCATTCAAACTCGGTGATGCTATGGTTGGTAAAAAGTTGATCTTACGTGTTATGGGTAAAATAAAAGTACTGAAAGTACCTTTGAAAGGGAACTGATTATAACATCCTAGGAGAACACTCCCCTTAGAATTGGTTCATGGTGTTGGCTTCACCGCCTGCTTTAAGCGCATTTTCGCCAGAGAAGTATTCCTTATGCGTGTCACCTATATTTGAACCTGCTAGGTCTTGGTGTTTAACGGATGCTTGTTCGCGACGGATTTCTTGACGCTGAACATCTCGTACGTACGCTAACATCCCTAAGTCACCAAAGTAGCCTTCCGACAGAATATCTGTGCTCAGAGCCGCTGTGTGATACGTTGGTAATGTAATAAGGTGATGGAAAATACCCGCTTCACGAGCGCCATCACGTTGGAACTGTTGTACTAACTCGTCTGCTGCAGCGGCCAACTCTGTTCCATCCATCTCTTTTGCCATTAGAGCTTTGGCATCGGTTGCAGGATTTGGATACGCGCTTAAATCTTTACCTGCCGCTTTCCAGTCAGAATAAACTTGCTCGCGGAATTTCAGTGTCCAGTTAAAGCTTGGAGAATTGTTGTAGACCAATTTAGCGTTTGGCACTTGCTCGCGCACTCGATTCACAAGTTCTGCAATTTGTTTCACGTTTGGCTTTTCAGTTTCAATCCATAACAGATCTGCGCCAGCCTGTAAGCTTGTAACGCAATCTAGTACTACGCGGTCTTTTTCTGTACCTTCTCGGAATTGATATAGCCCATTGTCTAAACGCACAGGTTTGCACAGTTCGCCGTTCAATTTAATGGCCATATCGCCTTCTTCTAAATCAGCAATATTCGTGATTGGTGTCGTGTCTAAAAACGCGGTGTATTGACTTGCTAAATCACCTGGGCGACGTGATACCGGTACTTTCTGAGTCAGGCTTGCCCCTAGAGAATCAGTACGCGCAACAATTACACCGTCTTCTACGCCAAGCTCCAAGAACGCGTAGCGTACGGCGTTAATTTTCGCCAAGAAGTCTTCGTGTGGCACTGTAACTTTACCCGCTTGGTGTCCACACTGTTTTGCATCAGACACTTGGTTTTCAATTTGGATAGCACATGCGCCGGCTTCAATCATCTTCTTCGCGAGTAAATAGGTTGCTTCCTCATTCCCAAAACCTGCGTCGATGTCTGCAATAATTGGTACAACATGCGTTTCGAAGTTGTCGATTTTAGCAAGTACTGCATCAACATCACCACCGGTTGCACGCGCCAAATCAAGCTCTTTGTAAAGATGGTCTAGCTCTCGAGCGTCAGCCTGTTTCAAGAAGGTATAAATCTCTTCGATGAGCGCTGGAACAGAGGTTTTCTCGTGCATACTTTGATCCGGAAGTGGTCCAAATTCTGAACGAAGCGCAGCGACCATCCAACCACTTAAATATACGTAAGCGCGCTTAGTTGTTTTTCTGTGACGCTTTACGGCCATCAACATTTGTTGTGCAACGAAACCATGCCAGCAACCAAGCGACTGAGTGTACTGAGCCGAATCTAAGTCATAGGCTGCCATATCTTCGCGCATGATTTTCGCTGTATATTTTGCGATGTCTAAACCCGTTTTAAAGCGGTTTTGTAAATTCATGCGGTTTGCAAATTCTGGGTCGATAGATTTCCACGTGTTGCCTTGACGTTCACAAAGCGTAGCAAACGTATCTAGTTGTGTTTGGTAGCGAGTCATAATCGGTATCCTTTGAACGGGTAAACAGTAATTTCAAACTTAAACCTTGCGCTAACTGGGTAGAGTGAGAGGTCCCGTAGCGCTTAATTACAACCTAGGCCTGTTTTAATGATTTTTTAAATTTATAGTTGTTATTCTGGCTATATCTTTTGTGAATGGCGAAGGTGATTTGTTTTTGGGCATTTTCGGGTATGGTTTTTAATAACCCGTTCAAAATTACGTGAAGGAATTGCTCATGACTAACATGGTGCAACATGCAGGACTCTCAATCCACCCTGCGCTTTATCAGTTTATTAACCAAGAAGCTTTGCCTGGCTCGGGCATTGCTGTTGATGTATTTTGGTCTAAGTTCGCATCGCTTATCACCTCACTTTCGCCGACTAATCGAGTCTCTGTTAGCTAAACGAGACGACTTACAGAACAAAATTGATGAATTTCATCGTGCAAATTCGAGTTATAGCACGGATGAATATCGGACATTTTTAGAGTCTATCGGTTATTTGGTGAGCGAACCTGCCCCTTTTGCGATTCAAACTGAGCACGTCGAACCTGAAATTGCGCTCACTGCAGCACCCCAGCTGGTTGTGCCGGTGAGTAACGCTCGATTCGCCTTAAATGCAGCAAACGCGCGTTGGGGCAGCTTGTATGACGCGCTATATGGCACGGATGTACTCAGTGAAGACGATGGTGCTGAGCGTACGCAAAGTTATAACCCTGTGCGTGGTTTTAAGGTAATGGCTTACGCTAGGCAATTTCTAGACAAAGTCTTGCCGCTGGTCAGTGGATCACACATCGAAAGTACGAATTATGCGCTCATTAATGAAGAGTTGGTCGTGACGTTGCGTGACTCAACGCAAGTGAAACTAGCGAATCCAGCGCAGTTCATCGGCTATCAAGGCCAAATTAACGCACCAACGTGTTTGTTGTTTAAACACAATGGACTGCATATAGAAATACAGTTTGATCCGTTTCACCCTGTCGGAGCAGCAGACAAAGCGGGTATTAAAGACGTTGTTTTAGAAGCCGCAGCAACCACGATAATGGATTGTGAAGACTCCGTTGCTGCTGTGGATGCCGAAGACAAAGTTGGTGTCTACCGTAACTGGCTCGGCTTAATGAAAGGCACGTTAAGTGAAACGTTTGTCAAACAAGGTGCAGCACAAACGCGGACGTTGGCTGCGGACAGGCAATACTATGGTAAATCGCAAGAGCGGATCACGCTAAAAGGTCGCAGTATGATGTTCGTGCGTAACGTCGGACATTTGATGAGTAATGATGCCATTTTAGATGAACAGGGCGAGCCGATATTTGAAGGGATCATGGACGCGATGATCACTTCGTTGTGTGCGCTGCATGATTTACAAGGGAATAGTCCATTTAAGAACTCGAGTGCGGCGAGTATAAACATCGTAAAACCTAAAATGCATGGCCCTGAAGAGGTTGCATACACAAATCAAATCTTTGCAGCGGTTGAAGATGCGCTTTCGCTTCCTCGTTTTACCCTCAAAATGGGAATAATGGATGAAGAGCGTCGCACATCTGCAAATTTAAAAGCCTGTATTTTTGAAGCTAAGCATCGTGTTGTGTTTATCAATACTGGTTTTTTGGATAGAACGGGTGATGAAATTCACACATCGATGTTAGCCGGACCTGTATTGCCTAAGGGCAAGATCAAAGGTGAACCTTGGATCACGGCATATGAAGATAGAAATGTGGACATCGGTTTATCGTGTGGATTCCAGCATAAGGCTCAGATAGGTAAAGGAATGTGGCCTATTCCAGATAAAATGGCGATGATGATGGAGCAAAAAATAGGGCATCCTCAATCCGGTGCAAATACGGCTTGGGTTCCCTCTCCAACTGCAGCGACACTGCATGCATTGCATTACCATCAGGTTGACGTATTTGACGTGCAGAACCAGCTAAAAACACGCCAAGAAGCTTCTTTAGCTACTTTGTTGACTCCGCCGTTGATGCATTCTGTTTCATTAAGTAAAGAAGATATTCAAGCCGAGTTAGACAACAACGCTCAAGGTATTTTGGGCTACGTGGTTCGTTGGATAGACCAAGGCGTTGGCTGTTCTAAAGTACCGGATATTAATCACGTGGGCTTAATGGAAGACAGAGCGACACTGCGTATATCAAGCCAGCACATTGCAAATTGGTTGTTTCATGGTATTTGCACCAGAGCTCAAGTGGAATCAACGTTTGCAAAAATGGCAGGGGTCGTCGATGGGCAAAATGAACACGATGCTGCCTATCAGCCGATGGCAAAAACAGAAGAAGGCCTACTTACTAACTTAGCCTACCAAGCGGCGCTGGCGCTTGTCTTCGAAGGTACGCAGCAACCGAATGGTTATACTGAACCGCTGTTACATGCGTTCCGTAAACGGTATAAAGCACACTAAAACCTCTAACATTAAACAAGGCCTCGGAAGAGGCTTTTTTATTCCTTATTAGCGGGAATGAGTGTAAATCGTCCCTGCTGTTGCTTGCTTTTATTTACAATATGTCCTGTTCTGCGTCTTTTGTTTGACTGACAATTTCCTATAAGCCCAATCTTAAACAAACGCTATCGTTCGGCACATAAAGCCTAGTACTGCCCCTCTGTATGTAAAATATGCGTAAAATTTATTCAAGTTAAAAATCGGTCATGCAAGTACAGCAGTGAGCAATTATTGGCTAAGTCTGCAAGTTGTCATTTTTTTGTTAACGAGGCTATTGCGATTTTGGTAAAAACAATATTGGCCAATAATTTATTTTTTTCCCTAAATTACAAACAACTAGAAAATCACAGAGTTGCATAAAACGAAATAATGGGTTTTGGAGGTAGTGATAAAGTATTGGGTTTTTATGTTGTTGCGAAGGTTATAAAGTCAGAAAATGCCGATTTTTAACGTCTTTACTCTGTGTTTTCAATCACTTTAATAATTTCGTTTAACATTATCAAATGACGATTTCGTGACGAATGCTTTTAATAAATATTATAAAATACAGAAGGTTGTCTTGATACAGGACAAATGTGAAACAAATATGGATAAATCAAATATTACAAAATAAAAACAATTAAAAAACACAGTTAACATTATTGACACAAGTGCAGCGGAATCCTCATAATACGTCCTCATTGAAAGGATTGATTTATTAATTTCAAAAGTGGACTGCTATGGATTTTGCTATTACTAGCTATCAACAATCGCTCTACGATTCAGCCTTGCGCTTTTCACAAGAAGTCTTGGATAAAGGTGCTGCAACAAGGCTGTCAAAACATGCCTTTGACAAACAACTTTGGCAAAAAGCTGCTGAGTTTGGATTCGCGGGACTTCCTATTGACGAAATGTATTGTGGTTCTGGGTTGAACGTACAAAACACCATGTTAATGGTTGAAGCGCTCGGTAAGGGCAGTCGAGATCTCGGTTTGGCGTTTTCTATGTGCGCGCACCTGTTCGCGTGTGTTATGCCATTGGCTCGATTCGGCTCTACGTATTTAAAACAAACGTACCTTGAGGCATTAAGCACTGGCGGCATGATAGCGGCCAATGCGGCAACAGAGCCAACGGCTGGTTCTGATATCTATGCGATGGCTGCTACCGCAAAGAAAGTGGATGGTGGTTACCTCTTAAATGGTCAAAAGACATTTATCACAAATGCCCCTGTCGCTGACGTCTTTATTGTCTACGCCAAAACTGCACCTGAATTTGGCTTTATGGGGGTGTCTTGCTTTTTGGTTGAGAAAAGTGCGGCAGGTCTAAGTGTGGGGGCGAATCATCCTAAAGATTGTTTAAGTACCTGTCCTTGGAGTGATGTGTTTTTTGATGATGTGTTTGTGCCGGAGACTCACCTCATTGGTAGCGAAGGTGCGGGCGGCGCGATATTTCATGACTCAATGATTTGGGAAAAAGGCTGCTTGTTTGCGTTGTTTGCAGGTGCGCTTGAGCGAATTGTCGAAAGTACCATCGAATACGCGAAAGAGCGTAAACAATTCAAAAAACGCATAGGTCATTTTCAATCAGTGTCCAATCGCATCATCGACATGAAACTCCGTCTTGAGCAGTGCAAATTGATGCTTTATCGCGCAGGTTGGAAGTATGACCAAGGTTTAGACGCGGAAATGGACATTGCAATGAGCAAAATGTTGATTTCTGACTACGCCGTACAATCGGCGCTCGATGCCATACAAACCTTTGGCGGCAGTGCGATGGACAGAGAAATGGGCATTATCCGCCAACTACTTGATGTACTGCCGAGTAGAACTTTTTCAGGAACTAATGATATTCAGCGCGAAATTATCGCGCGTAAGCTTGGGCTAAGGAGTGCATAGCATGGTTATTCAACGTATTTTTGCGGTTCTATATATGTTAGCTGGGATTGGCAAAGCGTTTCCTGCGCTTGAAAATGTTCCGGAGATACTCGCGCGTGCGGCAAAAGCAAATGAAGGAACTTGGTATTATGCACCAAGTCTATGGTTTGCTGAGCATGGCATGTTTATGTCTACACTTGTCGGCATCTGTTTGTTCGGTTCTGGTTTAGCGCTTTGGCTTAATCCTCGTTGGGTAAAGCGAGTGATATATGCGCAGTTAGCGATGATGGTGGTCTTTATGACAATCCTGCACCGTGCCGAACCGAAAGTTCTATTTTTAGATAGTATTTTTATCCTTGCATCGCTTTATTTCTTGCGTATACAGCACCAGCGTTTGCCAAAGCTTAAGGCGCTTCTGAGCAAAAAATTCTCAGAGCCAAAAAGCTTGAAACGACCAGAGTCAAATGTGTTTGATAGCCAGTACGATGTTGTCATTGTGGGTGGTGGTGTATCGGGGTTGACCGCGGCGAGTGAATTTGAAGACGCGAGAGTGTTAGTGCTTGAAAAGAGTCCAACATTTGGGGGCAATGCGCGCTTTCACTTGCATGATAACTTAAAGTACCCAACCGCAGGGGTTTGTTTTCAGGAACCACAACCTGGCTCGCAAATGGCTGCATTGTTGAAAAAGCTTGGATTAGCCGATGCATACAAGAACAGTGCTGCAGCCACGTTAGTGTTTTTTGACACGAAGTTGTTATTAAGTTCAATCCTTGAGGTCACTGTTGGCTTCTTAAAATTTCCGAGTTATCTGATTAAACCTTCGGTGTGGGCTTTGACGGGGCAATTGTTGAAAAACGCCTTGATTGGTAAGCCTTATGTGGTTTCACCGAAGCAATTGGGCGACCCTATCTTTGCTGACCTTTATCAATTCTTAGACAATTTTCATCCGAGTAAACCGCTTTATCCAGCTGTACCATTTGTTGAGAACGACGCATGGTCTCAAACCGATATGGCTGTCATGGACAAAATGTCTTTGTATACCTACTTGTTTGATGAAGCAAATCGACCAGAACTACCAGATCACCTAGTGCCACCTAAAAAATTGGGCAAATTGGTTGAAAATGCCGTTGAGACAACGCTTCGTGTTGAGTGCTTAGATATCCACCAAGTGTCCGCGTATGTTGGCTTGCATTTTTTGGTTGGTTATCTGCGAGGCAATTTAGTCACCTTAGCTGGCGGTAATGGCAACATTAGTAGTGCATTGAACAATTATTTGAGCACGAAGAAAAATGTCACGCTGGCGAATGAGGCGAAGGTGACTGCGCTTGAGAACATCAATGAGGGTGTGCAGATTGCGTTTGAACGAGGAGAACAGGCGTTCACTATTGTGGCCAAACAACTTATTTGGGCTGCACCGAAGCCTGCGTTTACCGCGCTTTTCGACGATATTCCAAAAGCACAACTGGACGCAATTCAAGCAATCCGACACGAAGATTATTATCTCGCTAACGCATTACTGACCAAACCAGTAATGACCTCTTCATTCGGTGGTTACATGATTGAGCCGGCACCGAAAAATTCACCTTTCTCGTGGTGCCGAGCTGGTACGTGTTTAGTGGCGAACTGGATGGATGACACCACGAAAAGCAATGTCGGGGTATTAACAATGCTCAAGCCGACGACTCGAGATGAGCGCCAAGGACAGACAGCGAAAGAGGATTTCTTTGGTCTACAACAACAAAGTTACTTTGAGATTGCTCGAGTGCTTGAGAACCAAGGTATTAATCCGAACATCGTTGAAGACATTCAAATTTGGTATTGGCCACAAGGTACCGTTACATCCGTGATGGGTCAGCAAGCGCAGCAACTATTTGAAACGGCAAGTCAGTCAATCGGTCACATTCATTTTGCCAACCAAGACAGTATTGGCGTTGGTAACATCGAAAGTGCTATTGCGGCTGCACATATTGCGGTTAAGCGTGTTCGTGACGCGGTTCAACCTCACCTATCTAATCAAGACAAGCGCGACACTTCGGAGGTAGTTTTATGAGTTCTTCATACGTCGTAGAAATTACGGGTAATAACACGCTAGAAAGGACGAGTCTCGGTGGTAAAGCACACTCGCTAAATCACTTAGTACAGGCTGGTTTACCAGTACCGCCAGCGTTTTGTGTGACTGCACACGCCTATGAACAGTTTATCGGTGACGCAGTGCCAAGCGAAGTGATGAATAGCGGTGATCTTGAGCAAATTCGCAGCGCGATTCTTGAGGCTAATTTACCGGATGCTATTCGTGATGCAATTGTCTCAGCGTATGAGCATTTGGGGTCAAGTAGCGATGTTGCCGTGCGCTCGTCAGCTCTGGATGAAGATGGTCAAAGTCAGTCTTTTGCGGGTCAATATGAAACGTACCTACACATCAATGGGCAAGAAGCGGTATTGAATAAAGTGCAAGCGTGTTGGGCTTCGCTTTGGGCTGAACGCGTCGCGGGTTATCGCAACGCAGATGCCTCACAAACGGCCATTGCCGTTGTACTGCAAACGATGGTGGCAGCTGATTGTGCAGGCGTTTTGTTTACACGCGATCCAATCTCAAACCGCGAAGATCGATTGGTTATTGATGGTTGTTGGGGATTAGGAGAAGGCGTCGTCTCTGGGCAGGTTTCTACGGATACCTTCACGTTAGACAAAGTGAGCGGAGAATGTGTTGAAAAACAATTGCGTCACAAATCTCATTATTGTGTACGCCAAGAAAATGGTCACATTGCACTGGTTGAAACACCAACAGAGAAGCGCGACAGTGCCTGTTTGACGGCGCACCATTTAGAGCAATTGTGGACACTTGCAAAGCAAGCTGAAACGCTTTATGGCTGTGCATTGGACATCGAGTGGGCAGTAAAAGACGACAAAGTTTGGTTGCTGCAAGCGCGTCCTGTAACGACCACCAATCAAGCGTCGGGTGTTGTCTATGCAAACCCATGGGAAGCGTCTCAGTCAATCAAAGATGGTGCGTTCTTCTCTCGTATGGACACGGGGGAAATCGTTACAGGATTGATGACGCCGCTTGGTCTGTCATTTTGTGAGTTTTACCAAAAACACATTCATGGCCCAGCGGTCAAAACGATGGGGTTAGCTGATATTGGTGATTGGTCTATTTACATGGGCTACATCCAAGGTCAGGTTTATCTCAATATTTCTGGTTCTGCGATGTTGCTACGTCAATGTCCTCCAACACGCGATCAGATGAAATTCACCACGCGTTACGCAACGTCAGATATCGACTTTACGAATTACAAAAACCCGTATGGCGAAGGTGTCGATGGATGGGCATACACGAAAAGTGCATGGCATTGGTTAAAACAACAAGTCCACAACATGCGTACAGCAGGGAAAACCGTTGAAAACATGATTTCGCTTCGCGAAAGAGAAACCAAACGCTTCCTTGCTATGGACTTAGCGAGTCTTTCTTTGGCGGAATTGAATACGGAATTAAAACGTATTGATGGCTACTTCTTGGAAAGTTGTGCTGCGTACATGCCGTTCTTTTTACAATCGTTTGCCCTTTATGACGCACTTGCTGAAACCTGTCAGCATTATTTGCCAAACGAAGGTAATGGATTACAGAACCGCATTAAAGCATCGATGAACAACCTTCGTACCATTGAAGTGACGCGCGGTATCCTCGACTTAGTGGATGTTGTTGCGCCAAACGCAGAACTACGTTCGCTGTTCATGGCCACAGAAGCGGATGAGTTAGTAAAAATTCTACCCGAACACCCATTAGGTAAGGTGTTCTGGAACAATGAATTTGAAGCCTTTTTAGCTGAGTTTGGCTCGCGTGGTCGCCAAGAGTTTGAATTGAGCTTGCCTCGTTGGCGCGATGACCCAACTTATTTGCTTCAAGTAATGAAAATGTATTTAGAGCATCCGGTTGATTTAGAAGCTAAATTGGCACAAACCGAAGCACTTCGACAAGCCGACAGCGATGCTCTACTAAATGCAATGCCTTGGCTTGGACGCTTCAAACTTAAAAACATCATTAAGTTATACGGTGTGATGGCTGAACGACGTGAGGCGACGCGTCCAACGTTTATCACCGAAACATGGTTCTATCGCAAAATCATTCTTGAAGTCCTTGGTCGTCTAGAGAATCAAGGGATCGTGTCAAAAGATGATTTGCCGTACATCGACTTTAACCAATTCCGTGCATACGTTGCCGGCGAAATTGCGCCGCAAGAGGCATTTTCTCAAAAATTGCTGGACGCGAATCGCCACGCTCACTTATTGAATGTACATGCTGAAGAACCTCCAATGTGCATCATCGGTGGCTATACACCAAAGGTCAAAGCTTCAGTGGCCGAGGGCCAAAATTCATTTAATGGACTTGCCGCAAGTCCTGGAAAAATTGTAGCTAAGGCCCGTGTCATTACAGATTTACAAACGCAAGCCAAAGAGCTGAAACCAGGCGAAATTCTCGTGGCGAAATACACAGATGCGAGTTGGACACCACTTTTTGCCTTGGCGGCGGGTGTTATCACAGACATTGGTTCGACACTTTCTCATAGCTGTATTGTCGCGAGGGAATTCGGTATTCCCGCGGTGGTCAATTTACACCATGCAACAACGGCGATTGAAAGCGGCGATACCTTAATCCTCGACGGTGATGAGGGCGTGGTCATTATTCAACGCGAGTAACTTACATCTTGAGTCCTGTGGGGGTGTAAACCCCCTTTACAAGATAGCCAATTTCAACAAGCAACAAACGGATGGCGGGCATAGGTATGCCAAGCCACTGTAGGCTTTGTCGTGCCTAAAAAGCCGTCAACGCCGACGAAACCTAGATGGCAGCATAAGGAATTCATCATGACAACCATGATAGGAAAAACAACGTCAGCATCACACCTCTATGAGCAAGTGTGGCATGCCAACGAAGCCACAACGACGAATTCAAAGAAAGACACCATTACGGTGGGCGTAGTTGTTGTAACGAAAGATCCTGCATTTTTTCAAACGGGTCTGGGTGTGTTGAATGACATTCGAGATTATGTGTTCAAACGTGTTCAAATTTCAGCTGAGATCCCATTAAAGCTTTCAGCACTTGCACAGAGCGAGCTGTATTCTGAAGCAAAAGAAAAAGCGATCCATTTTCTTCGCAACCAAAAGAAAACCATCAATATTGAAGTGATCCAATGTGCCAGTTTAGCGGAAGCGACGGGTCGCATCATTCATGCTAACGCGTTAGCCGAGCACCCTGAATTTCAAGTAGGCATGGTGTTTTATGATCAAACATCATTGGGGTATACCGACGATAAAATTGATCAAATAGACCGCGACCTTGATGCGTTTTACCGCGCAATGCACAAAGTAGGTATACCAGCGTTCTATTCTACCTTCTCAACTGTCACATTTATCCGTGACCTACGCACACCAATTCGCTACTTACCACAGCAATATCGTGAAATTGTGCGTTCAGAAGACCCTGGTACCTTCCAAACGGAGCTGCTGTGTTTGTGGATGGATTTCTTTGAAATGAATTACACGAACCGTCGAGTGAAACCTACAGGTTGTGCCGAGCCTCACAATACATTAGGCGAAGAGCTTATTAAGTTTTTTGGTCGTACGGCACCGGGTAATTGGCTTGTGTCCTATTTCACGGGATCCGTTGTGTCAAACTTGATAGGTCACTTAGACCGACATGCTTCAACACAAGGCGGCCTTGTACTGCGTGGTCAGAATGAACATGCAATTGCATGTGGTGCAATTGCGAACTGGCAGCTCTACCGTAAACCGTTTTTAGCCGTGGTGACATCGGGTATGTTGGACGAGTTTAAGGGGACATTAATCAACTTAAAAGAAACGGCTGCACAAGGGATTATCGTTGCTGCAGAGAACCGATTAAGCCAGTGGTACAGTTTCCAAGGCACGATCACGGCAACAGAAGATACCCGCCAAGTATTTGAAGCACGTGGGATCCCTTACGTATACATGGATGAAGTTGAAAACATGACCGCGGATTTGGCGCGTGCATTTGAATTGTTCCATCAAGGCAAAGGGCCGGTTGTAATCCTAGCTACTCAAAACGTGCTTGAGTCCTCATTGCCACTGGATAAAGCCATTGAAGAATTCATCCCTGAAGTGATTGAAAATGAGCAAGTTGCTCTTCAATCTGATGCGCTCAAGCAGGCAATTGATTTGGTCAACAACGGACCCGAGAAATTGGTGTGGCAGTTAGGTCCAGTGACGGAAGATGAATATGCGCTAGTTCATGAAATTGCTGAACAAGCGGGTATCGCGTTAGTTGACACCTTAGCGCACCCAGGTTCTGTACCGAAATATTACCAAGGAAAGCGCAATCCGCATTTCTTGGGAACGTTGGCGATTTACGGCTATACGCCAAAGGTCTATCACTTCTTCCATACCAACGACAAACTCAATGAGCTGTCTGAGCAAAGCTTATTTATGATTAAAAGTCGTGTGGCACAAGTGGCGACGCCATTCTCTGATGCGCGTTTAGAACGTAAAGTTCACGTGGTTCAAGTAACGCATAACGAACGCCATTTGTCGCCTTATGCAGACGTTCAAGTAAATATGAATTGCTTGGCGTTTTTGCAGGCTATCAAAGATAACTTAAACGTCTCTGACGAGTTGAAAGCAAAACGCGTTGCGAACATTCACAGCTACGTGGATTCACAATCGGATGTGATCAGTAAGCTCCCTACCCTTCCGATGTCGCCTAACTACTTCTTTAGTCAACTGAACGGCGTCGTAGAGTCGCTCATTGAACAAGAAGGTTTCGATTACACGGGGGTATATGATGTGGGTCGCTGCGGTATTTCAGCCGTTCGTAACGTTGCGAAAACACGTCGAGGTTTCTCGGGCTGGTACGGGCGTGCACTGATGGGCGATGCTCTACTTGCATCTACCTACCTCGCGTTCACGAGTAACACGAACGTAATCGCGTTTATCGGCGATGGCGCAAAAGGTATTGTGCCTGACATTTTACCTAGCTTTATCGACAACATTTTAAGCCACCCTGAACTTTTGGATAAAAGCATCACGGTATTTTACTTCTGTAATGGTGGCTTGTCGGTGATCAACACTTACCAAGAACGCATTTTGTTTAACCGTACTTCTCGCCAAATGCGTTTGGTGAATATTGACCAACCTGAGTATTCACTCGATGTTGGTGATTTCACGGTTCAAAACAAAACGCTGACTCGATTCGATGAAACGTCTATTCGTGAAGCGCTCACCTCAAAACGCCGACTGAATTTATTCTCTGTTGTGCTTGGCCACAACAACGAAGGCGATGGCATGTCATTGGCGACAGCGAAGGGCTGGCAACGCGATCCTGGCGATTTGGCTGAGCTAGAAGCCCGTCGTGCACAGGCTCAATTATCAGAGACTCAACACAGCCCGACATTTGAAGATAGTACCCAACAAGGAGTGTCACTATGAAGTTTGGATTTATTGCACACCCGACGTCCGTAGGGCTGAAACGCTACGTAAAAATGCTTGATTTGTTGCAGCGTCATACTAATGAGCAACACAACGGATATAAGCGCGACGAGTGGTCAAAGTCGAATCTTGTTTCATTCATGAATTTTGCCAAAATCACCTCAGCCAGTGGAGCTACGTGTGAAGGCTTGGTGAAATACATGCCATTGACAGCAGAAGAGATGCTGGCAGATCCTCGGGCAATAGCGAATC
The DNA here is from genome assembly GCF_017638925.1 of Pseudoalteromonas xiamenensis. Lineage (NCBI taxonomy): Bacteria > Pseudomonadati > Pseudomonadota > Gammaproteobacteria > Alteromonadales > Pseudoalteromonadaceae > Pseudoalteromonas > Pseudoalteromonas xiamenensis. The sequence continues at coordinate 679,675 of NZ_CP072135.1, forward strand.
GAGTCCTCGCTGGGATAGAAGAATTGCATTCGGATGGCGCTGAACTCGTGGGCCTTGGTGGATTTACGTCTATCGTTGGTCGTCGTGGTGAGGCCACGGCTGCCAAAGCCCCTGTACCGGTAACTTCAGGGAATTCACTGACCACGTATGCAGGTTATAAAGCGATGATGCAAATCACCTCATGGCTTGATGTGAACCCTGAGATGCAGACCATAGGGGTTGTTGGCTACCCTGGCTCAATTTGTTTGGCATTGAGTCGCTTGCTTCTTGCAGAAGGGTTTAACCTCGCATTACTTCACCGGGCATCACACACGGATAAAGCGGAACTGCTATCACATTTACCTGAAAAATATCACCATCGCGTGACGCTCACTGGTAACCCTGAAGACCTTTACTCTGAGTGCAAATTGTTTGTCGGCGCGACTTCGGCAGGTGGCATTATAGATGTAGAAGCACTTCAGCCCGGCTCTATTTTTATCGATGTAGCATTGCCTCGCGATGTGAATGTGAATGAACGTCCTGCACGTGACGATTTTCTAATTATCGATGGTGGCTGTGTGACTGCAACAGATGCGGTGAAACTGGGTGGTGAATCGTTAAATGTCACTATTAAGCAACAGCTCAATGGTTGTATGGCCGAAACTATCGTGCTTGCGCTCGAAGGTCGTGCAGAAACTTTCTCGCTTGGCCGTTATTTGCCTCCAGAGCAAGTACTTGAAATTGGTGAACTTGCCGAGAAACACGGTTTTTACGCCTACCCATTGGCATCGTTTGGTGAAAAAATTGATGCCCAGCACGTGACGAATTTAAAGCGTTACTACCATCAAGATATTTATGGGCAATCGAATAGCGAGACAAAAACGCTCGAATTCATCGATGCGGTGATCCACGCCTCACCTTCTCGCGAAGATACACTAGACCGTCACCACCAATTCGTGAACCCGATGTTGGTTGAATTTTTAAAGCAGCAGCGTTGCGATCACGTTTTCAATCAAGCCCATGGCACTTCGCTAAGTACGGTCAATGGTGAAACGTACATGGATATGGTTGCAGGGTATGGCTGTTTGAACTTAGGTCATAATCCGACAGCAGTGACGAAGGCTGTAAGTGATTACTTGCAATCACAGAGTACTCAACTTTATTCAATACATCTCTATCCCAGAACAAACGGCAAAACTCGCGGAAGTATTGTGCCACGTAGCACCAGGTAACATGGGGAAAGTCTTTTTCAGTAACTCAGGGACTGAAGCAGTCGAAGCGGCAATCAAACTGGCAAAAGCCGCAACGGGTAAAGCAGGGATTGCTTATCTGAAAAACAGCTACCATGGAAAAACATTAGGTGCATTGTCCCTTACCGGACGAGAAAAACATCGTAAGTTTTTCCAGCCGTTATTAAGTGACATGGTCGAAGTACCATTTGCTGATTTAGACGCGCTGCGTGTTGCGTTGTCACGTGAGGATGTCGGTGCCTTTATTCTTGAGCCTATCCAAGGTGAAGGCGGCGTACATGTGCCACCGGAAGGTTACTTACAAGCCGTACAAGCGTTGTGTAAGGAAACGGGCACATTATTGATGGTCGATGAAATTCAAACGGGGCTTGGCCGCACGGGTAAGCTGTTCGCCTGTGAGTGGGAAGGTATTGAACCAGATGTGATCATGCTTTCTAAGTCACTCTCCGGCGGCATAATTCCTATTGGTGCCACATTATGTAAAAACAACGTTTGGCAAGCGGCTTACGGCACATCTGACCGCTTTTTACTTCATACATCAACCTTTGGCGGCGGTAATATTGCCTCTGTTGCTGCCCTTGCGGCGATTCGTGAAATTATTGCCACAGACTTACCAAAACGCTCTGAAGAGCTTGGTGGGTATTTCAAAGCACAATTGCAAGCGGTTGCGGATAAGTACCCGTTTGTTTCTGAAGTTCGTGGTCGCGGTCTCATGTTGGGAATTCAATTTGAGCAAACGTTCGATGGTGCTGTTGCAGCCTCTGCTCGAGAGTTCGCTACCCGCTTACCGGGTGATTGGCACACCACATGGAAATTCTTGCCAGATCCTGTTCGCGAACATTTACAAGCGGCCATGACGCGCATGGAACAATCATTAGGTGAAATGTTCTGTCTGAAATTTGTGACCAAGTTCTGTATTGATCATCAAATTTTAACGTTCGTTACCGCGAACAGTTCAACGGTTATCCGTATTCAACCCCCACTGATTATCTCAAAGGACGAAATCGATCGCTTCGTCAGTGCTTTTGCCACTGTTTGTGAAGAAATGTCCACATTTTTAGACTAAGGAAGTTTTTATGACACTCAACAAACAAGACGTAGTAAACCACATGATGGGCTTTTTTCAGGCAAAAGCCGTCACTTCTGCGCTTTCATTAAAAGTATTTGACCACTTTAAAAAAGGTGGCCTAAACGCGCAGCAAGTTGCAGCGAAAATTGCAAGCCCAGTGCGTTCCACCGAACAATTGCTTATCGCATTGCATGCGATGGGGTATTTGCAAAAGGACGGCGATATGTACGTATTGCCAGAAGAACATCACGCGTTTTTGTTAAGCGACCAGCCGTTATGGTTGGGTTGGCTGGGACGCCATATTGATACATTCCTTTACCCGCTTTGGGAGCAATTACCAGAAGCAGTAAAAACCGACTCTAATCAACGTGAAGCGGTCTTTGGTGACAATCGCAGTTGGTTTGACATTTTGTATCAAAACCCAGATGACGTTGCTGACTTCCAAGAGTTTCTTGGCAAATTCGCTCAGCCTTTCATTGAAGGGTTTGTTAATCAGTACGATTTCTCTCAGCATCGCGCCTTTCTCGACATTGGCAGTGGTATCGGTTCGCTACCAATCGCCGTTGCGAATGCTTTCCCTGACGTAAAACTCGCGATTTGTGAATTGCCACAGGCGTCGGCGTTCCTACGCGATAAATTGGGTTCACAAGGCTACGGCGAGCGTATCGATGTAGTCGAAGGCGATGTGATCAAAGGCTATTTACCGATTGGCGATTTTGATCTCATCCATTTGGGTTGGATGTTGCACGATTATGCGCCGGATACGCAAGTGACCATTTTACGCAATATCTATAATGCGATGCCGGAGGGCGGCCGTTTTATCGCGTCAGAAACCCCGTTGAATGATGACAAATCTGGTCCTGAATTCACCGCACTGCTTTCATTGAACATGTTGGTATCGACGGATGGTGGTATTGAAAGTAGCACTTCTGAATACCTTGAACGATTCAAACAGGCTGGATTTAGCAACGCACGTATTTTGGAAATCCCGAGCCTCGTATGCTCATTGTGGGCGAAAAAACAGCGTAAGGAAGCACTATGTTGAAAGAAAAATTAACGGACTTTATCGCCACGCAGTTTCTTGATGGTGAACGCGACGGGCTTGAATTAGATACGCCTTTGTTTGAACTAAACATTGTTGATTCAGCGGCTATTTTCGATCTTGTCGATTTTCTTAAAGCTCAGACCAATTTAAACATTGGCATGCAGGATATTCACCCTGGGAATTTCGCAACAATTGCTGCAATGGTCTCGCTATGTGATTCCCTACAACACAACCAGACACAAGGAGCGACGGCATGAGTGAACAAGCACAATCGCACCACGCTATTACAAACGTGACCATCAAGACTTTTGCAACGTTAACGGAATACGCCCCCGAGCAATTGGATACAACCAGTCACTTAGAAAATGATTTTGGTATCGATTCAATCGCGCTTGCTGAAGTCATGGCGGCACTAACCAAGGAATTTGCGTTAGAAACGCCTCTGACAACGCAAGGTGTAGAAACAATTTCAGATGTCATTGGTAAGCTAAGTGCATTGGGTGTCCAGATCGCGGCACAAAATGCAAAAGAAACGTCGTTTGTTGACGTTGATTGGCTTAAGTCGCAAGTTTACGAGGTTGTTTCTGAATTTAGCGGATATGCTACGTCGGATTTGAATGATCATGCTGAAATTGAAAGTGATCTTGGTATTGATTCAATTACTATCGTGTCTGCTCAAGGCGAGTTATTGAAGCGTTTGAATTTACCAGAATCAACGACGCTTGCTACGGCGAAAACCTTGGCTGAGCTTCACGCTACACTCGATGCGTTGGTGAAATCACACCATGGTGACGCTTGGCAATTTGAAGGCGGCGCTCACGCGAATAATGCACAAGCGACAACCGAGGAATCAAACGAAGAAAAAGTACACACTATCGAAGTGGGCGATGGTGACACGCGCACGATGCGAGATTTTGTTGGTCTCCAACATCCTGATTTGTTCCACAAAGCACGTGAATTCAAGACGTTCTATGAGCGTAAGAAAGAACAACAATTGTTCTGGTACGGCATGCCACTTGAAACACCGTGTAAGAATCGTGCGGTGATCTTTGACGAAACAACGGGTCAAAGCCGTGAGTTTTTGATGTTCGGTTCTAACAGCTATTTAGGTTTATCAAACCATCCTGAAGTCATTGCGGCTATCCAAGACGCGGCGGGAAGTTTTGGTGCGACCAATACCGGTTGTCGCATTATTGCTGGCAGTAACGTTTTGCACTTAGAGCTTGAGCGCAAATTGGCGAAACTTAAAGGTCGTGAAGGCTGTATCGTTTACCCTTCAGGTTATTCTGCAAACCTTGGCTGTATTTCCGCGCTAACGGGGAAAAACGACATCGTGTTTACGGATGCTATCAACCACATGAGTATTCAAGATGGCATTAAACTCTCTGGTGCTCAGCGTAAAATCTACAACCATTCACTGACCAGTTTAGAGAAATCGCTCGCGAAATACGCCGATCATCCGGGTGGTAAACTCATCGTCACAGATGGTGTGTTTAGTATGCATGGTGATGTGGTTGATCTTCCTCGTCTAATGAAGCTTGCGGAGCGTTATGGTGCACGGGTTTTGGTTGATGATGCACACTCGACAGGGGTATTGGGGAAAACGGGGTCGGGTACGACTGAGCACTTCAATATGAAAGGTCAGGTCGACATCGAACTGGGCACAATGAGTAAAGCGTTGTCAGGACTTGGCGGATTTGTGTGTGCTGACGGTGATGTCGTCGACTTCTTACGTTTCTATTCAAATTCGTATGTGTTTGCTGCAACAATCCCTGCGCACGTGGCGGCGGGTGTAATTGCATCTATTGACATTATGCTAAGAGAACCTGAGCGCTTAACGCAGCTTTGGGACAACATTTATTATTTCCGTACGATGTTGCTGCAAGCAGGTTTCGACCTTGAAAACTCTGACTCGGCGATTGTTCCTATTGTGGTTGGTGATGATGCGAAGACGTTGGCCTTCGGCCGCGCGGTTCGTGCACGAGGTATGTATTGTCAGACGGTTGTTTTCCCGGGAGTCAGTGTGGGTGATGCACGCTTACGTATCAGTATTACCAGCGAACACACGAAACAAGACTTGGATGAAGCCTACGCGATTCTAGTCGAAGCGGCACTTGAGGTTGGTGTACCAATCAGCTTTGGAAGTGCAAACAGCCATCAGTTAAAAGCTTAACCACAGGAGGCCGAGAGTATGTTTATACAGCGCCTCCTTCAATTTGCAGCGCAGTCGCCAACGGCGACTGCACTCATTTGTGGCGATAGACACTATTCTTATGAACAACTCGCAATGCGCGCTGTTCAAATTCACCGCGCTATCTCAGCGCTAAACCTTGCAGAGTCTCAAGCCGTATTAATTGATTTACCAAAGTCGTTCGATGCGGTTGCGGCAATTTATGCCTCTTGGATGTCAGGTCTTTACTACGTACCACTTGACTACAGTCAGCCTGATGAGCGTAAAACGAAAATTCGAATCGCAGCAAAACCAAGCTTGGTCATTGACGATGTATGGCTGACGTTAAATTGTAGTCAAGAACTCAACTTAGATGAGCAATTTGACCTAAGCGGGTTAGTCGAGTCTAAGCTGGCTTGTGTGCTGTACACGTCAGGTTCTACTGGCACCCCAAAAGGCGTGCAAATAACCCATGCAATGCTGTCATTTTTTGTCGATTGGGCGGTGCAAGACACGCACTTAAGTGCCAGTGATGTGTTGTCGAACCATGCAAGCTTCGCGTTTGACTTAAGTACCTTCGACTTATTTGCCGCCGTGTCTGTCGGGGCAAGTGTCTGGGTTATTCAAGAGCACGAGCAAAAAGACCCCAGTCTTCTCATTGAAGGTATTGCACGCCATCAAGTCTCCGTTTGGTATAGCGTGCCCTCAATGTTGGTCATGCTGGAAAAATCAGGACAATTTAATGTCGATTCATCAAAGACCTTACGTGAAGTTATTTTTGCAGGAGAACCATATCCTGTGGGACTTTTGCAACGTTTGATCCCTTGCCTTACTGAAACCTGTCGTTTGAGCAATTGGTATGGACCGACAGAAACGAACGTGTGCACAGCGTACGAAGTACCTAAAGCGCAACTAGAGACTTTCGCCCATTTACCCATTGGGATGCCTCTACCTGGTCTTAAAGGCTATATCGAGGATGAATATGGTGAGCGCTACCCTGTGTCCACTGAACTGCGTGTTCAAGGTGAACTATTAATTGAAGGACCTTGCGTTACGCCTGGATACCGCAATATCACCTTACCGCGTGTATCGAAACTGCACAAAGAACATGTTCACCCTACTGGAGATTTAGTTGAGCAGACGGAAGAAGGTTTGGTTTATCGTGGTCGAATAGACCAAATGGTTAAAATCAACGGCTATCGCGTTGAACTCGGCGAAATCGAAGCTGCTCTTCATCGTCATGCGGACATTTTACATGCGGCGGTTTACGTTGAGACTCGGTGAAATGCAGCAGAAATTAGTGGCGGTGATAGAACAAGCACCCGACACCGCTAAGTTATCCTTGCTGAGCTTAAAACGCTTTCTATCCGAACATTTACCGCCGTACATGCTTATTCATAAAGTGATTGTGACGTCACAACTCCCTTTGAACGCCAATGGTAAAGTCGAACGTAAGCGCCTTTCGGAGGTTGAGCCTGCATGACAGAACATCATGATTTGCCCTTAGCGGTTATTGCCGTAGGTACGGCGTTTTCGTTTGATTACGGATTAGATGGATTGCCGTTTGATGCTAACTTACCAGCACCACAAGACTACCCATTTAAAGCGGCAGGAGAAACAATTAAAGGGGACTCCTCACTTTGCCGTGAACTTCGATTACAAAAAGTTTTCTATCCCTCCTTTGTTCCGTAAAGCGGTAAGTCGAGAGACAAGACTTGCGCTTTTGGCGGCGGACAATGCGTTGAAAGGTCTTGCTTTAGGTGAATCGTTGCGCGATTTTACGGATCAATATTGTGCAATTCATCTTGGAAGTGATGCGGCGTATCGAAATGCGACCAAAATTACGGCGATTAAACGTTACGCGGAGCAATTACGAGAACAACAGTTGTCAGATGAGGCTATCAAATCACGAATTGATGACTTTAAATTGGAGTTAGCCTCGCAATTTGGTGCGTCATCCCATGATCGTGTTGGTGAAATGGCGTCAAGCATTCCCTCTCGGATTGCGCACTTTGCAAAAACGCGAGGTAAGTGTCAGACCATTGATGCTGCGGACTTAGGAGGCCTTCGATTAGTTGAAATTGCAAAGGATGCGTTGCGACACAGCGATTCAAAAGTTGCTGTACTTACGTCAGTTCAATGTTTCCATCAACCCGCGCAAATCGACCTTTTACACAGCATTGGTGTAAAAACACGATATTGGTTAGAAGGTGCGGTGACGTTGGTGGTATGTACGCTTGAAACCGCTAAACAGAATGATTTTAAAATCATCGCTGAACTCGGCGACGTCACATCCCAAAAAACGTCACACGCACTAGCCCAACAAGCCTACTTTAGTGGCGCAAATCAGGTCTTTTGTTCTCTGCTCAGTATGTTTAGCGAACGTAAAGCAGCGGTGATGGGGCAAAGCGCGCGTGGTATAACGTGGCAGGCTAACGCAGAATCAACGGCCGATGCGATGTCGTATCATCAGCCTGTTTATGTCACTGACGCAGTACCAATTACGGCCCAAGGTTATCAGCAAGCTGACTTTTGGGACACGTTGGCAAACGGTCGTGACACCTTAAAACCACATAGTAAAGCGCAACTGGACCGAACGGCATTTTTCCGTAGTAGTCCACAAAAACTGAGTACCTACATTGAAAATACAATGGGATTTGCGTCTCATGAAGCGATGCAAACAGTACTTGAAAAGCCCATGATGCCAGCGAAACGTCAGCGTTTAGATGTGACTCAGTTGCATTTACTCAATGCGGTGGACCATTTAGCGCTGCCGTCATTAGACACAAAGAAAGTCGCCATTATCGTTGCGACTAATTTATCTTTACAAAGTGACCGACTTCTCGGTGCTAACGCGTTATGGCCGTCATTGCCGAATGTGTCTGTGCAACTGCCGAAATCAAACTTGGCGGACATTGCTCGTTGGAGCTGGCATGGTGCATGCGGAGTCGGCAGTGCTGAGTTACTAGCGGAGAAATTAGGTGTCGAGGCAGATTGTTATGCCGTAGAAGCCGCTTGTGCAAGTTCAATGGCTGCATTTCACAACGCCATTCGCGCGTTGCAATCTGGTCGCTATGATGTCGTGATCACAGGTGGCATTGAGTGCGCTACGCTTGAACGCGATTTAGTGCTTTGTGGCGCTCAAATGATGCTGTCTGCTACACGGATTCGGCCATTCGCTTTGCATGCAGATGGTTTTACCCCTGGGGATGGAGGCGGACTCTTTATTTTTTCTAAAGAGCCAATGTTAAACGAACCAACGTGTCAGGTTATGGCTATTTCAGGATCTTGCGACAGTCGTTCAATGACCGCCCCAGACCCTGAAGGCCAAGCGTTAGCGATGCAAAAAACCATCACACAACGCAATGATATTACGCCAGATGCCATTCAGTACATTGAAACTCATGGCACCGGCACTGATCTCGGCGACAAAGCTGAAGCGATATCTATTGCGCAACACTACCATCGAACGGAGCAGGAGCCTCTAGTCCTTGGTTCAGCAAAATACAATTTTGGCCATTGTTTTGCGGGTGCGGCATCCATTAGCTTAGCAAAAGTTTGGGCTGCGTTTGCGGCCAAGCAGTTACCACCGACGCCAATTCTTGGCGAACTAAATACGGGGCTTGCGCTTGAAGCGATCCCCGCGACCGTACTTCAGCAGAGTGAGCGGTGGCCAATCCATTCAGCAACTCAATCTCGACATGCTGCGATTAATGCTTTCGGTACTGGCGGTATCAACTATCACCTCATTTTGACTTATAAGGAACATTCATGAAAACCATCGTACATAAAATACGCCTAAAAGATGTGTCACAACGACTTGCTTTTCGGGACTGGGTTGAAACGACCGATTATCGGGCATGTGAGTCGTTAGACTCAGTTGTGGCGTTCGATGTCGTTGAAGTATCTGATTCAGCCGATGCACCGTTTCATTTTATTGAAATCATCCGCTTAAGTAGTGTTGAGGCGTTCAATGTAGACATGCAAACACCTTTGTTTCAAAGCCTTGTAAGTCGTTTCTCGGAAATGGCAGACGTAGTTGAAGAAATTGAAGGTGAACGAATTGGATTGGGCTACACCAATTTAAAGTAAATGAGCGTAAGGACACGTTGATGGATGGATTTTACGACGCGCTAGAGCGCGCAATCGAAACGGCAAGGCTTGCTCCTTCTTCACATAACTGCCAGCCATGGCGGGTAGATTACAGTTTACTGTCCCAAGAAGTCAGTATCGGTTTTGATAATCATCGAGTGTTACGCGGACTAGAAAGTTTAGAGCGTGAGATGTTTATCAGTGCCGGCGTATTTACCCATTTTCTCACGGCGTTGTTGGCATACCAAGGCTATCAATTGAATTGGCAATGGCAAAGCGAGTATGGAGATCATCGTGTGTTAGCGACCAGTGGCGTTACTCAATTGAATAGCGGCTCTGATGCAGAAGAATATCAAGCTCTTAGTCAGCGCATCCGTGAACGCCATACCATTCGCAGTCGGTTTAAGACAACAGCAGTTGATATTCATTCGTTGGAAACGATAGTTCAGCACGCGTCTTGCCATTTTTATTCCGCTGACCATGTGGGGACCACCTTAGGTAATTTAACTAAGCAATACGCTGCATTGGATTTTACTAATAAGTCGGCATGGGAAGAAACGTACAATTACATTCGCTTCGATGAGGATGAATTTGCTGAAGATGGATTTTACTTACGTAATCTATTTGGTCCAGTTAGTAAGCCGTTTCGTCTGTTGTTTCGGTATGGGTTTCATCCAACAATGATGCCAATTAACAAGCGTTTAGGGCTTGCAAAAAAAATGGCGGCAGGACTTGGAGAACTGGTTGAAAGTGGACCTTATTACCTGGCGTTAAGTCCAAAAGAAAACTCTCAAGAAGCCCTATTTGAGTGCGGTTATGAATTAGGCGCACTTTGGTTGTATATGCAAAGGCAAGGGATTGGGCTTCATCCAATCAGTGTTTTGGTACAACATGAAACAGCGCGAAAAGCTTTAGCGCAGAGTCTTCAATGCCCTCCTCCAGTTTTCTTTGCTCGACTTGGGCACATTGAACAAAGCGGATTGGACGCACCAAGGCGTAGTGTTGAAAGCATTTTGAACTGTGTTTAGGGTAAAGGTGTAAAGGGGCTTTACAGTCTTTTCATGACAACAAAAAAGGAGCTACTTAGCTCCTTTTTTATCGAGTAGTTATCGCTTAGTCACGGATAACAACCGCGTTATGGTAAACGTTTTGAACGTCATCACAATCTTCAAGCATCGCGATGAACTTATCAAAGTTTGCAATTACTTCTGGATCTGAAATCTCAACACTGGTCTGTGGTAGGAACGTGATTTCATCTACATCAAAGTTCACGCCTTCAAACGCTTCAGTTAACGCAGTCTTTGTTTTGAAGTATTCAGTGTGCGGTGCAAAAACAGAAACTTTACCGTCTTCCACTTCGACATCTGTTACATCAACATCGGCCATCATTAAGGCTTCAAGTACAGCTTCATCGTCATCACCTTCGAAACCTAGAATCGCTAGGTGATCAAACATGTGCGCAACACAGCCTGGGCTGCCGATTTTTGAATCGGTTTTCGTGAATGGCAAACGAACATCTTTAATGGTACGGTTAGGATTGTCCGTAAGACAGTCAACAATAACCATACAGTTACCTGGTCCATATCCTTCGTAACGTGCTGGAGAGTAATCTTCACCTGCACCGCCCGCTGCTTTTTCAATCGCTTTTTCGATTACGTGCGCAGGAACTTGGTCTTTTTTCGCTTTATCAATTAAGCGACGAAGAGAAAGGTTAGTTTCTGGGTCTGGGCCGCCGTTTTTCGCCACAACGTAAATTTCTTTTCCGTATTTTGAGTTTACTTTGGTTTTCACCGCTGCCGTTTTTGCCATGGCATTTTTGCGGACTTCAAATGCTCTGCCCATCTTAAATCTCTATATGCAATTTAGTTTAATTTGACGAGATTTTAACAAGACAAACGGATTTGGGCTATACCCAAAATCAAAGGAAAGGCGACTAATTCAATATTTAGAGGCCGAGTGCCTACCCTAGTGCTTGTTATCCGCCGCAAACAATCTCAATCAGCGTTGAGAAATCTTGTATTACGCAGGTAGCTTGCTGATGATAATGAGGAAGCCCGTTTGGTGCATACAAGCAACTCGCCATACCTGCATTGTGCGTCGCGAGCAAATCATATAGGTAGTCCCCAACATATAGACATTGTTGCGGCTGCAATCCCCAGTCGTTGGCGATAAGAAGGAGGGCTTCTGGATCAGGTTTTGCCGTCGCGTCTTCACGACTCAGAATTATGTCAATCGGCAATTTGCCACTTTGTACTTTGATGTGACTTGCTTGTCTACAATTGCGCGTTACGATAGCGAGCGGCAAGTTGTGCGATTTGAAATGATGTAAGGTGTCCAAAACGCCGTCGATGACTTTGGCTTCTTGCGCGTCTTGAAGTTCAAAAGCGATGATGGCATCAATCGCAAATTGCTGAGTTTCAATACAGGTCATGGCATCAATATAGGCCAAAATATCTTGTTCTGGTGGACAGTTAATCGCTGCACGCATTGCTTGAAAATCGAGGGATGACGACATCAATGTGCCATCGAGATCAAAAATAACGCCTTGATAGACCGTGGATTTCAACAGATGTACTCTCTTCAGTAGCCAAGTGTGTGGATACATACTCGTGTAAGTATTACTGGGATCAAACCAGTGCGTATTTAAATAGTTTAGCGAGAAAATAGCCAGTGTAACACCGCATCGAGGCATAAATTGCGGGGCATGAAAAAACGCGTATCACTTTGATTTTCGTTGCTTTGTAAATACGCGTTGGTTGGGGGAAAAACGGTTTATTTTATAACGACTTCAAGCCAATCATCTTGTCCATCAAAATGCATGCTTCGCACGCTTCCTAATCCTTCTATATTCACTAGATTCATCTGCTCTGCCCAAATATCACGTAGCACATTATTACGCATACGAATGGACGTGACATTGGCCACTAAAGGCGTTTCTTGATACACCCATAAAAATTTACCATCAACCTCAAAGCCGACGTTTTCCAGTTTGAGCGATTTGTGGTTAATTTCTAACTGAATGCGATCAAATGCGTAATCTGCGAAAGAAGCCTGATCGGCTTTGTTTTGCAAAATGTCCGCGTGTTTGCCAATTAGCTCGCCGACAGCGTGTTCGGTATCGTGCAAATAATAGCGGTGCATAAGCTCAATATGACCACTGTTTTTGTTAAACAATACGGTTGTAACAGCAGCTTTTAGTTGATGTGCACTGGCATTAAATGCCGTGCACATCAAAACCGCTAAACTAATGAGGAGTCTCATTAATTATTTTTCTCCAGCGATTTTTTTTGGTTGTCATCTTCTACTGGCTTTAGCTCAGTGGTGATGTTGTGCATCGTATCGCGTTTCAATCGTTCATCCCCTTTCTTGTGCTTATAGCTTTCAAGACGAGATTCAATAATTCGACGTGGGTAGTGATTATTTTCTACATCCACATCCGCCGTTTCCCAGCGAGGGTCGACGGTAATAGATTGCAGTTCACGGTCTTTATCCGTCACAATCAGTTTACTCACCTTATGAGGTGAACGTCGCCAAATTTCCGCCGGTAGCACTCGCTCTTCTTTCGTACCGTCTTGGTATGTAAGCTCAAGCAAAATCGGCATGACTAAACCACCCAAATTGCTGAACTCAAGTACATAGTAGTTCTTTTGTTCAGTAATCGCACGGTCTAGCGCTTTTCTCTCCCAACCTTCTAAGTTGCTTAAGAATTCTTGGTAGTCGTTACGCTCTTTATTTGTAACGGTAAATTGGTCATGTTCGTCGTAGAAATCTTTTACGTCTTGATTGCGCTCAATCCACAGCTTTTTGCCTTCCTCTTGATTACGTTTTACGAATAAAGGCATTGGCTTATCCTGTTCGATGCTTCTCATACGACCATAATCAACATCTGGATTGTGTGTATCAAGAGACAAACGATAGACACGGTCAATCGAGATATCAACGTGGTCAGTGGTGTAGAACCAGCCTCGCCAGAACCAGTCTAAGTCGACGCCAGAGGCTTCTTCCATCGTTCTAAAGAAATCAGCAGGCGTAGGACGCTTATACTTCCAACGTGTTGCGTATTCTTTAAACGCAAAATCAAACAGCTCACGACCTAAGATCACTTCACGGAGAATATTAAGTGCGGCCGCAGGTTTGGTATACGCATTGGGGCCAAGGTGCAGTACACTGTCAGACTGGGTCATAATCGGTACTTGGCTTTCCGATTTCATGTAAGAAACAACATCTCTTGGTTCAACACCCCAAGGAATATTTGGATCCCATTCACGTCCCGCTATACCATCTAAAAAGCTGTTTAGGCCTTCGTCCATCCAAGTCCATTGACGTTCATCGGAGTTAACGACCATCGGGAAATAAATGTGCCCTACTTCGTGAATAACCACACCGAGCAAGAAACGCTTTTCAGCAAGCGAATAGGTGCGAGATCCATCGTCCTGTAATTCTGTGCGAGGGCCGTTAAACGTGATCATTGGGTATTCCATGCCACCGACCGGCCCGTTGACTGACTGAGCTACAGGGTAAGGGTAATCAAATGAAAAGCGAGAATACACTTCCATCGTGTGTACGACAGCTTCTGTTGAATACTTTTTCCAAAGGTCTCCACCTTCTTTAGGGTAAAAACTCATCGCCATAACCAATGGCTGGTCTTTTCCACCTTGATGGTACCCTTTAGCATCCCACATGAATTTACGTGACGAAGCCCAAGCAAAATCGCGTACATTGTCGGCCTTGAAATGCCATGTCTTGGTGTCGCTTGTGCCCTCTTTCTCGTTTTCAAGGGCTTCTTCTTCAGTCACAATAAATACAGGTCGTTTCGCGTTTTCTGCGTCCTTTAGGCGCTTCTGCTGCGTTTTAGACAGTACTTTGTTGGCGTTCGTCAATTCCCCCGTAGCGGACACAATGTGATCAGCAGGAACGGTGATATCGACGTTGTAGTTACCAAACTCCAACGTAAATTCGCCTCGTCCTAGAAACGCTTTGTTTGTCCAAGCTTCATAGTCTGTGTAGGCGGCTAAACGAGGAAACCACTGCGCCAATAGGAAAATGTCATTACCATCTTTTTCAAAATGTTCATAGCCAGAACGAGCGCCAACCGCATCTTCTTCGACGATGTTAAACGCAAAGTCCATCGTGAACTCCGTGCTTTTACCCGGTTTAAGAGGTTCATTAAGATCAACGCGCATTAAGGTATCGACAATGGTAATACGCAGGGGGTTGCCTTTATTGTCTTTAACATTTGCTATTTCGTAACCCAGCTCGTTATCCGACATAAATTGTAAACGACGCAGATTATTAAAGCTTATCTGCGCAGGTTTTGCGTCGGGCATCGGCTTTAGTGCGTTATCAAACGTTGCACTTCGTTCAGCAAGTGAATCCGATTTGAAAATGTTTTGGTCCAATTGCAGCCAAAGGTATTTCAAGGTGTGTGGTGAATTATTCTTATAATCAATTTTTTGCGAACCACTTAGACGTTTCGCTTTCTCATCGAGTGCAACATCAATGTCGTAGTCAACGTGTTGTTGCCAGTATTGTTCTCCAGGTTCACCTGCTGCACTGCGGTACACGTTCGGTGTCGGCAAAATTTCGTCCAACTGACGGAATTTGTCAACGAAGTCCCCTTTGGTTTGTTCAACCGCTGTGGCGGATACCGTACTGCTAAATGCAATAGGTAAACACAGCGAAAGCGCTGAAATAAATTTATTCATATCTTTAGTACTACCCATGACTAAAATGACAGTTGTATGAAGGTGGGAGCGTCGCAAAATGTAAGCGGTGTAGCAACCAATACACGACCAAGTGACAACAGTAAGGGATAATTGAGAGTCCTAAAATCGCATCAATAATCGACCTTGTAACAACCACTATCACAATACTTCTATGGTCAATATTTCGTCAGGTTATAGTCCCTATTTTAAAAATAAATCCATTTAAAGGACATTTACTGTTGTAATTCGAACTATTTTGTCTTTAAAATCTCGCACTTTTTTATTTCCGGGCAAAACTGGCGTTGGTTTTGCTGTGTAATTGATACCCCGTTTAGCAAGAAATGTGGTGAGCAGTATGGATTTCTACATACTAAAAAAGAAAGAAGAGATCATTGCTATCCCTGCGGATGAGCAAAATTGTAAGCAGTACTTAGACGAAGGCTATTTTTATATTGATAAAATAGCAGCGTGTAACGAGCAATCGGCGTTAAAGTCTTTGCAAGGCAGACAAACGAAGGTGTTGAAAACACCAGCAATGCTATTGCTACTGGCGATTCCATTGATCATTTTGGTTTGGATGCAACTGATCCGTTAACCTAAAACAATAATCGGTGTACACTGAGCGTTCTGTTATTTCAAGGAAACGCTCTGAATGAAGGTGTTGCACACGTCAGATTGGCATTTAGGACAACAGTTTTACGACCACAGTCGATTAGAAGAACAGCAAGCGTTTTTAGCTTGGTTAGTTGAAACGCTTGAGGGTGAGCAAATTGATTTGCTCCTAGTGAGTGGTGATGTATTTCATACGGCGACGCCCTCCGCGCAAGCCGAACAGATGCTATATGATTTCATAAAATCAGTAAAAGCGACCTGCCCACAAACACATTTAATTTTTATCGCTGGAAACCACGACTCCCCTGCCCGTATTGAAACGGCAAAACCGTTATTAGAGCGTTTTGATTCGCATGTCATCGGTCGCTTCGACCGAAAAGATCCTTCTCGTGTCGTTGTGTCATTAAAAATCCACTCGGAAAATGTGTTTGTTGTTGCGATGCCATTCCTTCGACCCAGCGACATTAATGCCTCTCAAGATGAACTCTCACGTTACGAAAATGCAGTTCGAATGGCCTATGAACAAGCTTGTGCAACCATCGAGTGTAATGGTTCTCTATACACTTATCTGTATGGGCCATCTTCATGCTAAAGGCGGCGATATTAGCCAAGATTCAGAGCGTAATTTATGTATTGGAGGGTTTGATTCGGTCAGCGCTTCAATTTTTCCTTCTGATGCAAATTACGTTGCTTTAGGGCACCTCCATAAAGCGCAAATGGTCGCTGGCAGCGAAGCTATACGTTATTGTGGCACGCCAATGCCTATGTCTTTTGCGGAAAAAAATTACAAGCATCAAGCGCTTGTGCTGACGTTTTCAAACAGTCAGTTGGAAAGTGTAAAGCCCCTTTACATTCCAAGATACAAAGAATTGATTCAAGTGCCAGCGAAAGGCGCATTGATGATCGATGCGCTTTGCGAAGAATTAAAAGCACTGCAGATTGACGCTGCTTCACCAACCCCTTTTCTACGTTTACGTATGGACGCCAAAGAGACAGATAGTCAATTTCGCGCGAAAATTGATGAAGCAATGAAACATTTAGACGTCCACTTCTGCGGAATTGAACGTGTTTCAACGAGTGAACAAAGCCCTGTGGAAAGCGCCATGTTCGATATTGAACAGGCTAAAGAAGTGACGGTAAGGCAACTTTTGGAGTTTGCTTATCACAGCCAAATCGATAGCGAAGCGGAGATTCCAGAACAGTTGGGAAGCTTACTCGAACAATTGGTCATGGAATTAGACGAGAACGAACAATGAAGTTAACCAGCATTAAAATTCAAAATCTTGCTTCAATAAATGAAGCGTTTATTGATTTTACCGTATCCCCATTGGCTGAAACCGGTTTATTTGCGATTACCGGAGATACAGGGGCTGGTAAAAGCACTCTGCTGGACGCAATTTGTGTCGCGCTCTATGGCAAAACAGCACGTCTTCGAAATGACCAGAAGAATAAGGTGGATTTTAATGGCGATGACATCAAGTTAAATGATCCACGGCATTTGCTGCGTCGAGGCACTACACAAGGTCAAGCCGAGGCTTGTTTTATTGGCAATGACGGCAAACTGTATAGAGCTGTGTGGGAAGTGAAGCGGGCAAGAGGTAAAGTTGATGGACGGTTGCAACCTGCGACACATCAACTTTTTGATGGCGATGATGAGCTACTTGCTGAAAAGAGTCTGGCTCCAGAGTATATTGAGCGTGCGCTTGGTCTGAGTTTTGAACAGTTCACCCGAGCCGTTTTACTTGCACAACATGAATTTTCTGCTTTTTTGAAGGCATCTGCCGATGAGCGGGCACAGCTGCTTGAACGGCTAACAGGGAGTGATAAGTTTAGCCGTATTGGACAGCGTATTTACGAGGTCTATCAACAAAAGAAGCAGGCACTTGAAACTCAGCAAGCAAGACTTGGGGATATACACATTCTACCTGATGAGCAAGTTGAACAGCTTAAGGTAGAGCAAGCCACTCATCAACAACAACTCAATGAGCTTCGTCGCCAAAGTGAGCAAGTGAATCTCGATGTATTGTGGTATGAGCAATTCGAGCGGTTAAATAATAAACTTGCTGAGTACAAGCAAACCATCACAGAAAAAGAGCGTGTTTGGACAGAAAATAGTGCGCTATTTGATAGAGCCAAACAAAGTCTTGCAGCGCAAGAAATAGCAGACAACCGAGCGACCTATAAAAAATTGCTTATGACGCAAGCGGACTTGAAGACGCAGCTCGACGTACTTTCGGCGCAAAACTGGCAGCCTCAGGTCGAATTCCAGCAGGCCGAGGTTGATAAAGCAATAGCCGCACACGAAGCCGCTAAAGGGCAATTGGATTGGGCTAAACCGGTCGCAAGGGAAGCCGCATCGTTAGATGCTCGAAGTACACTACTCAGCGCGCAGCTGAATGAACTCGAAAAACAATTAAACGAACTTTCACAGCAGCAAAGCACTTTGTTGGCGCAACAAGGCGAGGTCGAAAAGCAGCTTCAGCAGAAGTTTGAGCAATCACAGGCTACGTTAGCCGAGTTGGATAATCGAGTCGAGTTGAGTTCGTTAACACCCATGTGGTCTTCAATCGCTCAGGATTTATCAGCACTGGACGAAATACGTAGTCAGGCTACACCACTTACTCACAAATTCGCCCAGATTTCGTTGGAACGGCAACGCATTGATGAAACGCAAGTGTCGATTAAACAACAAACGGATACTTTCTACGTTCAGAAAGAAGCACTGGCTAAACAGTTAGATACGTTGTCGCTAGAGCTTAAGAATCAAGACACGCAGCTGGGGACAATCTCGTTTATCCAGTCTTGACCGGTTGAGTGAAAAGGCGCTGCAATTTGAAGCCTTGTCGACGCATCAATTACAGCAGCAAAGTGAAGAGCGGCAGTTAGGTTTGCAGCTCAGTACTATAGAGCAGCAACTGGCGGATACGGCGTCTCAGGTCAATTTGTCCAATCAACGTGCTGTGATGTCACGAGAAAATCTGCAACAAGTGCAATTCAGAAGTAGCGAACACGTAAGCCATTTGCGTTCGCAGCTTAGACCGGGTCAAGAATGTATGGTGTGTGGTTCTACGCATCACCCATACGGTGTCGAGAATATCGACGACCACTGGCTAAACTTACTTCAAGACTTCCAACTCCAAGTTAAGAAGGCTGAGGGCGCGTTGGAGCAAAGTCAGCAACGTTACCAAGAACAGCTTGCTAAAAAAGAGCAAACAGTCACGAGATTGCAATTACTGTCTCAACAAATCAACCAAACCAAAGATCAACGTGCCGCCTTAGAAATCGAACTGACGCAAAGTGCAGCGGAGCTTGCGTTGGTTTGGCCTCTAAGCTGGACGCAAATTGATGACGAAAAACAGGCATTAACTCGCTTACTGTCACGACATCACGAGCTATTAAATCGTCAGCAAGCGCTTTCTGATGAACTGAAGCGGGTAACGCAATTGCATCAAGAAAAACATGACGCGCTTCAGCAAATAATCAATCAAACGACGGGACTTGCAGCTGAACAAAAAAGTATAGAAGAACAACAGTCTTTACTCGCTGTAAAGTCAGAAAATTTACTTCAAAAGCTCAATGTACATGCCCCAATTCTTACTAAATTTGGCAGTCTTGAGCACTCGCCTTGTGACGTGCTCAAGGCTGGAGATCGAGCTATCAACGATCTCGCGGCATTGCAGCAAACGTACGCAACATTGCAGCATGATCAAATGCTGCTCAAGCAGCAGCAAAAAACCTTGCAGGAATCCGTGGAGCAGAACAAGGCTACATGTCAGCGTTTAGAAGTCGAATGCCAAGCAATAATCAAAGAAAAAGACGCGGTAATTACGGCTCGAAACCAATTAATTGCAGCCACGACTAGCACGCAGGAATGGCTTGAATCTTATGAAAAAAAATGGCTTTTAGCGCAAGAGCATGGGCAATCAGCCACTAATGAATTGCAGAAACGGATAAAACAACGCGACGAACACGTCATGACGTTGAAACACCTTGATGTATCGCTTGCAAAAAATACAGAAGAGTTAGAAGCAAATCGTGTTCGTTTTACGACTTGGCTCGAAGGATTTGTCTTGCAATATCGCATTGACGAAGCTGCGCTGGATGCGTTGTTGGCTATGCCAAAGGAGCAACGAGAGGCGCTTCTTGAGCAGTCAGAGCATTTGAAAGATGTGCTTTCACAAACCAAAGCCAGTGTTATCGAGCTTTCTAAGCAGATTGAAGAGCACATGCTTACGCAACCAGAACCAAGTAAAGCAATGCTTCTTGAACTCAAACCCACGCTTTTAGAAAGACTGGATGTCGTGCAAAGTAAACTGGTTGAGCTATCCACACAGTTAGCGACTCAAGCCCAAAATGTTGCGCTGTTGGCAGATAATAAAGAAAAACTGAATGTGTATCTGCAAGAGCATGAACATTGGCAGCTACTGAACCGATTACTAGGCGACGCAACGGGCAAGAAGCTGAGAAATCTCGCCCAAGTACAGTCGCTTAAATTGCTATTAATGTATGCAAATCAACATTTAGTTAGCCTTTCAAAGCGTTATCGGATCACCTCAATTGGCCAAACGTTGGACATTGCGATTATTGATAAAGACATGGCTGACGAACAACGCTCAATCAGTACGCTTTCGGGCGGTGAATCTTTCTTAGTGTCGCTGGCTTTGGCGTTAGGATTGGCATCATTGTCGTCGAATCAAGTATCTATTGGTTCATTATTCATTGATGAAGGGTTTGGTACGTTGGACCCTGAAACCTTGAGTGTCGCATTAGACGCCCTTGACGCGCTGCAAGCACAAGGTCGTAAAGTGGGGGTTATTTCCCACGTAAGTCAAATGAGCGAGCGCATTGGTACACAAATAAAAGTCACAAAAGGCGCTGGAGGCCAGTCTCGCGTTGAAGTAGTACAACCGTAATTGAAAGGAGTTAATTATGCCGACGTTTAAAGGCGATGAAGCGACTAACTACGATAGCCGAATTCAACGGCTGATACCAGGCTATGAACTGCTGCATGATTTAACTTTGGCTCAGTTGCATACACTTTTCCCTGAAAGTGCACGCATTCTGGTTGTAGGCGCAGGAACGGGGTTCGAAGTTGTAAGGCTTGCCATGCATAACCCGAAGTGGCAACTGGTCGCTCAGGATGTCTCTGAGGATATGTTAGAGATAGCAAAATCTCGTTGTCTGGAAGCTGGAATTCAGGACCGGGTTTCTTTCCTCGCCGAACCTTTGGCGCATGGCAAAAAGGAGTATGACGCGGTTGTGTGCTTATTGGTGTTACATTTCTTGCCAGACGACGGAGAAAAATCACACTTGCTAAGAGCGATACAGAGTCATTTGCAAGTTGGGAAACCAATTTTTCTTGCGGATTTGATGAAGCCACACACGCCTTTTGAACGAGAAGCACAACTCTTCGCATGCGAAAACTTAGGACTAACAAGCATTGGCGTTGAGCGAATGCGACATAATTTGACTCATGAGTTTTTTCCGCTCGATAGAATGCGGTTGGCCGACTTATTGGATGAGTGTGGATTTGACAGTGCTAAGCCTTACTTTCAAGCACTTGGCTTTGTTGCTGTGACGAGTTTTGCTTTGCCATAATGTATTTAAGTTGTTTTTCTAACGTCGTTAGGCAAAATGGTTTTACAATAAAGCCATCAATGCGCTCTTTAATAAGCTCATGAATTTTCTCTTTATTGTCTTCGCATGTAACGATCATAACGGGAATTGACTTGAGCTTGTTGTCGTTGTGCATGGTCGAAACCAAGTCTTTACCGCTCATTTTTGGCATGTGCAAATCGGAAATCACAAGGTCAAAATGACGTGATTGCAGCAGCTCTAACGCTTGTTTGCCATCAGTAGCCTCAACAATATCTGAATACTCGAGTTTCCTGAGCATGTTGATTAGCACATGACGCATGAGTGGCATGTCATCAACAACTAAAATCCTCATATCGTTCTCAACCCTCTTTCCCTTCTCGTTTAAAGTTAGTGCAAGGACTAAGAATTGTCAGTGTTTTAGGCATTTATTTGTGTGAAATTGAGGATCTATCAGAGAATATCTTGCCTAATACCACGACACTGAATTCGGCGAACAAGCTGGTAAATTAAGGTCTGGGTCAGCATAGTACCGTTATCGTTGCGCCTTTTTACTTTAAAAGCAGCCAGATAAATGTCGTTTTTGGTTTTAAGTAAGCAATACGAATATTTGTCACGGCATCGAAGTAAGTCTATCGTGGAGTGAATATTAGGAGGTCGAATGATTGATTTTGTCGCAGTTTTTATATTCTTTTTTGCAGTAATAGACCCTGTCGGAACCGTGCCCGTGTTTTTAGCCGTGACCAATGGTTTTGATGCGAAAGCAAAGCGAAAAATAGCGTTGCAAGCAGCTTTTGTCGCCGCTTTGGTACTGGTGTTTTTCGTCGCGGTCGGTGAGATAATCTTAACCGCATTGAACATTCCATTGTTAGCTTTTCAGATTGCAGGTGGCATCGTTTTGTTTGTTTTTGCTATGTCGATGATTTTTGGCGAAAGTAAGCCAGATGAAGAACTGCGGTTGATTGGCAAAGAAAGTGAAACAGCGATTTTCCCGCTTGCAGTACCTTCACTGGCAAGCCCCGGCGCTATGTTAGCCGCCGTTTTATTGACTGAAAATCACCGTTACAATCTGTGGGAACAAGCCCAAACCACGTTGGTGATGTTGAGCGTCGTCATTATAGCGATGATACTGATGTTGGCAGCGAGTTGGATCCATCGATTCATTGGTAACGGCGGAGCGAGTGTGATCAGCCGTGTAATGGGATTGATTTTGGCGTCAGTTGCGGTATCAAATGTTTTAGCTGGTATCAAAGAATATTTCGCACTCTAAACGCAGCATCCTACCAAATAAGCGATGTTAGTTTTAACACATCGCTTTTTAACCTCTCCACCACGTTCATTCTGATTAATATAGCGTTCTTATCAACTCACAAAGTCGTTCAATTTTAATGTTGCTCAATTGACGGTAGTCGAAAAACGGGCAGACGATGACGCGGTGTTCCGTGTCAATGGCGAATTCGTCATCAAGCCATATTAACGTAAGCGAAACTAATTGTTGCTCGAGCAACTTTTTAGCATAGGCGCGCCCTGCAATAAGGTGAATTGTCGGTTCTTCATTGAGAACAGGAGGGCTGAATAAATAAGCTTCTTTGCCTGTTGCTTGCAGCAGGTGCTGATCTCGATATGATTGCCATGGTTTAAGTTGATGTTGTGTGTAGGCTGGATGATTTAACGCGTTGAGGAGCTTAGCAAACACGTTAAATTGCTTGCGCCAACCATTTCCCGCTTCTTGGCCAATCCACTGTATTTCCCCTGGTTCTAAAGCCCGATGGATGCCGAAATCAATATACCCTGCTATTTTAGGTTTGTGCTCGACGTAAACAGCGATTTTTGGATGTTCTATACCAAATCCAATTCGATCCATTGTTTTTGTATGTTCGTAAATATGCGAATGACTAATAGTAACAAGGACCAGCAAAGATGAAAAATAGGATGATGGCGTTAAGCTTAACTTTGTTGACTGCATGTACGTCTATACCCGAAGGCATTGAACCTATCAGTGGCTTTGAGTTAAACCGCTATATGGGGAAATGGTATGAAATTGCGCGAATAGATAACGAATTCGAAGTAGGTTTGGACAACGTCACGGCAGAATATTCGTTAAGACAAGATGGTTCAGTCGAAGTCATCAACCGAGGTTTAGATGTTGACAATGAACAGTTGAAACAGGCCTTCGGCGTAGCGAAGTTTGTGGGTGATCCCAATCTAGCGCATTTAAAAGTATCCTTTTTTGGCCCCTTCTACGCCAGCTATATCGTGTTTGGACTAGACAAGGCAGATTATCAATACGCTTATGTTAGTGGTTATAACAAAGACTATCTGTGGCTATTGTCGCGAACCCCAACTCTAAATAAAAGCCAAATTGATCATTTTAAAAAGCAAGCAGAGCGCTTTGGCTTTGATGTGTCTAAACTGGTTTTTCCTTCTCACACAAAATTGTAAAGGGGGTTTACAGTCATAAATATGCCCCTAAATTGACTTTTATTTAAACTAAAACCTTAATTTCGTTGTAAGTTTTCTGTCATTAAAGATAGCCAGACTATTCCGCGCTTTAGAATAATTACATTACCTAATTGGAGACTCTCATGAAGCGTGTAGCACTATCTTTATTGGCATCGGCAATTGCCTTGTCACTTTCTGGCTGTAACGGCGACGACGGCGCACAAGGTCTACAAGGACCACAAGGCGAGCAAGGCGTTGCTGGTCAAAATGGTGTTGATGGCACCAATGGTTCGAACGGAACGAATGGCTCAAATGGAACGAATGGGTCAGACGGTACAGATGGTAAAGATGGTGCAAATGGAGCAGGTTTAGTTCGTATCGCTACAGTTCCTGCTGGCGCGGAAGTAACGGGATTATTTCTGACCGAAGGTGGTGATTTATTCTTCAACGTACAACATCCTTCAGATACAAATGCGGCAACAGAAAATTATAATAATCGCACCTATAATACAGGCACTGTTGGTGTGCTAACTGGTGTTAATTTCAATGAACTGCCACGCAACATCATTAATTCACCTGTTCCTTCGTCTGATACGGAAAAACAAATTGTGATGAGTGCAGTTGGCCAATATCAAATTCTTGGTCAAACAGGTGATACGTTCGCCTCTCTTGGAGCAAAAGGTCTAGCAGGTGGTTTAGGTGTTCATTACGGTATTAACACCAAAACAGAAATTATTAAAAACGACAACCCAGACTTCAATGGATTCATTTCAACAGGAGCAAATTCGGGCTTTTTATATACTAACTGGGAATCGTATCCAGGTGGTATGAGCCGTTTAAAAATGAGCAAAAATGAGTTCGGTAAATGGTCTATTGAAGAAGCAATGATGGTGAACTTTGATTTGGTTCACGGAACTGCTGCGAACTGTTTTGGTTCAGTGTCACCTTGGGGTACTCCTTTAACGTCTGAAGAGTGGATCGTTGATTCAGCGGTTGATACAACGACAAACCCAAATTGGAACAACCCAGACGACCACGCGACAGATACGATTGAAGCGCTAACAGCGCCAGCCTTCCCTAACCCATATCGTTATGGTTATATCGCGGAAGTGCAAAATCCAACAACAGACACACCTGACGTGGTTAAGCATTTCACAATTGGTCGCTATGAACATGAAAACTCAATCGTTATGCCAGACCGTCGCACGGTATATTCATCACAAGATGACACAGGTGGTGTGCTCTTTAAGTTTATTGCAGACCAACCAGAAGACCTAAGTTCAGGTACTTTATATGCTGCAAAACTGACTCAAGATGCAGGTTTAACTGACCCTGCTGTCACTGGTTTTGATATTCAATGGGTTGAACTGGCGTCAGGCGCTAATGCAACAATTGAATCGTGGATTGCACAATATGATGACATCAATACTTCAGATTATGTTGATGGTAAAACAAGCTATATCTCAATGGCGGATGTGCAAGCTTGGGTCGATGGTAAAGCGACTTATCCAACAGAAGCTGAAGGCGGCAGCCCTATCACGGCTGGTAAGCCGATGGATAACCGTGTTGCTTTCCTTGAATCTCGTCAGGCAGCTCGATTAAAAGGTGCAACGGCAGAATGGCGCAAGCTAGAAGGCCTTTCTATCAACCAAGACCGTGTAATCGAAGCTGTAACAGGCCAAGACCGCGTACCAGGTGAAATCGTTGAAAAAGCATATATGTACATCGGCATTTCAGACATTGATAACACAATGATCGATGGTCAAGGCGATATGCAGCTTTCTGCTCGAGTGAAAGACTGTGGCGGTGTATACCGTGCGCACATTGACAATAATTATAACTTAACGCGCATCGAGCCTGTTGTGATGGGTGGAACTTACCGTTCTAGCTTAAGTGGTGCAGAACGTTGTGACGTAAATCAACTCTCTCAACCTGATAATGTCATCGTAATGAAAGATGGACGCATTATCATTGGTGAAGATGGTTTCCAAGGTAACAACACACTTTGGTTGTACGATCCAAAAGCAAAATAAGCTTGTTTTAGGAATGCGGTACGGATGTGCCGCATTTTTTTAGCCAAAAAATGGAGTCATAAAAGTGCAATCCCTACGTCTTATTCCTCTCGCACTGTTCGCTATTTTGACTGGTTGTACCGAGCCTGTTGTTGAGTCTCGCCTCTGCCCAGTCTTTAAATCTAGATGAGCATTCCCCTCAATTTACTGCAAAAGCTTATATTGAACATAATGAGGTTTATAATGCGGAATCTGTTATTCCGCCGCAGTGTTACACCAAAACAGAGGGTGTCCATAATCCTTGTTATGCTTGCCACCAAACGTATTCGAAAGATACCGAGCGTCCAAATCAAATGCGAGATGGTGATCTTCAAGGCACTTACGAATTTTCTGATTTAGGTATAAAAAACCACTGGCGGAATCTTTTTATTGATCGCACAGAGTTGATTTCCTCCATAACAGATCAAGATATTACTAACTGGGTTAATACCGACAATTACACGCCATTCATCCAAAAACTAAAATCAAATTCAGATTGGCACGGTGAAATTACTCCTATTGAGAATTTGGCCTACCCTACTCTTGCCTTCAATACGGACGGTTTTGCTAAAGATGGCTCAGGCTGGGTTGCGTTTAACTACAAGCCATTTCCAAGTACCTTTTGGCCAACGAATGGTTCAACAGGGGATGTGATGATCCGCCTGCCGATGGATTTTCAAACACGTGGTGGCGTGTACAAAAAAGAAGTGTATCTGGCCAACCTAAGCTTGGTTGAGCTGACTTTGAAAGGTTTACCACGTATTTCCACCCCTGAAATTGATGAAAATGAAGTGGGCGTAGATTTAAATCAAGATGGTTCATTAACGCGTGTTACTGAGATTTTGGCGACTGACCATTACGTCGGCGATACGAAAGCGGCATTAGCTTACCAATTGTATCCGGAAGGGACAGAGTTTTTGCATACCGTGCGTTATATTGGTGTGGATGAGCACGGTAATATCTTCAATGCACCTCGCATGAAAGAAGTGCGCTACATGAAAAAACACGCCTTTAAATCTAAACAGCACCTTGCCTCTTCGTATTACCGAGAAGCAAAAGAAAAAGCCTTTGAGAATTTACCTCAAACACTGTACCTCGGAGACAAAGGGATAAACAACACCTTTGGCTGGACCATTAATGGTTACATCGAAGATGAAAAAGGTGAGTTAAGACAACAACATGAACAAGAACTTGCCTTTTGTAACGGATGTCACAAAACCATAGGTTCTACGTATGACCAAACATTCTCTTTTGCACGGAAAGTGACGGGCAAAAAAGGATGGGGATACATCAATCTGAAATCGATGAGCGATGTGCCTAATAAAGGACAAACACAAGGTGAGTTTTTAACCTATATGCAGCGAGTTGGTGGTGGCGATGAGTTTCGTCAAAACCAAGAAATGTTAGCTCGATGGTTTAAGCCAGATGGAAAGCTGGACGCAGATAAAGTAAGGCGTAGTCAGTCGCTTTACGAGTTGATCACGCCCTCTCCTGCTCGCGCACAATCGCTCAATAAGGCTTATTTGACTATCGTTAAAGAACAAAGCTATTTATTCGGACGTGATGCAACACTTGTGAAAGCGCACAATGTTTTGACAGAAGTGGATGAAACTCAACAACCTTTAGAACCTGAACATCGCTATGTTTGGGATTTGCAGTTAGATTGGAACGCAGATCAAAATATTACTAACTCAAATGTAAAAATGAGCAAGTAATAACTCAGATCATGATTTTACTAACTGAGCGTTTTTGACTAGTTAGTAAAATCATGTTTTCACGTTAAATCAGTCGATTAAAACCAAAGATCCTATTTTTACCAACTGACACCTAACTTTCTCCCGCTTCACAATGCTGCGTTAAGATCACTTTTTTGAATTAGGATAAGTTGTCGAAAATTGGCTGCAACTTACTTAAATACTGCTGAATTGGGTACATATCGTGTCCTATTCGCCACTGAAAAGGAAAATAACGTAAGGAATTCCCTGCTGTTTCTCGGATCAGTAATTTACTAACTTAATCGTCTTGTTGAGCCTAGTTTGGTGCTAGAGATCAGATTTTTACTAACAAATGAGACATAGAATTCAGCTCAGTCAGTAAAGATCAGTTTTTTACTACGTATAATTTGGTTTTGTGGTTTCTAAAGGTCAGTAAGTGAGCTTTTCGGTAAGGATTACGAGAGTTACTTAGTAAAATTATGATCTGGGCACGTTCTCGGGTAAATCGTGCCCAGCTGCAGACCTAAATAGAAGTAATCAAATAGAGTAATGGTATAGATAAGACGATACTAAAATAACGCAGGGGAGCCTTTTTTGAGTACTGCACACTAACAACAGTCACGAGCAGAAGCGGAACACTCCATCCAATGAAACTGAGCGCACCGTAAGCAGCCTCGTGGTAGACAAAAAGTGAAGCACTTAGTAAAAAAGTGATCCATGCACCGAACAACACTATTCGTTCTCGCGCACTTGAGAATCCCGAGCCAAACACTGACTTGGCAATGGCTGGCTTAGTCAAAGCAAAGAGAGCACAGCTCACGCTGAGCATGAACACTTCTGTCATCGCTGAATTACCTTTGGTTGTGGTGAAAACGCGGCAGAATGCTTTCTGTGCAATTTAGCCGCAACGAATCCAAACGCCAAAGCAACACTTAGAAAAACAAGATCAAACGCCCATGCTAGGGTATTACCTTCGATAAATGCTGTGTAAGTCGGGTATTTTATGGCAATAGCACTGCATATTGGCAGAGCAGCCCAGGCAAAAACGTTTAGCTTCGCAAAATAAGCCCATTGCTGCTTGTCTCTGCGTATTGCAGAAACTAGTAAACTCAGGCCCAAAATGGTGAAGAAGATGGCGATTTCTACATTCGCGCGTTGCGCAATCTGCGCGCTTAAAAGGCGGTTAGCATAGAAAAATCCTGCGGTTGCCAAAGGTAGGCCCATGATCATAGTTAGGTTTAGCGTATCCACTAGTTGAACGCCAAAATGCGGCTTTTTATGTTTAGCTTTGATACGAAGCGACCACATCAATGCGCCAGTCACCAGCATTGCGAGTCCAAGCATACCACCCAAGAAGTACAACCACCGTAGTGGCAAGTTAGCGAGCCGTCCTGTATGCAACGCGGTCATGCTGTCGTAAAAGGTTTCGCTTGTGCTTAATGATTCATTGCCCCTCGCGATAATCTGACCGTTGTGTGCATCTAGCAAAAGTGTAGGGCGCTCGTCTTGCACGGTATTTTGTGTATTGGCATAGACTTTCACCGTGGCATGTTGGTCAAATGGGTGATCAACTATCACTCTCGCAATTCGAACATTCAGCCAGTTAGTATAAACCTGATCTAACCATACTTGAGGTGGTGCAATTGGTACTATGTTTCCTGTGCTTTTTGTTGAAACCCGTGTTGGGTTCTGTGCTTCAAAGAATGCTTTCATATTCCCATCGAACTGTGTGAGTGCAGGGTAGGGGAACAACATAAAAATAAGGGTTATTAAGCCTGTATAGGTGATCATTAAATGGAACGGTAGGGCGATGACTGAACTGAGGTTATGGCTATCAAGCCAAGTTCTCAGCCCTTTGCCATTTCGAAAGGTAAATAAGTCTTTGAAAATACGCTTATGGATGATAATGCCGGATATTAGGGCTATTAGCATGAATAAGCTTGCAAAGCACACAATCCAACGTGCAGTAATTGGACTCATGTAATGTAAATCGAAATGTAGGCGATAGAAGAAACTACCTCCCTTCGTCTCAATAAACTCAATTTCCTTATTCGCATCGTTTGCAGAATAATAGTGGCTAGTGAACGGAGTGCGCTTCCCTTGTTGTGGTGCATCTCTATACGCGACCTCAAAATAGGGTTTTCTGTCAGTCGCAGGGGTAATATACCAGCTACTTGCGTTTGGTGCCTTTTGCTTAAGGACTTCAATTCCATGTTCTATTTGAGCTTCTTGGCTTAATAAAATGGAATGTGGAACGTTTTTTAGTGCATTAGGTTGAGACCAAAGAGTGATTTCTTCTTTGAAAAAGCTTAACGTGCCTGCAAAAAAGACCGTGATAAGCAGCCAAATAGTTAATAAGCCGACCCAAGTGTGTAGCCAGCCCATGGTTCTAAAAAATGACTCTTTCATAGCCAGCCTTTAATGAGTGAGAGGAAAGTAATTTGTACTCCCCCTAAGACGAGAAACAACACGGCTGCTTTTTTAATGGATGATATAGCAAATGCTGCAATGAAAAAAATGGCATAGATAGCGATACTGATGGTTGTTGACACAAGAACGGCATCTACTTGCGATAACGGGAACACAATAGTCAAAGCGCTAATTGTAATCGCTGTAAGGACATAACCACCAAGAATTGCCAAAATAAATCGTGTAACCACCTGAATTGAATAATGGTATTGTTTTAACACGGAGAAATACCGCATCGTATGCTTATTCCTTTTACGATTGGTTATTAACTAAAATAGCATTATCTCTTAAATACAATCTAAATAGTAGTAATTATCAATTGTATTTGTTTGAGTTAGGGAGAGGAAAATTTGGACTTGTTACTTAAACAAATTCGCGGATGCCAAATATGTGAAGGAAAATTTGAAGGGATTGTTTCTCCGATTATCCAAGCTTCTGTTGACAGTAAAATATTGATCATTGGTCAAGCGCCCGGGGCTAAGACTCTTGAATCTGGACGGCCTTTTAACGATGTGAGTGGCGAACGTTTACGAGCTTGGCTGGGGATAGAACCAAGTCAGTTTTATGATTCGCGCATGTTCGCCATTATGCCTATGGCGTTTTGTTATCCGGGGAAAGGACGAAGTGGCGATTTACCGCCCCCTAAAATTTGCGCTCAGACTTGGCACAAACGACTAATTCAACAAATGCCAAATGTGGAACTCACCATCTTCTTAGGGCAATACGCGGTTCACGAATACCTCAATCCCGCTTGGAACGTGACAGAAGCTGTTGAGCACTTTTCGACGTTATTACCTAACCAGATAGCCTTGCCACATCCAAGTCCACGAAATCGCTTTTGGTTAACTTCAAACCCATGGTTTGAGAAAGAAGTCGTACCTATTTTACAAAATATAATAAAAAAATTAACCCAATAACAAATTGCTAACTTTTTAACCGCTCCGACTTGTATTTATACAATAACTGCTACATACTTTCGTCTTAATAATCCCTTAACGACATGATGTCTCTGAAAAATTATCAAGGAAAAGATATGTTTTATAAAAGTCTCGGTGTCATTGCCGTACTCGCTTCGTTAGCCTCAGTACCACTAAGCACGCAACTCGGTGCAAATTCTATCATCGCTTTCTATTTGGTCTTGTGCGCAATGCTTATTGCTTCACTAGCAAGCGCGACATCCGGTAAAAATTTCTTTTTCCCTTCGTTTATTTTAGCCTGCATTAATATCCTAGTATTAAACGATGGTACTAAAATTCAACATGTTGCGAGTGGCAGTGATTGGCTTTATGTATTGAGTATGTATGGCATTTTTGTAGTAGTTTCGGTATTGAGTTTTTTGTTTTCTAAACGTGAAAGTAACCCAAATATTTCGGTTACACGCTAGTTTCTGTAAACCCCCTTTACAGTTTTAAAAGTTAGTTCATTAATCATCACGGCTTAAGTTTATGGCAAACACGCTGTGATAATCCTAAAGTCAGATAAAATCGATAGATTTTGTCTGACAAGCTCGCGATGCCATCTTTTATCTCAATCCTAACCTGACACTAAACTAATCCAATTCAGCCTGACAGACGTATACCTTGTTTGTATTTTGCTCATGTAATTTTGACACGACAAAGGAAGGCGCAATGCATAGGTTTATCTCGCTGTTTATATTTTTTAGTATCTGTGTGGTGCATTCTGCTAAGGCTCATAGTACTGGTTATGAGTCGTTTAAACCCGTTGCGGGCGAAACAACGTATCGATATCTATTTTGGGATGTCTATTCAGCCCAATTATTCACGCCAACGGGTCAATACAATCCTGAAGATCCTTTAGCTCTCCTATTAACATACAAAATGACGTTAAAAGGAAAAGACATAGCCGAAAGGTCCATTAAGGAAATGAGACTTCAAGGGCTAAAAGATAAATCAAAGCAGGTAGCGTGGGGTAATACGCTGAAAACAATATTTCCAGATGTGGGAGATGGAGATGTTTTACTAGGCCAAAAAAATGCCGATGGCAGTACGAGCTTCTACTACAACAACAATCAAATTGGTTTCATTGATGATGCGGATTTTACATCTTGGTTCTTCAATATCTGGTTAGGCCAGAAAACATCAGAACCCGCATTACGTGCAGAATTACTAGGCTTGGAGGGGAATAAAAAGTGAGACAGTGGCTAATTATAGGCTTGGTTTTGTTGTTGAATGGCTGTGGTATATCGATACAGGGGAGCCAATATGAGCAGCAATCGCCGAAGTTTAACTTGATGGAATTTTTTAATGGAGAGATGAAAGGATGGGGTATTGTTCAGGATAGAAGCGGTAACGTGATTCAGCAGTTTACCTTAGACCTCTCAGGTGAAATGTCGGATGACAGTACGTTAATGCTGTCTGAAACATTCCGTTATCAGCTCGGGCAAGGCGTACAGAGAAGACAATGGGTAATCACCAAGCAATTGGATAATTCGTTTCAGGGAAATGCTGATGACATCATTGGGAACGCAAATGGTAAGGTATTCGGCTCGGCAGCAACTTGGCAATATGAAATGAATTTGCCTGTCGCAGGGTCTACTTATCACGTTACATTTGACGACTGGATGTGGCAATTTGATGATGGCGCTGTGATCAATCGCTCCTACATTAAAAAGTTTGGGCTTGTGTTTGCTGAAGTCACTCTCTTCTTTCAGAAAAACAATGATTGTACCAAAGCGAAGGGAGCGGGGGAGTCCTGCTAGGCTTGAATAGGTTGTGTGCTGAACATATTTACATATTGTGGAGAAAATCATGCTGAGTTGTGAACAACATGACTATTTAGAAGTTGCTTGTGTTTATCACTTCGAATTAGAGGTGACAACAACGGATGGCCATTCGTATTTAGGGCTTGCCAAAGATGTTCGTTACGAGAATAAAACTCAGTGCCTTGTGCTTGAATCCGGCTCTGTACAAAACGCAGTGTCGATTGCACAAATTACGTCATTGGTAGCACTAACAGATAATCCGTATTTTCAAAGAGTTGATGCAGGGTTTTAACGATGTCGTTTTCTTTGCGGTGACCTTGAGTCCTGTTGGTCAAGGTCGAATATACACAGAGAGAATGTTAGTTGTTATTGAGTTTGAGTTCCATAAACACGCTCAGTGGATTGTCACGATATAAACCAAAACACGGGCAACGGTCGAAACCTAAACTTTCATAGAGCGCGATTGATTCTGTTTGTTGGATACCGGTTTCTAATCTAATTAATGGGATTTGTGCTTCGCCAGCATAATGAAGCAGCGTTTGCATTATACGTCGTGAAAGGCCTTTTCCTCGATAATTTGGTTTGACGTACAGGCGTTTTATTTCGCCGTATAATGTGCTCTTTTCAAACTTCTTAACAATAGCACCACACGCAACGATACCATCTTCATTTGCAAGCCCGATTGCTTTCACATTGGGTTGTTTTAATTCTTCCAGTGATAGAGATTGGTCACTCGCGATAGGGTAGAGAGAATTCATTAGGCGGTCTATTTCCAAGTACAGAGCTTGTACTTTGGGATCTTCAGGCTGCAATGCGATTAGCTGCATAGTCTGTCCTAATACAACGAATGGAGATCATTGTTTTTATTTTTCGTGGCAGAAACTATACAGCGCAAATGGCGGAATACAAAATTTTTCGACGGAAAGAGCGAAGCGATTTGTAACGCTTGTCTTTGGTGATGGAACAATTATTAGGGGGTAAGTCCAGGCTTTTCAACCAGAGTCGAACGAAAAGCGTTAACTTACATACCCGTGGCATGCGATAGAGGAGTAAATACCGTTAAAACAAACAGTGCAACGGTGAGCAGTGTTACCCATACAAGATTTGCTTGAGACTTTGTGTCAGTGTCATTCAAAAAACGCATATTCAATACTCCTAAAGATTCTGCTCTACAAACTAATCCTTTTTGGCAGTATCGCTATTCCAGTTGCGATTTTAGTATTAGTAGTTATATATCAAGTTAGTAAAAAGTGCTAGATAAAAAACAAAAAATATACAAAAAGTATGAATTTCAAACTTTGGCCTACGTATTTTATTGAATGTTTAGTGCTCTAATTACACAGCTTATCTTCACTATATGAGTCAATAGTGGGTTAGGCGATAGCGCAAAACGTTGTTGTGCTGCACCAGCTCTTCTATTTCTTCCTTAAAGTAAATTAAATTAATACAAATACATACGCTAAGTTTCGATAGCGCTCTATGAATTGATGACTAAAAAATAATCTTTTTCACTTGCGAAATTAGCGAGTGATCTATACTGTGTATCACACACTGTGTGAGAAATAGTATTTGTCGCACAGTAAATTAAATTAATAACAGAAGATGGAACGCGCTATGAGTGAGAAACGCGTCGATAAAATGCGAGGAGAGCTAAGACGAGGAGTTTTGGTTTTAGCTGTTCTCGCTTCATTAAGGACTCCGCATTATGGTTATTCATTACGAAAACAGCTTAGTGAAGCGGGGTTGGATATCGATGAGGGTACGCTATATCCGCTTGTTCGACGCCTAGCTGACCAAGGATTGCTTGAGAGCGAATGGCAGCAAGCAGAAGGGCGAGAGAGGCGTTATTACACGCTGTCGAAAGCAGGTATAGAGCAGTTAGCGCAGCTTTCACATGAATGGCAATTGATGAATGATGCGCTTGGGACAATATTGGAGAACGATCATGGAATTAGTTGAACGCTATGTTGAAGCGGTAAAACAGTATTTACCAGATGAAAAAAAGACGAAATTTCGCGAGAAATTAGAGCCACGTTATTAGATGAAGTTGATGCTATGGGGCCGACCTGTTCTACTGCGCAGGTTAATCAATTGCTTGCTTCATGGGGGACTCCTCGTAAGGTGGCAACTCAATTTGCTCCACCCGTGCCTTTAGTTGCACAAGAACTTATGCCTATTTACTGGGTCATTTTAAAATCGGCGTTGAGTGTGTTTTTTGCAATTCACGCGGTGGTTACGGGGTTGTCGTTACTCTCAGCAGAAGGCGTGGGGGTTATTTCATTTGTGTTGAAACTGGGACTAGGTTTTGTTGATACAGCCCTTTGGATATTTGCTGTTGTGACGTTGGTGTTTTTCGCTATTTCAAATGACTCCCCCTTGAAAGCAACGCTATCGCAAATGGAGTGGAGCGTGGATAAGCTTCCGGTACAAAATGCCAAGTGGCAGCATATCAAAGGCGGTGACATCGCCACCGATTTGGCCACCGCGATTTTTTTAATTGCACTGGTGCAACCTTCACTGTGGATGAGTCAAAAGATGATGGAATCGATGCACATCGCTTTCTTGCCAGTAGTACAAGAGTGGTTCATGCCCGCCACAATGTTATTCGCTGTGTCTATTGTGTTTTCACTGTGGCAAGCGCTTACGCCGTTTTGGTCGAAGTCTAAATTGATAGCAAACATCGCGATTAATCTTGCTTATGTTGCGATGTTCACTGGATTGGCGTGGTTACCAGAAGTGTTTAGTGTGACAGGAGAATCGTTGCCGTTTTATCTCTCAGATGAAATCGTGAATCGCAACGCGAAGATTGTCAGCATGGTCTTTATTGCACTGAATGGCTTTTTAATCATACGGGATTTAAGACGTATTCGTAGTCTCAAAGTTGGATAACAAAGGTAAGGTTTGGTATGAATGGAAGTTGTCATTGTGGCAATGTCACTTTGGTGCTCAAACAGAAAATCGAACTGGTAACACGCTGCAACTGTTCAGTGTGTTACCGATACGGCGCTATTTGGGCCTATTTTTCACCGAAGGATGTTTTCATCGATTCGAAAGTGGAGACGCGTACCTATTGCTATGGAGACAAACACATTGATTTTCATCATTGTGTCGTTTGCGGTTGCCTTACCCATTACACCCCTACAGCGATTGGTAATGTGGACAGGATGGCGGTCAATTTAACCATGTTTGCACCGGAGGTGATGGAACAAGTGCATGTACGGTATTTCGATGGCGCTAAGTCTTGGACTTTTTATGAAAAGTAGTCGGTCTGAAGCTGACTCGTTTATTACAAGGAGTGATAAAGTTGCTGGTAAACGCATTTAAATACAAGCAATGGGCAAATCAGGAAATGGTGAACTTTGGACTGAAGCAAATTGATAAGCTGTCTCCAAACGATGCCACTTTTTTTATACGGATCTTAAATCACACCGCGGTTGTCGACAGTTTGTTTATAAGCCGCATTAAAGGCGTGTCTGAATATTTTTCTGCTGACAACACCCTTGAAACGCCTCCCTTAACTGAGTCTCAGTCAGTTTATGTCTGAAAACGATGCATGGTTGGTAGACTATTGCACCTCTGCAACGTATCAAGAATTAGCTCGTGAGATTGTTTTTCAGTTCACTGACGGTGAGGTAGGACGTTTAACCGTAGAAGAGATTTTACTGCATTTACTTACCCACGGCAGTAATCATCGCGGTATGGCTTCGCGCGTTTTGCTCGAAAATGGTCTTGAAAGACCTAAAGACACGTTCACGCGTTTTTTGCATCAAGTTGAACCGAATCGACGAATGAACATTGGGACTGGGTGTTAATCAAATTTTTTGCAAACGTAGCGCTTCGTAAAAATGTAAATACGCGCTTAATGTGATCATTAAGCGCCCGACCGTTAAGCTGCGTTACTCGCTACTTCTTTTTCTAAAAACGCAATAATGTCATTAGACTCATATAACCAAGTTACTTTGTCACCTTGAACAATTCGTAGACAAGGTACTTTTACCTTTCCACCTTGTTCAAGCAGCTCTTGACGGTGAATACCGTCGACTTTGGCATCTCGTAGCTCGATGTTTAAGCTGTTGCGTTTCATGGTTCTTCGTACCTTTACGCAAAAAGGGCAGGCATGGAATTGATATAGGCTTAAGCTTGCCGCTTTTTCGTCAATTTGAGCTTGTAATTTTGGATCGCGCTTCACGCCTTTCGGTGTTGTGACAAAGTCGATAAGTAAAATAATACGGCCTAAAAACCAGCGGATAAACTTCATAATTCCCCCTAAAAAATTGCCGGCATCATACCCAATTGTGTCACTTTTAGAAAGTGAATAACCGAATCGACTAGATAAAGTGGGCAAGTTAATAGGTTTGTTTTTCGGGTAAAGTGCGTGCTTTCCCAAGCCAATTTTCTATAAAAACCAGTCACTAAATTTTGAACAAATAAAGATTGATCTAAATCAAAGAACCAAATATATTTAACTTTCAGAAATTACTGAAAGTTCGCAACGGCTCTGGTATGCCTTTATTGAGTCAATAAAATCAAATGGCTTGACCGTTCGAATCCTTCAAACACTGAAGTAGAAAGAATTGCTGCGGAGAAGCATGCCGTGGCGCTATTTGATAGAAAACAGACCTTGGTAGGTGCGTTATGCTTGATACCTTATTGCTATCGCGGATGCAGTTTGCAGCCAACATCAGCTTCCATATTCTCTTTCCCACAATATCTATTGCCCTCGGGTGGTTTTTAGTTTTTTTTAAATTACGATTTGATAAAACGGGTCATCCTGTTTGGCTAAGAGCTTACCGTTTTTGGGTTAAAATATTTGCTCTTACGTTCGCGCTTGGTGTGGTTAGTGGGATCACGATGTCTTTTCAGTTTGGTACAAATTGGCCCGGATTTATGGAGCGAGTCGGTAACATCGCTGGCCCCTTGCTCGGCTACGAGGTACTAACCGCCTTTTTCATGGAAGCCACCTTTTTGGGGATCATGCTATTTGGTATGAATAAAGTGCCCAATCGAATCCACACCTTAGCATGCTTGATTGTGGCCATCGGTACTACTATTTCCGCCTTTTGGATATTAAGTTTAAACAGTTGGATGCAAACACCAGCAGGATTTGAGCTTCGTGACGGTGTGGCCTATCCAACAGATTGGTTCGCTATTATTTTTAACCCTTCTTTCCCTTATCGATTCTTCCATATGTTGCTTGCAAGTGGCTTGACGGCATCGTTTCTCATTGCTGGCGTGAGTGCGTATCGATTGCTGCAAGGAGATCAAAAGGCAGCACCCAAACTTACATTAAAAGTAGCTTTAACGGTTGCAGCAGTTTTAGCGCCAACACAAGCATTTGTGGGGGATTTACATGGTTTAAATACCCTTGAACATCAACCACAAAAAGTGGCAGCAATGGAAGGGATTTGGCATACCGAAAAAGGCGCACCGTTGTTGCTGTTTGCAGTGCCCAACGAAAAAACGAAACAGAATGACTTCGAAATTGGCATTCCCAATGGTGCAAGTTTAATCCTTACGCATCACTTAGATGGAGAGCTAAAAGGGCTAAATGAATTTGAAGGCGCACACCCACCAGTTAAACCGGTATTCTTTGGTTTTCGGATCATGGTGGGTATGGGTGTGTTAATGTTGTTGGTTGCGGTTTGGTTTAGATTGACAATGGCACGCCGTAAACAACTCGCGTCTTGGCAATTAAAAACGTTAGTAGCGATGAGTTTTTCAGGCTGGTTGGCAACGCTTGCAGGTTGGTACGTAACGGAAATTGGCCGCCAACCCTTTCTTGTTAGTGGCGTTCTGCGTGTTGAAGAAGCGGTTACTCATCTTCCTCGTGAAAACGTGGCCATCACCTTTTCATTGTACTTGATACTTTATGTTGTGCTGTTGACGGTGTATGTCCGTACTTTGTTCTTCACTGCGAAGAAATCAGTGCGTGTCGATGAGTTTGAAAGTCCAGAATCACAAGTTATCGCTGGAGGTCGCTATGCTTAATGCAGAACAACTTGCTTTACTGTTTGGCGCACTGACTGCGCTTGCTGTGCTCGTCTACGCCATTTTAGACGGCTACGATTTGGGTGTTGGAATGTTGTTGCCGCGTAATCAACAACAAAAAGCAGATACGATGATTGCTTCTATCGGTCCATTTTGGGACGCTAATGAAACATGGCTGGTGCTTGCGGTGGGCTTGGTTTTAATCGCTTTTCCTAAAGCGCACAGTGAAATCCTGCAAGCGCTCTATTTACCAGCGTCTTTTATGTTGATAGGGCTGATTCTGCGCGGTGTTGCGTTTGACTTTCGTGCAAAAGCTAAAAGCAAACGCAAAGATCTTTGGGATAGCGTTTTCAAAGCAGGTTCCTACATTACCAGCTTTTTCCAAGGCTACATGCTTGGTAGCTATGTAATGGGTTTTGAACATTCTGCTGCAGCGATAGGCTTCTGCACGCTCAGCGGGATCGGGGTTGTGGCTGCTTATCAATTTATTGGCGCTGCATGGCTTATTATGAAAACCGAAGGTGAACTGCAACAAGATGCTATCCAATGGTGCCAAAGAACACTCCGAATCTGTGCTATCGGGGTAGCTTTGGTATCTGTCGTGAATCCTATAATTCACCCACAGGTGATGGCGCTTTGGTTTGAATTGCCTATGGCCCTTGTATTGTTGCCTTTGCCCATTATCTGCTTTGGACTGATGTTCTTGCTTGGTGTGACCTTGCCAAAATTAGCGCTAAAACCAGAAAAAGGAGTTTGGTTACCCTTTGCAATCGCAGCGATGGTCTTTTGTTTGTGCTTCTTCGGGTTAGCTTACAGTTTCTACCCGTACATTGTGCCGGGAAAACTTACGTTAATTGATACGTTAGCTGCGCCTGAATCGTTGAATTTCTTAATGTTTGGCGTGTTGTTTGTCGTGCCAACTATCATCTTATACACAGCGTATAGCTATCGAGTATTTTGGGGGAAAGTGACTCCACTAAGTTACTATTAAACAAATATCGTGAAGGCGAGGACATCGTTTCTCGCCTTATCTCTCAGCGAATTTCGTCACCTATTAAGGTGGCGTACGTTATTGCGCTTCATCCGATTGTTCAGTTACCCATTCCATTACCCCATTGAACGACGTGCAGTCGGTAATGCTATCTTTAGCATTGGCAACATAAACTTGTTGGGCACTCGATACCGAGTACGTGAGGTATTCAGAACACATTGCGCTTTGGCCGTTTCCGACGACAACTTTCGTACCTTGTTTTAATGTGCACCGGCTCATTTTATCGAGAGGCGACCATTGATAACAAATCTCAAACTGAGAACGATACTCTGAAATGAGACCTGCTGGCCTGTTAAACGCCCACCATTGTCCAAACTGGCTCCCTGGATTTGTGCTATTCCAAGCTCGGAAAACAACGACATCTTGCTTTGCCTCGTACACTTTGCCTTGGCAGAGTTTGCCGTTATTGGGGTCGCCAAGTGACGATTGCAACAACGCAGAGTCTTCAGTTTCAATAAAACTCGACTGGAGTGGTTGAGGAGGTGTGGTTGAGCCTAGACATGCCTGTATTTCGGGTGATTTAGAGTTCGCGAGCAGCGGTTGGTTGTTATGTTGAGCGCATCCAAACATACCAGACAGCAGCGTCGCACAAACGAGTTTATTGTAAATGTTCATCGTTATCCTTGTTGAACGTTTGATGTTAATTATTTGTATCTTGTTAAGTGAGTGTAGAGGGATCTTTGTGCCAATACAACGGATCTCAAAAAGAGTTTATTTGAAGTCTGAAAAAGTCCTATCTGTGTCGTAAGTGAGGCTCGTCAAAATTGTGTGGTCGGATAAAGTAGAGGTCAGTTCAAACAAAGTTGAATAACTTTCTACACCATTAAGGAATTAGCATGACCACAGCTTTAATTATCATCGACACACAAGATTCTTTCTTTCATACGCCCTATTGGGAGACAAGTCACTTCGAATCATTTAAGCAAAATATGAGTGATTTGGTGAATTACTTTCAGGCGAACAACTTACCAATTGTGAAAGTGTTACATGTTGACGATGTTGACCAAAATAGTCCTTTTTGTTTATTGAACGGTTTTGTGAAGCCGATGGATTTTTTACCGAGCAAGTATGATAGAGTCGTACACAAGACAGTACACAATGCATTCACTGATACGGGATTATTACGTTGGTTGACTCGCAATGGTATTCGTAAGTTAGTGATAAGTGGTATTCGAACTGAGCAATGTTGTGAAACAACGACACGCGTTGCTAGTGATCTAGGCTTTGCGGTGGAATTTGTGTTGGATGCCACGCTCACGTTTGCAATGACAAGTCCGTTTACTTCGAAAGTACATTCAGTCGAGGAAATTCAAGCTCACACCGCACTCGTACTGAATAAGCGTTTTGCAACGATAACTTCTGCTCAAGATTATGGAATTTCAGAATAACGTTATAAAAAATATCTATTTTGTGATCTCTAAGGCCGTCCTCCCGCTTGATCTGGGCGGTCCATTGCAAGTGTTTTTAGAAGCCCAGCGCGCTGTGACTCCTATTGCTTTGCACTACGTAAGTCCGACGAGTGAACAAGTATTGGGGGGCGGGTTGACCTTAGCCAACTTGAGTCCTTTACCTCAAACGTTGCTTTGCCATGATGTGGTTGTGTTGCCTGGGAGTTATGGCTCGTTTGACTATTGCTTAAGTGAAGAAGGCGAAGTAGTCGCCGATTGGCTTAAGCACACTGTGCGTCAGCAACTCGTGTTCACCATTTGCAGTGGTGCATTTATGGCCGCGAAGGCAGGTTTATTGGCCAATAAAAAGTGTACAACTCACCATGAGTTAACTGAGCGATTGAAATTGGCTTATCCAGAGCTAAACGTGTTAGAAACATGTCTTTTCGTCGAAGATGGCAATATGTTGACGAGTGCAGGTATTAGTTCGGGGATTGATGCAGCATTGCATTTTGTTGCCAAACAATTTGGCGACGAGCTGTCAATGAAAGTGGCACGTGAGATGTTAGTGTACTTTCGCAGAGACGGACGAGATAGCCAACAGAGTGTTTGGTTGAATGGACGAAATCATTTACATCGTGCCGTACATAGAGCACAAGATTTGATCTGCGCTCGCTTGCATCAAGACATTCGTGTCGCGTCTATTGCCTCTGACGTGGGGATCTCCGAGCGGCAACTCAGTCGCTTATTTAAACAAGCAATCGGTATTGGTGTTCAGCAATACATCAATTCACTTAAAATCGTTAGAGCTAAACAGCTCCTACAGACCCGCCATATTGATATCGAGTCTCGTCGCTACTGAATGTGGTTTCTCGAGTAGCCGTCATTTCCGCCGTATTTGGCAGCAATTTGAAACTAGTTCACCTAGAACGTTTAAATTAAGAAATTAATTTTTAAATAAATGTTTACATTTTGTCTGGGGTCGGTGAATAATCTTTGAGTCTTTTAGTTTAAAAGGCTCTTTTATAAGGAAATTTAAATGAATAAACAAATAAAAATAATTAGTTCTCTGACACTTGCACTATTGTCTTTCACTAGTGCAGCTGATCCATTTGGCGGTTCCCGTTGAATGTAAAAATGTTGTAACTTCAATTCCTATTTACAGTGGATTTGCAAGTTGTGAAGTTCGGAACAATGACAAATCGACTACAATACAAGCATACTATCCTGACACAACGAATAGTTTTGTGATTCTCACGCAAGAATTGACTCTGGGTGGTGAAACAAAAGTTTTTAGTTGTAATGCAAGACTTGACCAGACAGGAACTAGAGAATCTTCTCACACAGTTTGTAAATATAAACCTGTAGCTGGCATTTCAGTTTCACCGCGTCCGGATGATTTTCATATAGTTAGTTCAGCAAGGGATTATGATGGTTCTATTGCAAACTACACGTGGAAAGTAAATGGTAGTTTTAAATCTAACGTCGCGAGTTTTACACTACCGCAGATACAATCTATTTATAGAAATGGTAAATGGTATTCACAATATTTTATCGAATTGGAAGTAACGGATAACGATGGTTACAAAGATTCACATAGCATTTCAATTACTGAACTCAATGATGAATGCAGAACTGCTGCATGCAGAAATAGATGATTGACATAAATTAATGTTCTTAATAGCGCCAGAGCTGAGACGTAAAGAGGGTTCTGGCGTTTTCTGAAATTAAACAGTTATCTATATGCAGCAATAATTTACCACACCTTACAGATGTAGGTTGAAATACTCAGAAAATCACAGAGTTGTATTTTTCTTGTTTCAGTGTTAACAATGTTTTGG
Source organism: Pseudoalteromonas xiamenensis (assembly GCF_017638925.1). Taxonomy (NCBI): domain Bacteria; kingdom Pseudomonadati; phylum Pseudomonadota; class Gammaproteobacteria; order Alteromonadales; family Pseudoalteromonadaceae; genus Pseudoalteromonas; species Pseudoalteromonas xiamenensis. Next base: position 722,859 of record NZ_CP072135.1, read on the forward strand.
CTTGAGTTTACATTAAGCGATGTTTGGTTAACGAAAAGGAACAATAATGACTAAAAAATACTCTCAACTAACAGCTCTTAGTCTTGCAATCGCGGCAGTTTGTGCGACGTCTGCGCCGGCATTTGCAGCTGATGAAGGTGCGGATAAAGTAGAAAAAATTGAAGTAACAGGTTCACGTATCAAACGCACGGATATGGAAGGGCCATCACCAATCCAGACTATCGGTAAAGAAGAAATCTCTTCGTTTGGTTATGATAACCTGCAACAACTTTTAGAGAAAATGCCAGTTGCAGGTAACGGTACATTCTCAACTCGTGGTAACAACCAAGATTCTACAGCTAATGGCGGCGCTGCCGTTAGTTTACGTGGTCTTGGCCCAGATGCGACATTGGTGTTGATTAATGGTCGTCGCGTAGCTATCAGTGCGTTCGCGGAAAGCATTACGAATTCATTTGTCGACATTAACAGTATTCCAGTGTCTGCTATTGAACGAATCGATATTCTAAAAGATGGCGCGTCTGCTATTTATGGTTCTGATGCTGTTGCGGGTGTAGTTAACGTTATCCTGAAAAAGGACTTTGATGGTCTCGAGCTTAACTTAGGGTTTGGTGGTACTGACGGTCCAAGTTATGAAGAAAAAACAGCGAGCTTATTGTGGGGTAGCAGCACGAATGACAGCAATGTGACGATCATTCTTGACTACTTTAACAACTCATCGTTTTCTGCGGATGAAGCTGGGCGTATGGGAACGGCAAATCAGTCACCATACGGTGGTGAAGATTTCCGTTCTAGCCGTGGTTTTCCTGGATACTTCATCGTAGATGGTGAAAAAACAATTGACCCAAGCTGCCCTGCAGATAGAGCAACACCAGACGGATATTGCGCTTTCGATTACGGTCCTTTTGGGTACATTATCCCAGCCGCTGAGCGTGTTGGTGCAATTGTTCAAGCAGAGCAAAACTTTGGTAATGATATCACCGGTTTCATCGAGTTTGCTGTACAGCACAATACATCACAAGCAGGCGGAGCGCCTACGCCTCTAGATGAAGATGCAGGTCTCACAGTGCCAGCTTCGCACCCAAATAACCCGTTTGGCATGGACATTGATATTGGCCGTTATCGTACAGTAGATGCAGGTCCTCGCCGTTGGGATATTAGTTCTGACACCATGCGCATCGTTGCGGGTTTCCGTGGTACGTTAAATGACTGGGATTGGGAACTTGCAGCGCAAAAAGGCCGCAGCAAATCTGAGCAAACGGGCTTCTAAAGGCCAGGGCTGGGTACGTGTTGATTATTTACAAGCTGAAATTGATGCGGGTAACTACAATCCATTCGGTGGAACGTACAACTCACCTGAAGTAATTGACCGCATTACGACAAGCCTTGTGCGCCGTGGTGAGTCTCATATGACGTCATTCGATGGTAGCATCACAGGCGAAGCGTTTACGTTCAATGATATGCCTGTACTTATGGCGGCAGGTTTTGAATACCGTGAAGAAGACGTTGAAGATATTCCAGATGATCAATTCGTGCGTGGTTTGATATTCGGAACTGAATCAGTTTCGGCTGCTGCTGAGCGCGATCAGTGGGCTGCTTATGTTGAATTCTCAATTCCGCTTGCGGACAGCTTCGAATTACAATTAGCAGGTCGTTACGATGATTACAGTGACTTTGGTTCAACAACGAACCCAAAAGTCGCGTTCCGCTGGACACCAAGCGATGACATGACGGTACGTGGTTCATGGACTCAAGGTTTCCGTGCGCCATCACTTGCGCAAATCGGTTTAGGCCCATCAGAAGAAAGCCAATTCTTTACCGATACATACCGTTGCCAGGCAACAGGCAAAGATTGCCGTGTTCTTGATTACAATATTCAATTTGCGGGTAACCCAAATCTAAAAGCGGAAGAATCTGAGTCAATGAATTTGGGTATTGTGTGGACTCCTACGCATGAAATTGGTTTAGGGATCGACTTCTGGTCAATCACACAAGACAACAAGATTGATGAAGAACCATTCGGACCACTTTATGATGCTGAATGTAATAACCAAAACAGCACAGTGTGTGAGCGTCTAGCGCCACAACCTGGTGAATCACTTGGTGTACTCCGTAAACTACACAGCACGTTCAAAAACGTGACTTCTCAAGAAGTATCAGGTGTGGATTTCTCAGCAAGCTACCTATACAGCTTAGGCGAAAGTGGCGACCTTAAATTTAATTTAGAATACAGCTTCTTGAATAAATTCGAGAAAGACGATCTAGATTACACAGGTGAGTATGGTTACCCAGAGCACCGTTGGGTACTTACAAACTCTTGGGTACAAGATAATTTATCTGCTAATTTAAACATTAGTTATATTGGTGAGTTTGAAGATACGCCAGACATCGATTTTGACGGTACGCTTGATTTCGAAGAAAACACATCTCGTATGGTAGATTCGCAAATTCTACTCGACCTTCAAGGTTCATATCGCTTTAGCGATGGCATCAAGGTATCTCTTGGTGTGAACAACCTACTTGATGAAGAGCCACCATTTGCGATTGGTGATGGTGATGCTGACCTGTATGGTTACGTAGGTAAAACCCATAACCCTCGCGGTCGTTACATCTACACCAAAGTGACGTTTAATTTCTAATTGAATATCACTGCATAAGATTCAAAGCCTCCAACCTTGGGGGCTTTTTACTTTTAGGCGATATTGTTTTGCGAAACCTATTTGAGTTTTAAAACACCATATTGCTTGAGTATTTAAAACATACTTAGTTACATTTTACAGCAACTAATAAAGGAACTAATCACGTCAAACTAGGGCCATACACCATGATAACCAAGTACCTCGAAATTCATTAATAATAACAATACCGAGCGGCCAATATGAAAACGACATCTCTGTTTCTCTGTTCTTCTTTCCTTATTGCGTTTGCAGGGCAAAGTTTTGCGCTGACCCAAAGTGATAAACTCACTATCCAACATGCCGTGGAATCGTCAATTACCAGCCATTATGTCGAAACATCCAAGATCCCTAAAATTATGGCCTTGTTGGAAACATTAAACTCATCATCAGAATGGCAACTAGCAGAGACAGAAGAGCAAGTAGCTCACTTATTAACGGACACACTTCAGCAAGTAGATAAGCACTTTGCGGTGAATCAAATTCCCACAACGACAACGACTGAAAAGAAAGAACCATGGTTTCATAAACTTGCTAGGAAAAACTATGGCTTCACCGACGTCGTCGTTCTCGATGGCAATATCGGCTATCTAAGTTTCTGGGGGTTTGCGGATGTTACACCCAGTTTACGTGCTAAGCTCGCGAGCGTTATGAAGGTGTTGGAAGACGTTGATGCACTCATTATTGATTTACGTGAAAATGGCGGTGGGAGCGCTCAAATGGTTCAGTTGTTAAGTGGGTACTTTTTGCCAGAAAAAACTCACTTAAATAGCTTTTACAATCGTCAAACGGATGCCACTACGGAATTCTGGAGTGAAACAAACATTGCTGGGAAAGTGAGAGCAGATGTTCCCTTGTATATTTTAACTGGGCCGAATACGTTTTCAGCCGCGGAAGAATTTAGTTACAACATGAAACACCTAAAACGTGGTGTGATTGTGGGTGAGAAGACAAAAGGAGGTGCAAACCCTTGGCAATATTTTCCTCTTGAACACACGTCGCGCATTGCTTTGCCTGTTTCTAAGGCAATTAATCCGATTACCAAAACGAATTGGGAGAATGTCGGTGTTTTACCGGATGTCGCGGTTGCGGCCAAAAACGCTAAAACAGAAGCGTATTATCAAGCGATTCAATTGTTGTTAAAAACAAGCGCCGATCAGGATGCTTTTTTGGTACGTGAACGGGAAAGCGTTGCGGCGACGTTTAATCGAGAATTAACGTCTCGTAATGACTGAGTTAAAAAGTCTTAAGGACACTTGAGCCTGATCACTGTAAAGCCCCTTTACATGCTGCTGGCTCAAAATTGACACGCTTTGTTACGACTGAACACTTGGCAAGGTCCTGTATCTGAAGTAAGTTGTTTTAGTGTGTAATAATGGTGCAAATTGAACATGAAACGCTGGGTGTATTGGGTTTACGCGAGTACGTTGATTCTCTTAGGATTTGAGCGTTTCTACGAGAAATCCGTGCTGTTGTCTGGCGGTTCAAAAATTAACCTTATTCCCGCTTTTGTTATGCTCATTCTGGCGGTTGCCTTACTTAATCATCAACGGAAAAAGGCAATGCTTAATGCGTTGTTTTGGCAGTGTTGTTTTTGGCTTTGTGCTGGTTTTTCAGGACTGCTTTTGTTTGCGGCTATTCCTTTCGCCGTTTGGTTGGGGCAAGCAAGTTACCAATATATCCTGTTTTTTGCAGCGCTAATCCTTTTTACTGTCCCTGCACAAATTGTGTTATTCCAATATAGCTATGATGACGAGTTATGGTCAGAGCGCCTTGTACACTAGTCATTGAAGTCATTTCTCATACATTAAAATAAGCTCTGTTAACACGAGTCTTAGAGCTTCATGCCTTCTTTATTGTTGCGACTTGGACATACTATTTCGCATGCGCTCCATTCCGTTTAGTTCCAACACTGGATATACCTATCATGTTTTATTACGGCATTAGCTGCGCATGTAATCGTTTCGTTTAATTAGAAAATGCAAATAATGATTCACACAATGTAGCATTTGGGTTAACTTTTGGTTTGTGCACAAACCATTACCTAAGCATGACTTATCTGTAGTTTGTTGACATATAAAGAACAAGTTGATTGATATTTTATGTTTCGAACCACAAAAACTTGATGCTATTTATTTACATAAAAGTTACTATTTTGAATTATGTCGAATCGGTACAAATTTTTAGATAAGGATATCTCGTGAGTTATATTCCAGATACTAGCGCTCAAGACACCAAGATTGTAAGTAAAAAGCCTACATGGAAAAAGTGGCTGTTGCTTGGCAGTGTTATTGCTGCTGGCTATTTTGTAGCGCCGAATGTTTATGGGTGGTTTAACAATGAAAGAGCAATTGATGTCAATCAATTGAAAATGGCGACAGTGAAACAAGGCCAATTTGTAAGAGACATCTCTGTACAAGGCAAAGTTGTTGCGGCCAAGCGGCCAACACTCTATAGCCCATCGTCGGGTACGGTTACCTATTTGGTTAAAGCAGGTGATACGGTTGTTATAGACCAACCGATTGCAATAATTGACAGTCCCGAGTTAACGAGTGAGACTCACTCAGCAGCAGGCTGAAAGAGATAGATTATTTTCTTCATTGGAACGAGAAAAAATTAATGCAAAACAGCAAGCACTTGACCATGAAAACAAGATAGGTCGTGCTGAAGTTGCATTAAACGCAGACGAAACGTGAAATGCGCCGTGCACAAGAAGGTCACGAGAAACAGGTAGTCAGTGATATTGATTATCAAAAAGCAAAAGATGATTTGCAAAACGCAGAGCGAGAATACACGTTAACGTTGAAAGCGGTTGAACTGTTGAAAGAGAGTCTCAAGTTTGAAGTGAAAAACCGCGAACTGGAGTTCAACCGACAAAACGTCTTTGTAGAAGAGTTACAAAGACAGGTCAATGCGTTAGAAATTAAATCACCAGTCGCTGGGTTGGTCGGTAACTTGACCGTTCAAGAAAAGACCAATGTAGAAAAAAACCAACCTTTGTTGAGTGTGGTTGATTTGACTCAATACGAGATTGAAGTACAGATCCCTGAGCAATATGGTGATGATCTTGCCCTAGGTATGGCCGCAGAAATCAACCTCAATTCTCAAATGTTGTCAGGTGAACTCATTGCAATTTCACCCGAAATTGTCAAAGGAACTATTGCCAGTAAGATCCGTTTGTCAGGCGAATACACGATTTCTCTTAAACAAAATCAGCGCCTCACCAGCCGAATCATTTTGGAGCAAAAAGACAATGTGCGCTATTTGCCACGAGGTCAGTTTATGCAAAACAGTGCAGGTCAATATATTTATAAAGTGGCTAATGGGGTGGCGACCCGTACACCAATTCGTCTGGGGTCAGAGAGTCTAAGCCAAATAGAAGTGTTATCTGGATTGTTACCGGGAGATACCGTTGTGGTTTCAGATTTGCGTGTGTTTAACGATGCTGAACAAGCTCGAATAGTAGAATAAGAAAGGAATCTACCATGTTAAAAATGACTAATTTAGGCAAGACCTACATTACAGATAGTGTCAAAACAGAGGCCCTTCGCCCATTTGACCTATCCATTTCTCAAGGCGAGTTTGTTGCAGTCACTGGGCCATCAGGGTCGGGTAAAACAACCTTCCTTAATATTACCGGACTGCTCGAAAACTATTCGAGTGGTCAATACGTTTTAGATGGTCAAGATATTACCTCGCTTTCAGATAAAGCCCGTTCAAAGATTAGAAACGAAAAAATAGGCTTTATTTTCCAAAGCTTCAATTTGATACCTGAATTGAACTTATATGACAATATTGATATGCCTTTACGTTATCGCTCTTTCTCTAGTAAAGAACGTGATAGTCGAATTATGCAAGTGCTTGAACAAGTTGGTTTAGCAGGACGCAAAAACCATTATCCACATCAGCTCTCTGGTGGACAACAGCAGCGCGTAGCGATTGCTCGTGCGCTTGCAGGTACGCCGTCATTTTTATTGGCGGATGAACCAACAGGGAATCTCGACTCCCAAATGGCGGCTGGCATTATGTCGTTATTAAAAGATATTCATCAGCAGGGCACGAGTATCATCATGGTCACCCATGATCCGAATCAAGCCGCGCAAGCTCAACGCGTAATTGAAGTTCGTGATGGTGTCTTACGAGATGCAAGGCCTATAAAAGTAGCCGCTGAAGCGGCAATCGCATAAGGATATTGCGAAGATGTTTGGTTATTACCTAAAAATCGCTTGGGTTAGTATTCGCAAAACCCCATTGCTAAGTTTACTTATTGTGTTGACCGTTGCGGTAGGTATTGCAGCCTCAATGACGACTTATACGGTTCAATATATGATGTCTAAAGACCCTTTACCAGGGTTGAGCGACCGCACCTTTCAGATCCAGTTAAACAGTTGGGGACCTGAAAAGCCCTATGGCTATGAAGGGGATGAAGAGCGTACGACTCGTCACATTACCCTTCAAGATGCCAAAAACCTACTTGCAGCGAAGCAAGCTCCGTTGCAAACAGCGATTGGTGAATTTGCTGAATTTGTGTATTCAGAAGATCAGTCTTTCTCTGATGGTATCGGAACGGATATTCGAACGGTGACGATTGACTTCTTTGCTATGATGCGCGCGCCATTTTTATATGGAACCGCTTGGTCAGCCGAAGACGATGAAGCGGGTACGGATGTAACCATCATTTCTAAAAAGCTCAATGACAAGTTGTTTGGCGGTGTGAATTCCATTGGCAAAAGTATCGTTATTGGTGAACGACAATATCGTATTGTCGGTGTTATGGATGACTGGCCTATGTTGCCAAAGTTCTACGGTGCGCCTTTTGAAGCTTATCAACCCACTCGAGATGTGTTTGTGCCTTTTTTCAATCAAATTCGGCATGAGCTGTTAACGCGTTCTGAGCTTGCTTTCAATTGCTGGACGGCGCCTGCTGATGATTCCATTCGGGCGTTTTTCAACTCGGAATGTGTTTGGATCATGTTTTGGGTTCAATTGGATACACCATCCGATCGTAAACGGTATTTAGATTTCATATTTGATTATGCGAAAGACCAACGACAATTCGGCCGTTTTCAACGTGATGGCTTCCATAAAATGTACAGCGTTGAAGAATTCTTGCTGAATGAAGAAGTGGTGTCTAAAGACACGAGAATTGGCGTGTGGTTGGCGTTTTTATTCTTGATCGTGTGTCTTCTTAACTGCATGAGTCTCATGACCGCTAAATTTCACAGTAAGGCGGCGGAAGTGGGATTACGACGTGCGGTTGGCGCGAGTAAACAAAATCTTTTTGCTCAATTTAGTTGCGAAATTTTGCTTTTGGCATTATTTGCTTCGGTTTTAGGGATGTTGATGACGTTGGCTGGATTGCACTTTACAAAAAGCGCCTACAGCTATCTGTCTGCGGAATTAATGACGATGGACGTGAATATGGTCTTGGCGACGTTAGGACTTGCGATTGTTGCAACCATGGCGTTTGGTCTGCTCCCTATTATCAAAGCGATCCAAGTTCAGCCAGCTAGCCAGCTTAAAAGTCAGTAGGTAGTCGTATGCGTGATTTAAAACCAATACTTAAAACCATAAAAGTGCGCTTGATGGGGCCTGCCTTACTCGCGCTACAAATTGCCGTAACGTTTACGATTTTGGTCAATGCCTTTTTCATGATTGAACAAAAAGAAGCAATGATTTCAAAGCCAAGCGGCGTTGATGAAGCGAATATCTTTCGTGTGCTCTCTAATCAACCTTTTCCAAAAGAAGAGTATGAAGCACGCCTCGATGAGACTATTGAAGCAATTCGCAGTATTCCCGGAGTGCAAGCAGTGTCTATGCTGAATACGCTGCCGCTCGCCGGATTTGGCACTTACGATGAGCTTACTCGAACACCTGAAGGGCGTCGCGAAACGTGGACGGCTACCTTCATGGGGAGCACAGACGCCTACCAAACACTTGGCTTAGAGCTAGTTGCAGGCCAAGGATTTACTAAACAAGACGAAATAACTGTCGCATTTGAAGCGCAGTCTCACCCAAGCGATGTATTGGTAACCAGAGCGCTGGCTGAAAAACTTTATCCAGACAACTGGGAAGAGGCGCTTGGAAAAACCATCTACTTGACGATGATTCCTCATCAAATCAAAGGAATTTTAGCTGAAATGAATGGTCCTTGGGGAACGTGGTTTGCGGCCAAGATTAGTGTTCTTAAGCCTGTGCGAGACGCGAACGAAGTACTTCCATTAGCGGTAAGAGCTGAACCTGGCGAGATTGATGTAGTGATGGAGCGTGTCAAAGAATATTTATTGAAAACACCTAGAAGACAAATTACCTATTTGGATAAATTCGTTGATATCAAAGCAAAGAATTACCAAAGGGAGAGTGCCGCGTTAAACACATTGTGGATAGTGTTATTGGGTCTAACGTTTGTTACAGCGCTGGGTATTTTTGGTCAATCACGTTTTGCCATCATGAAACGCCGTAAACAAATCGGTGTTCGTCGTGCGCTCGGTGCGAGTCAATGGCATGTATTGCGTTATTTTTTGACAGAAAATGCGATAGTTACGTCTATAGGCATTTTATTCGGTTGTGTTTTCGCGATTGTTTTAAACCAGTACACGGTGAGTCATTTCGAGTTCAACCTTATTCCGGCAGGCTATTTTGTGTTTGGCGCGGCGTTTTGTTTGGTACTGGGCCAAGTTGGCGTGCTCGTGCCTGCACTGCAAGCCAGCCGTTTGTCCCCAGCAATCGCAACCCGTACCGTCTAGTAAGGCTTTTTGCTGTGGAATCAAAAAGGGCATCGTGAATGCCCTTTTTACTTTTTCATTGTTGTACTGGCAGTCTAATCTCAGCGACCGTTCTCTCTTGCGTCTGATACAAGTTAAGTTTTCCATTGTGGTTTTCGATAACTCGCTTACACCAGACTAAACCGATCCCTTGACCCTCTTTTTTAGTGGTGAAAAATGGTACAAACAAATTATCCAGATTGCTCAAGCCAATGCCGTTATCTTGAACGGTGATCGTCGTAAAGGTGTTAGACTGCTTGATATGCAATTCGACCATCGGGTCGGTTTTCTCTGAGTCACAGGCTTCAAAGGCATTTTTGATAAGATTAATAAGTACTTGCTCGAGTAACGCTTTGTCAGCATAAATAGATTCAGTGTCAAACGACACGGTAAGCGAGGGGTACAGTGTCGTCAAATTGAGGCACAGCAATTGAGTATCAATTGTCGAGGGGCTGAGGGTGATTGGCTTTTCCAAATCCGCAAAGTTTGCGACAAATTGATGGAGCTGCGCACTTCGTTCTACGATGACGCCGAGCATTTGCTTTTGTGTATCGTCATTCGAAAATTCAGCAAGGGTTTGCGCAAGCGATTTAATGGGCGTTAATGAGTTTTTGATTTCGTGGCTCATGACGCGCACGATTTGCTGCCAACTCTGCTGTTGTTTGGCCGACAAGGCATCTTGTATGTCCGTAATGAGAATAAGCGTATGTAATTTACCATCCAATAATATTTGGCTTGTACGTAACTGCTCACTTTCATTGTTGCTTACTAAATTCCATTGATCATTGAAAGTAAATCCAAGGGTGTCGAGACGCTTTAGGCGAACCGAATGCCAGCCATAGCCCAGCCAATTTGAAAGTGCCCCATTGCCCATAATGACACGGTTATCTTCGTTAATTACCACAATTGGGCTGTTCATGGATTGCAATAGTTCATTCACAAGCAATGCGTGATGCTGATTATCGACTTGCCACCGAGACGCTTGTTCCGCAAGTTTCAATACGTCATCATGTAAGGACTTGGCCACACCGGTCTGAAATCCAATTTGGCTACGCACATGAGTTTCCCCATTTTGGATTGCGTCGAGCTGTGTTTGAATATTTCGATAAGGCGTAAAAAGCGCCTGTTTGAAACGTGTGTATCCCAAGTAACAAATAGGTAATAGACATACCCACAACGTGATGAGAAAAAGTGGCCGCGCTTGATACTGCCACACGAGTATACTGGCAAGCAATACAATGACGAGCGTCACGCTGAGCGCGACGATGCGCGTCAGATCCTCTTGTGACTTAATCAAAGAATACCTGCTTTTTGCTGAAAATCTTTGGCCACAATTTGGTACTTTTCCAATCGTCGGTAAATGGCACTTTTGCTCAGCCCAAGGATCGTTGCTGCATTTTCAGTGTTTCCGTTGGTGTTTGTGAGTGCTAACTTTAAAAGTTGCTGCTCCGCTTCATCAATGGTCATCAAGGGCAATTCTGCATGGGCAGATTTGCAAAGCGGAGCCGCTGCTGAATTCGGATTTTGGACTTGCGCTATCATGTCAGGCGTAACGTGAATGTCACTCGTTAGAATAACGAGGCGTTCCATTAGTTGGCTTAATTCACGCAAATTGCCTGCAAAATTCTGCGCGCTCAAATAGCGTTCGGCATCACTGGAAAGTTGTTTTTTCGGCACGCCATGGGTTTGGCCATGTTTTGCTAAAAATTGCTTCGCCAGCATAGGAATATCCTCTCTCCGCTCGCGAAGTGCGGGTACTTTAAGAGTGACGGTATTTAGACGGAAAAACAGGTCTTGGCGAAACACGCCTTGTTTAATAAGCGTTTCAAATGCTTCATTGCTGGCACTGACAATTCGCGGTTTCGCGGTCATCGTATGACTACTGCCTACTTTTTCAAATTCACCACTTTCCAACACACGCAATAACTTAGCTTGTTGAGAGATGGGGGTTGCTGCCACTTCATCTAAAAACAGAGTCCCTTCTCTGGCAAGTTCAAAGCGGCCGATACGCGCCTTATCTGCACCCGTAAATGCCCCTTTTACATGACCAAACATTTCGCTTTCGAATAGAGTTTCCGTGATGGCAGCCATATTTACCGAAACAAACGCGCCATGTGATGAACTCTGTTGATGTAAATATTGCGCGAATGAAGATTTGCCCGTGCCATTTTCGCCTATCAATAAAACGTTTGCTTGCGTCTTCGCAACGCGCTCTAATTGCGATAAAAAGGCTTGCATGACAGGGGATTGGGAGTTGAGCCATACCTCATCTTGCGCATCTTGAAGTTGCTGTTCCAGCGCCAAGTTACTTCGTTTTAATTTGGACACTTTGGTTGTATTGTCGATGATTTGGACAAGTCGCTTGTTGTCCCAAGGCTTTTCAATAAAATCGCTCGCACCTTTATGAAGCGCTTGAACAATAAGTTCAGTATTTGCCCATGCCGTCATCGCAATGGCGGCAATGCATGTACCATTTGATTCATTAAATGCAGCAAGTTTATCGAGGAAATAAAGGCCTTCAGCACCTGATGTCGTATCCAATGCGAAATTCATGTCGAGCAGAACGAGATCAACGGACTTTTGCGCAAGCCGCGCTAATCCAATGGCTGGAGAATCCGCTTCTTCGATTTGATAGCCGTAATTGCTTAACAAGAATCGCGCAGAGAGGCGCACATCCGGTTTGTCATCAATGATTAAAATGGTTGCAGTCATTGCCGTTGTTTGCGTGGCCGAAGCCACGCACTCCTTACTCGTTTCTTAATGCCGAAATAGGATCTGCTTTAATTATTTGTTTTACAGGGATCACGCATGCAAGATAGCAAAATCCAAATAAAACGGCTACGGCGACGGCAACTTGGGCAAGTTGAGGTTTGGCGTATAGAGCAAACAAATCGTTAAACAAGCTGTAGCTTCCAATGCTGAGCACGAACGCGACAACGATGCCAGTGAAAAGCGGTTTCAGCGCTTCACGTACTACCATTGCTAAAATACGCTTTGGTTTTGCACCCAGAGCCATACGAACACCCAGTTCAAAACGGCGCATCTGAGTACCGTAAGACACGACCCCGAATATCCCCGCGCAAGCCAATCCCAAAGCGAGTATGCTGAGACCTGAACTTAATGCCGCCGCCAATTTATGGTGAAACACTAAATCTTCGCTCGCTTGTGTCACGTCAAGGAATTCAAGTACCGTCGAATTGGCGTTAACTTGATTGACGATATCGATCACTTCTTTACGCGACAATGTTTGTCCTTCTTTAGTACGGATCATCAGGTTCAATCGCAATGTGGAGTACGGCCAATACACGTAGCCGGTAAACTGACTATGCGTAAACGCGTTATAATGGTCATCGACTACACCTACGATCTCAAACAGATTTTCCGTTCTGAAGCCTAATCGTTTACCAATTACTTCCGTCGTGCCAAACACCTGCATAGCAAGAGCTCTGCTTACGATGATCACCTTGGCTTTATCTACAATTTCGTCAGGGGCGAAATTTCTGCCTGAAATAACGGCTTGTTTTAGCATAGGAAAGTAATTTTCATCTACGGCGTTGAAGCCGAAAACTCCCTGATGTTGGCCATCTTCGGTGACGAGTGGACTTGAGAAGTTGCCTCGACGAATGGGTGAGACAAAGCTTCGCGCGGTTTGTGCTATTTTTGGGTGGTTGTTCAGCGTTTGTTGTACTTCGTTAATTAGCGCCATTTTCCCATCTTTAGATAAGTCTTCCCCTGCCGTGACAATTTGGGCGCTGTATGTGTTCGTCACATCGACCCCGAGAGGGTGATTAGCTAAGGAAAGTGCAGAATGTAGTACGGAAGAACTGGCAATTAGCATCACCCCTGTTAAGGCGACTTGTGACGCGATTAAGCCATTGCGAAGTTGTGCTGAAATCTGCTTCTGAGTGCCTTTACCACTGCCGCTCAAATGCGATTTGAGTTCATGATAGCGAATGGTTTTCTTTGCAAAAAATGCGAGTATCAGCGCCAGCAACAAGGCACAAAATAACGCAACAAGCGAGACTTGCCAATTGAGGCCAAGCTCCACGAGTCGATGTACTGATTCCTTTGCAAGTGACTTTGTAAGCTCTAAAAGCCATGCCGCGACGAGTAATCCCAACGCGCTCGCTGTAACGGTGAGCACTGATGCTTCGAGGAAGATACGTGTAAATAATTGGTTAGGTTTAGCACCAATGCTGGCACAAATAGCCAGAGTTTGCTGTTGTTTAATGAGATGAGAAAGATATAAATTGATGATGTTCGCAAGGGCAATAACCAACAAGGTGGTCGCACCAGCAAAAACGGCAATGGTGATCCTAGCACTGTCCCCTCGAATCGCTTCTTCAAGAGGCGTAAAATGCGCAAGTAATTGGTAACCATCAAAGGTTTTCGCGATGTCACTATGGTTTGCCAGCGTTTGCTGCATGACATTTGTGAATTGTGCTTGGGTAGATTGAACGAGACTCGGTGTGTCAATGCGTTGAATAGTGGTTAAACTCTTCGAGGCATTCGTCCATTTTTGGTCATTTAACACTTGATTGCTCATTGGCAAATAAAGTGCCGCCGGACCATACGGGGCTGAAGGGGCTGGGTCTTCAACTTTATCCGCCATCACGCCAATGATGCGGTATGCTATTTTGTTGAACTCTAATGTTTGCCCAATGACCGCGGGCGAACCTGCATATTGGCGTTGCCAATACTCGTAAGACAATACAACTTCAGGCAATGCCTCGGTATACCAAGCTGACGGGCTAAAATCATTTCCTAAATGAAGCGGCAGTCCCAGCAAACTAAAGTATTCAGACGTTACATACAGGGCTGACTCCACCGGCTGACTTGCATCACTTGTCACTTGGCCTTGCTGCTGTTTAATCATGGCAGCTGATTGATTCGATTCTTTAGCTTGTTTGTACATGGCCACTTGCGGGGCTTCAAGTTGACCACCAATATTATTTTTCCCCTCCGACTGCAAATTCTGTTGCAACAAATACAGTTGTTCTGGCGATTTATATGGCAATGGCTTGAACAGCACGACTTGGTTTAAGTTAATGGCCGCCAGTAACGCGCCAAGTGTCAGTGCAAGTGTGAGAATCATTGTTACGCTAAATGTCGGGTTTTTGCGAAGTCCCGCAACAACCTGTTTTAGGATGGGATAAAAGCTCATGATGCCGCCCTTAACGTTGGCTGAGACACGATTTTTCCATCCAACAAATGATACTGCTTGTTGGCAAAATCGGCGTAACGAGGATCATGCGTAACCATACAAATGGTGGTGCCTTGCATGTTTAACTCGCGCAGTAACATCATGACGGCGTCACCGTTTTTCGAGTCTAAGTTTCCAGTTGGCTCATCGACAAGTAAGACGGTTGGGGCACCAACTAAGGCACGTGCAATCGCTACTCGTTGTTGCTGTCCACCTGAAAGTTGATTGGGTTTATGCTGCTGACGATGCGACATTTCAACTTTTTTAAGTGCATCTTGTACTGCGGATCTAATGTCTGTTTCTGAAACCGCGAGCTCGCGATAACGTAGAACGAGGGCAACGTTTTCAAATACCGTGAGTTCATCAATTAAATTAAAGGATTGAAAGACAAAGCCAATTTTTTGGTTACGAAACTCTGCGCGGCGATTCTCATCCAACTGACTGACTTCTTCACCCTCAATGAAGTAATGCCCTGATGAACTGCTATCTAGAAGGCCTAAAATGCTCAACAGTGTTGACTTTCCACAGCCTGAAGGGCCAGAAATTGACACGAACTCACCTTGCTCAATTGTGAGGTTGACCCCTTGAAGTGCATGGGTTTCTAGACTGTCGGTTAAATATACTTTGGTTAAATCCGTTAGTTGAATAGCGGGTTGCGACGTCATATTCATTCTCTCTTTGTTATTTTAATTCGATGTTGGTTTGTTGATATTGATTGCCGATATCCGACAAGATGAATTCATCTCCACGTACTGCGCCATTTAACACTTCAATGCGCTGACCGCTTTTTTTACCAAGCTCAACCCACACAAGTTCAGCACTGTGTTGGTCATCCGACAGCTTATAAAGTGGTATGCGAGAGTTTGCTTTAGCGTTAACGGGGACCGGCAGAGTCAATACGTTCGCAACCCTGCCTAACTCTATCACAGCCGAAACGTTAAGTGCAGGACGTGCATTACTGGGTAAATCTCCAGTCAGTTCAAGTTCGACCTCAACGTGTCCGTCTTGTACGACTGGGTCGATACGCACTACGTTTGCATGAGCGGAACCTCCTCGTGTATCAACCATTGCCGAATGGCCAATAGCGAGATTCTGGAGTTCTTGTTGCGGCACTTTGATTAATGCGATTAACGAGTCGGTGTTGCCAACAAGCGCAATTTGACTGCCTATGCTTAAGCTTTGTCCTAGCTCAATGGGTAAAGCTTGTAACACTCCATCAATACCCGCGGTGACGTTCAAACGTGCTTGCTGATTGAGCGCGAGCGAGAGCAGGCTTTGTTTCTCTTCTAGTTTTTGTGATTCGATCTGATGTTTCTGTTCAAATAACGCTTGGCCTTTTTTATCTCTTTTACGTAGGTGTGATAGCCGTGCTTCCAGTTTTGCAACGTTAGCTTCGCTATTTAATAAATCTAAGCTTGAGACGACTCCGTCTTTTGCCAAGTTTTTTTCTGCGTTTAAACGTGTTTTCGCAACGTTCAAATCTAAAGTGACTTCCTGAATATCTTGTTGAACGCTAAGCTGCTCTTTTTCAAAGTTTAGTTGGAACTCCGCAATCACCGCTTTTTGTGCATTCACCGCCATTTGGGCTGTTGTTACATTTTGGTCTATTTCGGGGTTACTCAACCGTACGATGACGGAGTTTGAGTTGACGAGGGCACCTGGTTTTAAACGTATTTCTTCAACCACCGCTGAAAAAGGTGCAGTTAGAAAGCGTTGAGCTTTAGACTGCAAGACTCCAAAACCAGAGGCTTGGAGAGACAAATCCCCTTGAGTGACAGACGCCAGCCAGAGTTTTTCTTTTGAAATTTGTGTGGTTGCTTGGCCCGTCAATAGCCACAGCGCAGCAACTGCAGTAATCGTAATGAGGGGCCATTTCAACCATGTTCTAGAAGTTGAAGGGCGTGTACGTAGTTTGTCCATTGTAAAGCTCCATGTTTGCCGTTATGTTGACTGGAGCAACTGAAATGCCAAATTTAAAGTTTTTTTAAAACAGTGTGTTGTATCTATTTCTTTAGACTGCGTATGGAAAATTATCGAAAATGGGAAATCGATTTTTTGCGAAAATGGGAATTTTCAACTGAATGATGCTTAACTAAGCACGTTGAGTTTATGACTGTGAATAGGCCCAATTAATTGCTAAACTCACCGCATCAAAGACCAAAATTCTATAATAAAAATAAGGATATAGCAGATGTTTTTTACTATGCTCGCGGCGCTAACCCTCAGCGCAACATCCCATCCAGAATCGTTGGTGGATGCAGCTCGACATCGGACTGTCCCCATCGAAATTCAACTTCCGGAAAAGCAAGAGCGTTGTACGTTGCAACAACGGTGTAAAGTCGCTTTCATTAGTTCTGGTTATGGTATACCACATGACAAGTACCAGTTTATGGTGCGCACGTTGACTCAGCATGGCTTTATGACGGTGTCGATAGCCCACGAACTCGAGCAAGACCCTGATTTATCGCGTATACCTCCGTTTCTTGCAACACGCGCTGAAAATTGGCAACGGGGTGCACAGACGCTCGCTTTTGTGCGCGAAACATTAAGCCCCTCTTTTGAGGCATATGATTTTGATCATTTGTGGTTGCTTGGTCACTCGAATGGTGGTGACATTTCGGCGTGGTACGCCAATGCAACGCCAACGTTTGTTGAAGCGGTGGTGACCATTGATAGCCGTCGTGTTTTGCTACCGAGGAACAAAGACATTCGTGTTTTGTCTATTCGCGGAAGCGATTTTCCGGCGGATGATAACGTGCTTTACACGGACAGCGAACGTTTAAGTTATCCCGTGTGTGTTATGCAAATTCCAAATGCTCGTCATAATGACATGTCGGATTTTGGTCCTGAATGGTTAACAAACAAAATGACGAGTGCAATCACGTCGTTTCTTGAAAATCAATCCTGCAAATAGGGGCTGGTGGCGCAATTGTTGTTACAAAAGAAGTGTGAATGTCACCGCACTTCTTCCCCATTAATCATTTCAAAATATAACCCTCTGGGCTAAAGTGCTTAAAGACAAATTGAGCAACGCTTTTGCTTGTATGCCTAATTTCACTTTCTGGTATCGGGTGTTCAAACTTTTGGATGTTGTAACCGTTTGCGCGAGTTAAAACAGCCTCAAACCAACGCTCATAGTCAGGCCATCCCTGACGAATGGAATGATACGCCCATTTTCTCAAGTCTTCGAACAGGTTGCAGTTACGGCCTAACCCGTAATCAGGCAGCCGCTGACGGCCACCGTAAGCGCTTAAATCCAGATAATCGGCTAATCAATCGAGGTCATACAGGTTTTGCTCCCACGTAGACACCTGCCAATGCGGGTGTAGCGGGTTTTTGCAGATAAGCCCTGCATAACCAATGTCCGCACCGAGCATTTCTCTTAGCGCGTTTTCTACGGCCGCGGCGTAACGCAAAGGCACACTGCGCCCGTTTGGTGCCGTTCGGATCGATACCTCAAGGCCATAAATCAAATGCGCGTGGCCGTTCTCTCGATTGGTGGCAACAATATTGGGGGCGGGTGCGCCTAAGTCATACCACCCTAAAGCCGCATCAGGCGAATCTACATCGAAGATCAGCCAGTATTTATGGGTTGGACCATTGGCTTGTATGTAACGGGATTTGAGGGCGTTCTGGGCGCGTGCAATGGCAAGGCCAGTCGCAAACTCGTCTGTATGGTACGGTTTTTTGGGTAAACGCTGTTCAAACAGTGCAAGCTGTACTGCGTTGTTACTCAAAATCCACCGCGCTTATGGCGGTTTTGTCTTGTGAAGTGTGATCCATGTGTTATTAATTCTCTCTGAGAAATATTCTCGAACCCTGATTACTCAAGCCTCCCGCCAAATGACACGCTTATACCCAGCAAAACACACACTTATACACCGTTTCTGTGGATTATTTAACGAAGATCTAAAAACGACTTAGAACTCGCTTTGGGAGCCAACAAGCGTAGCGCGTTAGCCAATAAAAGGGCGTGATTCTTGCTTATAAATCTGGGTTAAAACGAAAGGAGCTCTCTTATGAATATATCAAATACCCAAGCTATTTATGGTAACTATAAAGCTATCGAAGTAGTGAAAAAGCAAGATGTTTGAATCGCCACCAATAAACTAGACACTTCCCAGCCGTTCTTGGTAACGGTTTTCATACTCTACCGGTGACAGCAGATTATTGGAACCATGTTTTCGTTTGCTGTTATAAAACATTTCTATGTAATCAAACACATCGCTTCTGGCTTCATCCCGTGTTGAGTAGATCTTGCGTTTGATCCGTTCACGCTTCAGCAGCTGGAAAAAGCTTTCGGCTACAGCGTTATCATGGCAATTTCCGCGTCGGCTCATACTGCCTTGCAAGCCATGAGTTTTAAGGAATGCTTGCCAATCGTGGCTGGTGTATTGGCTTCCTTGATCGGAATGCACCATCACCTGCTTTTTCGGCTGACGTCGCCAAACCGCCATCAGTAATGCGTTTAATACGATGTCTTTGCTGATTTGGGAATGCATCGACCAACCAACAACTTTGCGGGAAAACAGATCCACCACGACGGCCAGATACAACCAACCTTCGTGTGTGCGGATATAGGTGATATCAGTTACCCACACCTCATCAGGCGTTACTGGATTAAACTGGCGCTGTAAACGGTTAGGCACAACGATATGGCTATCACCCTTGCGATACCTCGGTCTGCGGTAACCAACCTGTGCTTTTAGCCCCTCAGATTGCATCAATCGATACACCCGGTTAATACCGCAGCGTTCGCCCGTATCACGTAAATCAGAATGGATCTTACGGTAACCATACACGCAACCAGATTCCAGCCAGAACTGCTTGATTAACCCTGTCAGCCGACGGTTTGTCTTGTCACGTTTTGAAGACGGCTGCTTGCTCCATGCATAAAAACCACTGGGGTGAACATCCAGCATGTTACACAGCCAGCGTACCGGCCACCGATCATTGTGCTCCTTAATAAAGGCGTACCTCAGTCGGACAGCTTTGCGAAGTACGCCGCGGCTTTTTTTAGAATGTCGCGCTCTTCAGTGGCCCGTTTTAGTTCTTTTTGCAGGCGTTTAATCTCTGCCTGCGCCTCAGATAAGTCGTTGTGTTGTTTGT
Source organism: Pseudoalteromonas xiamenensis (assembly GCF_017638925.1). Lineage (NCBI taxonomy): Bacteria > Pseudomonadati > Pseudomonadota > Gammaproteobacteria > Alteromonadales > Pseudoalteromonadaceae > Pseudoalteromonas > Pseudoalteromonas xiamenensis. The sequence continues at coordinate 742,607 of NZ_CP072135.1, forward strand.
TATCAGGGCCATACTTCTTCACCCAAGCATATAGGCTGTGTGTGGTGATATCTAGTCGCTTAGCAACATCAGCGATGGAATGACCGCGATCAACAACTTGTTTAACCGCTTCGATTTTGAATTCTTCAGGATAGCGTTTGCCGCTCATAAGCACCTCTCTTTGAGTTAGTTTATCTAACTAAGAGGTGTCTAGGAAACTAGTGGCGATTCAAATATCTTTTTAAACATGAACTAATCCTTTATATTTTGTTGTGATAGTAACTTCCTGATTCATAAGAAGTCATAAAAGATAGTACACCACCACCATTCTTTTTAATAGCTAAATTAGGTACAGAATTGTGATCTTTATCTATTTCTATCACCTGCCCTATCTGGCCTGAATTTAATCCTAATTGCTTCCCTAGTTGCTCCATTTCCTGCTGCATTTTAGGCAGAATTTCTGTTTTTAACTGCTCAACTGCTTTAGCATATCGTTCTCTTTCTTCTGGAGATTCAGCGTTTTTAGCTCGTTGCTCAAACTCTGCAATACCTTCTTTTGCTCCCTTAACATCGCCAACTCTACCGTTATAACCAAAAAATACATCCATAAAATTATTAGATATCTGCATATGTTCTCTCTCCTTTGAGAATAAAAAATAGTTTAAGCAAGTTAGATACCATTAAATTAGAAGCAATACCTAGCGCCACCCGTTACACCTTTAAATCTAAAAGGCTGCGGGAAACCCGCTAAGAGATCTATTCGCCCCCGCCAAGGGCTGTTATCAGATAAGGCTTGTTTTCGATCACTCTGTACTTGCTTCAAATAGCGACTCACCAAAGCCGAGCCAATAGCAAGATCCTCACCAATATCGAGGTTTGAATAGCCCAGTTCCTTCAGCAATAAGTGAGCCTGTTAGCTAAACTCGGTTTCCAGCATCTTTATAAGCTTCTGATTTATCTCTTTTACCTATGGCAACAACAAGAACTGACACTTTTTCATCCCGCACTTGATATATCAGCCGATACCCAGCTTGGCGAAGCTTTATCTTGTAACAGTCTGGCAATTCTCTTAGGCGGTTCGCTTCAACTCTCGGTTGTTTTAAAACTTCTGCCAGTTTCTTTTAAAACTTCTGCCAGTTTCTTTTTAAACTGCTCTTTCACTGTCGCACCTAACTTGTGCCATTCTTTTGAGCGCTCGGGGATCAAATTCTAACTCATAGGTCATCTAGCGAGACCTTCACACCAGTTTTCGGCTCCGCTAAACGAGCCTTAGCAACGGCAATCAATGCTTAATCTTCGCTGGTTAACAACACAGATTTAAACGGCAACGCTTCTCTTTGCGCCACATATTCCAAAGTTTGTCTTAACAATTCAGACGGAGTTACACCAAGCTTCTCTAATGCAGCAAAAGAACGTGCTTTTAATTCATCATCAACTCGAATATTAATCGTACCCATAATGCACCGGTAATTACAAACGTATTTACACCAATTGTAACTCACCGATATTAAACCGTAAGGGCTATTATCTGATAAGGCTTGTTTGGATCACTCTGACACTTGTTTTAAATATCGACTGACAGAAGCCGAACCAATGCCAAGATCTTCAGCTATATCGCGGTTTGAACAGCCCTGAGCCTTTAGCTCCAAAACCGCCTGTAGATGCTCTTTCGCCTTGGACGGCCTACCACCGCCTTTAGATACTTTACCATCTAAAGCCCCCACGCGAGCCTGACGTTCACTGAACCCCGCTGCACTAAAGTTCTTGTGCGTCCACCGCGCTACGCTCTTGGCCGTGACTTTCACTTCGCTCATTGGCGTTAGCGTGTGACGGGTGTCAGTTTCTGCAAAGACGGGGAAATATTATCGGTAGCAGAGGATGCGTATCCTGCATTCTGCTTTTTTGACTAACGCCTCTTGAAAATCCAAATAGGCAAATCGAGCGGTGTTTGCTCAATCAAGTAAGCTTCAACCGCTTTATCTTGTCCACTTCCCCGTTAGTGAGACACCTGTAAACTAAAGTTTTCCAACTTTGCTCGGTAAGCTGAGGGCGGCAGATCACCAAGGCTTTCATGTGTGCGTTCTTCGTTGTAATCCAACCGCCAGAACCACACCATTTCTTTTACGTGATGTTGGTAAGAAATGCGGAGTCAATCGTGTTTATCGGCTGATGCGAGATGAAGGACTCAAGGCTCAAGTTGGATACAGAGAGCCTCGTCATCGCAGCGGTGATAGTCATATTGTCGTGCCTAATCGATTACAACGCCAATTCAACCCTGAGTCGCCAGATGAGTCATGGGTAATCGATATTACCCATATCCGTACTCATGAGGGCTGGCTTTGCTTGGCTGTGGTTGTCGATTTGTTCTCACGCAAAGTCATTGGTTGGTCAATGCAATCACGGATCACGAAGGAAATCGTATTAGATGCCTTGTTCATGGCTGTATGGCGACGAAACCCTAAGAAAATGGTGACAGTCCATTCCGATCAAGGTAGTCAATACACAAGCCATGATTGGCAACACTTCCTTAAAGTAAATGGTCTTGAAGGCTGCATGAGCCGACGAGGTAACTGTCATGATAATGCGGTGGCTGAAAGCTTCTTCCAATTGCTCAAACGTGAACGAGTTAAGCGAAAAGTCTATTCAACAAGGGACGATGCTAGAAGTGATATCTTCGATTACATAGAAATGTTTTATAACAATAAACGGAAACATGGTTCCAATGATCTACTTTCGCCAGTAGAGTATGAAAAGCGATATCAAGAACGGCTGAGAAGTGTCTAGATTATTGGTTATAACTTCTTAAAAAACAGAAAATTTAACAGGTGAATACCTTCTCGTTCACGCAGTTTATCTGGTCAAATGGGATCTGAATCCTTACTCAGCCTTATCCCCATCCACCCCATTTAGTTTTATCCCCATATTTGTGTTTTGGTGACGAGCAAAAAGGTGACTTCCACACGGTCAAACCGCCTATGAAATGACCTGATACATCCTGAATGTCACATAAGTCATGGGGGTTGAAGTCCTACGAATTTAAGCAATGCCTCCGACATCGTTTACCAAAATGACGCATAACAACTTTGTCGGGAAAATTATTTTTAATTTATTTAACTTGGTTTGGCGGTTCTTTTTACCGAAATGCGTATTTAACTACACAGCCCTAGTTGATGTTGCCGTCAATGCGGGCCATTTCCATTACGCAGCACAGGTAGGGACTGAGAATGCAAGAAAAGACCATCGCCGATACAGTGAATTTGACTTTAGACTTTAATGACGTCGAAGAAGGCCAGTTTGCCGATATGATGGAAAGAATCCGTGCTGAGCGCCGGGCTTTGTTGCGAGCAACTCAAGAAAAATACGCAAAGAGCAGAGCCTCAAAAGGCGATTTTAGAGCAGCAACGGCAGAGAATGAGACTCCAGTTACAATGTCTATATGGCGCGGTTCTCGCGATTATGATCACGCTGTGTTGGGTATTCTACGACTCATCGGGTTCGGCACATCGTGTCGATAAGACTGACGGTACGCGTCATGCGAGTGAGAGATTCTCGGCTCACCAATTTAATGAAGCGCAGTTGAGTGAAATTGAGCGTTACTTCATGGCCAAGTTTTTCGTAGGCGATTGGCGTTTTCGCGGTGCCGCTATTGAAGACAATGGGATATCGGTGTTTATTGAAACACCGCAACCTCTGGCGCTCGAACCCCATTATCAGAGAGAGTATATCCGTAGTTCATTATGCCCAAAAGCAGACAGTGACATTTGGCTGTACATCAAACCGGAAGACTTAAACATTCATCTGTATTCTGAGAATCTAAGCCGAGGATTGTCAGCCTACTGCGCCAGTTAAAATGGGTTTGGGTCAATGTGCTTGTATACTTTTAACCTTACACCATGAACCGAGACATATTGCTTACGCTAAGAATACACACTTCGCTTTAGCCAAAAGTAAAACGCCGCGATGCGCGGCGTCTTACTTAACCTCGGGTTTGTATAAGAAATAGTGCAAAATTTAATAAGACAATAACTTAGCAATCTTTTTATATTTCTAGCTTGATATTTTTGTCTAAATTCAAGGCATTTTTGGAGCTGGAATAGCGAGCTATTTCGCTCCAAAATAACGTAGAAGTCAGTAAAAATAGCACCTAGAAACGCATTACTTATGCGAAGCTGAGGTTACTTAGGTCTGCTAGTTCAGTCGGTTAGCTCTGTCCTGCATTTGAAGATAGAGTCCAGAATCTTCCGGTACTTCACCTTTTACTTCGCTCAGGCTGCTGCGCATCAGCTCGATTCCTGAGGTGTCACCCGTCATAAATCTTGCTTCACCAAGTTCGGACTCGATGTAGGCGAGGATTGGTACCCGCTCAGGATAAATTTCCGACATACGGGCATGGTATGCCTCGAGTTTATTGAGAGCATCGGGCCAATCTTGCTTAGCAAAAGCAAGGTCGATTTCGACTTGATCCAAACTGAGTTGAGTTCCTTCACTGCGCTTAAAGAAGCGATCGAAAATGGCTCTTGCCTTGAATATATTTTCTTTTGCGTCATCAAAACGACGTTCTTTGACCGCGATTTTTGCGAGTCGTTCATACGCGCCACCAACGCCGTAATCATCCTCGCCATATTGCTGTGCATTCATGCTACGAATTTTTTCAATGAGTGCCATTCCTTCCTCTTTGCGGCCTTGGTAAACGAGCAATTCACCGTAGAGGCTACGTGCCCAAAAGGCGATAGAAGAAGTGTCCGGGAGATTTGCAGTAAACAGTGGAGCCGCTTGGTTGAGATCCTCAAAGGCTTTGTCTGTCATACCGACAATATGGTAAAGATAACCGCGGTCGCTGAGCAAGCGTGCGCTTGATACAGCTTCTTGAGATCCTGCATTAATGGCTTCAGTCATGATGTCAATGGCACGGCTGTAATGGCCCATACGTCTAAGTAGGCTACTGTACAAGCGCGCAGTAAATTGATATTCAGGATGTTGCAGTGAATAAATGCGCTTTGAGAGTTGGTATGTCTTTTCTAGGACGTCCCTCGCATCTTGCATTTTACTCAGACGCATCAGCCCTTGACCAAGATCTTTATAACTATTGAGTGTACTTGGATGCTGTTCACCGAAATAGGCGAGTTTTTGTTTGACGATTTCGCGGTTCAAGTTAACCGCCGCGTCGAAATTGGCTTGGTCGTAATAGGAAATCGCGAGCCTACTTTGAATTCGAATGCCTTGCTCAATATCCTTGTTTTCCAAAAGCCGCCAGTTGTTAAAGGCCTTTTGGAAATATTCTGCCGCTTCAACTGGTTTGCCATATGCAAGTTTGATCTGCCCCTTGCGGAAAGTAATATCAATCGCAAGTTCGCTATTTTCATTCGGTCTTAGTTGCAGTTCGGCTTGTTCAATTGTTTGCCATGCATTATCCAAAGATCCAGCTCTATCGTAATACTTGGCTAAATCAGCCAGGGCGCGCGTGCCTTGTTCTGGGTTTGGGTCACCTAGACGCTCATCAAGTGCAATCGCCTCGAGTTGCAACTCATAGGCATCTTTGGGTTTACCTATTAGGCCGCTAACTTTGGCCAGGGAGCTAAGTAGTTGTGCTTTTACTTTAGGCTCTTCATGGAGTGAATTGCGCGTTGTCTCTATTGCCTGTGCTAACAGGTCATCGACATTGATGGTTCGACCCTTTGCATTTTCAGGAGAAGCACCGGAGAACACGTCCATCAGCAATTTAGTGACACGCATCGCGGCATTGGCCTGACGTTTCGCTTCTTGGCCGGAAATCACCAAGTCATTACGTTGTTGAGTCAACGTTTGGTTCAGCCGATTCGTTACCACGAGTCCTGTTGTCATAGAGATGGCAAGGGCTGAGGTCAATACGGCGGCAAGGGGGTGACGTTTAAGTAATTTACCAAGCAGATACAATGGGGTTGCCTGAGTCGCCGATACAGCTTGTCCCCTCAGGTAACGTTTAATGTCTCGGGCAAGGTCTGCAGCGCTTTGGTATCTGTCTAGAGGCAGTTTTTCTAGTGCTTTAAGCGTAATGTTGTCGAGATCTTTACTTATGCGTCTTTGGTAATCGCTAGGTGCTCTGGGTTTATCTCGGCAAATGGATTCGAGAGTGGCGGCCATCATGTCTCGGTCAACGGCGTGTGGCGAGCGCTCTGTAAGCAGTTGATACAACAGCGCTCCAAGGCCATAGACATCAGTGGCGGTTGTTGTTGGCTCGCCGAGGATTTGCTCGGGGCTGGCACAGGACAGTGTCATGGCCATGATTCGAGCAACGTCCGTATCATCTTGGCCGTGTTGCAACACTCTGCTCGTACCAAAATCGAGCAGTTTGACGACACCTTCTCGATTTACCAAAATGTTTTCAGCTTTGAGGTCACAGTGGATTATCAAGCGTTGATGTGCGTAGCTGACTGCATCACACACACGCAAAAACAGCTCTAGTTTTTGATCCTGTGATAGTTGGTTCGATGCGCAATAGTCAGTTAAATTCTGGCCTTCGACGTACTCCATGACGAGGTAAGGTCTCTGGTCGTCGGTTATCCCACCGTCGAGCAACATGGCGATATGGGGATGCTGTAGTTTGGCTAATAGTTGTCGTTCAGTTGAAAAATGCTGCAGATCGTCTGCGGCGGAAAAACCGGGTGCAAGTTTGATAGCGACAGTTTGTTCGTATTGTCCGTCGGCACGTTCAGCCAAAAACACTACACCCATGCCTCCGGCGCCAATTTCTTTAATTATGCGGTAGGGGCCGAGTAGTTGCCCCGGTTGCAATTGTTGACCTAGTTCGCGAATGTGTTGGCCGATGACTTGTTGTGCATGGCCCGCAAGATGGATTGTTTTAGTCGAGTCTAAGTGGGCCAGCAAACGTAAGACTTCGTGTTGTTCTTCCTCGCTACAGCCACTTTGTTTTAGGTAGGTTTGTCGTTCCTCAACGGCGAGGTCAATACAGTCATCGAACAATGCTTTAACACGTTTGAGATCAAGCATAATCTGCACTATTACCTCTACTTAGACGGTCATATAAAAACGCGCGAGCAAACGTAAGTTCCCGTTCGACGGTCCGTAAACTTAGGCTGAGTGTGTCAGCGACCTTTTGCTGAGGAAAGCCTGCAAAATAATGAAGTTCAACTATCGACTCCATACGATCGCCAACGGTACAAATTTGCTTGAAGCATTGTTCTACTGCCAGTAACCCTTCGTTTTCGTCGTCTTCGCCGAGTAAATCATCTAGCCACTGCGTCTTCATCGCCTTGCCACCGCGTTTATCGGCTGATTTGGCTCGAGCGTAGTCGATGAGTAAATGTCGCATTGCCTTGGCTGCGGTGCGAAACAGATGTTCTTTACTCTGATAGCGCCCCTCTGCTTCTATTAATTTTACGCAGGCTTCGTGCACGATTTCAGTCGTCTGGAGGGTGATGTTGTTGGCATATTTAGCCAAAATACGATTTGCGCACGCTTTAAGTTCCCTGTAAATCGTCGGACTTACCATCAGGTCAGCAGGTGAAAGTTGAGTATCCATAACTTGGCTACCTCTCGTTAATATTGACTAAACAGACATGATTTCCGACATTCGAAGCCGTTTCGACGAAGTAAACGTCGACCATTAAGCTCTATTGAGGAACGGTTGATTGAAAAATAATCAGGGTATTATCTCATGTTCGAACTAGCTTGTCACTGAGTCGACTCGGTGAGTTCTTAGAAATTAGCATCAAGTTGTTCATTAAAGAAAGCAAAATATGCTTTTTCATATTGTTCATTTAATCATCGTTTAATTTTTACCTTTATTCGACGTTAGTCAACAGACGGACAGTTTCCTGCTAGTTCGTTTCCATCCTGAAAAATACCTCGCCGTTCGTGTTGTACATCCCGTTTTTAAATGTGAATCGAAGTATTTTTCAAAAAAATAATTTTTTTTGGCGGGTTTGGCTGTGCGGATCCGTTTTTAGTGTTCAGAGCCTAGAAATTCCTCGGCCGATCCACCGGGGTGAAGGCAAACGGAATCGAAATAATCGCACTTTATTGATTTATGGAGTCGTAATGAAAAATTTATACTCGGACGTAGCCAACCGCTTCGCTGATGTTGAAGGTAAAAACAAGCTGAAAAAGCACCCAATACGCAGTTTGGTTGCCGCTGGGGTACTTAGTGCTTTGGCAAGTTCTGGGGCGCTTGCGGCGATTCAACCTGACATCACGCTCGGTGGGTCATCGTTTAAGGTGGTGGCACTCGACCAAGGTAGTGCTAGTTTCGACAATACCGAAGTATCTGATCGCGTCGTTGTGGACGCCCAAGGTCGGATTTTGGTGGTTGGAACCAAAGTGCCTGGTGCTGAGCAAAATGACGTAATCTACATTGAACGTCGTTTGAGCGATAACAGCCTAGATACGACCTTTGGCAACGGAGGCAAAGTACAAATAAGCAATGCCAATTATCGTCTGTTCGGTTTGGTCATAACAACGGACAGTCAAGGACGTATTTTGGTTGCTGGCACGAGTAGCAACAGAGACATGCGACTCTATCGTTTAGCCGAAAATGGCAGTTTAGACAGCAGTTTTGGTGTAAGTGGCGAAGCGACTTTATCGATAAATGGTCAGTCTCCTGAACCGAGCAGTATCCTGAGCGATGCGCAAGGTCGTGTTTACTTGGGTGGTTGGGTAGTTCAATCGGGTCGCGACGCCTTTGTTGCTCGTTTCGATGCCAGCGGTAACATCGACACCAGTTTCAACAGCAGCGGTTATCAATTATTGGGCGTAGAAAGTGATGACCGTATTCATGCACTGGCTTTCGCTGTAGATGGTGCTTTGTTAGCAGCGGGACACCTTGCATTCAAATCAAGCCTTTTTCGCTTTAACGAAAACGGCAGCCTTGATGCTAACTTCGGCACAAACGGCGTAGTAAATGTGAGCCGTTCAGCAACTCAAACGAATGAGGCATACGACCTCGTTGTTGACGGAAACGGCAGAATTTTAATAACGACGACCGAAAAAATCAGCGACCAAGATACAACTCAAGTCTTTAACCTGTATCGCTACAATAATGATGGAACGTTGGACACTAGCTTTGCCAATAGCGGCTTGTATAGCTTAGATGTCAGCGGAAAGGGCAGCGTTGGGATCAATACCTCGACTCAGATCAGCGTTAATAGCCAGGGTCGTATTTTACTCGCGGGTAAGGTTTTTACTGGTAATAGTACATCTCATATGGCGATTGTGGGACTGAATGATAGCGGTGTGCTGGATACCAGCTTTGGCACGAGTGGTATTCGCAATTACTATTTTGAACCTGGGGATACCAATAACTACCCAGTGCTTATTCATGCTGATTCGACAGGCGCACTTAACGTCTTTTCCCATCAAAGTGTGACAGGAAATGACGAACTGGGTTGGATAAAAGTCGATGCCAATGGCCAAACCACAACACCATTTGCGAAAGACGGCTTGGTGATGGTTGGTGCTGATGACTTGACCTTACCTTTTGATATATCAGAAGACTATACGCTAGTTAGGGTCGATTCAGAAGGTCGTACATTGGTTGCTGGTTACGTTAAAGACAGCAGCAAAACGACAGGCAATGACGTTGCGGTCCGCCGCTATAGTGCTGATGGGAGCTTGGATACCAGTTTTGCTACCAGTGGTACTTATCTGCTTAACGTTGGTAGTGATGACTATTTGAAAGACTTGCAGTTTGATGTTGCTGGGAATATTTGGCTATTGGGGCAACCAGGTTGGAATAATGGTCAATTCTTTCTTAACAAACTCAATGCGAATGGTCAGCCTGATACAAACTTTGGCACCAATGGTCTGCTCGTTGTCACGGGGACGAGACCTGCGGCACTGAAACTGAATGCTGATGGTAGCATGTTTGTCGCTGGTGATAAGTTCAATCTGATGCGTCTTAATGCGGATGGCAGCGCAGACACCAGCTTCGGCAACAGTGGTTTATTTGCTGCTACGGGTATCGGTACTAACGACTATACCACGGTTTTCGATATCGACAGTCAAGGTCGCATTGTGCTTGTTGGTAATAAATATCTCTCGGGCAACAGACCTTCGATGGTGATGAGGGTTAACGCAGATGGTACGTTGGATACCACCTTCGGCACGAATGGTTCAGTAATATACTCCTTGCCTAATGAGCTGATGAGTGGCTCAAACAAGTATGAAACCGCGATGTTCGAAGGCGATACGGTATGGTTGGTCATGAATGGAGGAAGCAACAGTACTGAGGTGATTAACTATCTAATTCATCTTGATGCCAATGGCGTGATTGATTCCAACTTCAATGCGGGCAATCCATTGAAATTTGGCGCTGGGCAATCTCTTTATGTTAAAGATATTAAAAAGGACAGTGCTGGTCGTTTTGTATTCGGTGGTTGGGTAAGTACGGATAACTACGATTTTTCTTACGTACAGCGCCTCAATGCCGATGGCACACCAGATGAAAGCTTTGCTTCTGGCGGTGTGCAAGTGTTTGATTTCAGCGTCGGTCTTGATTTTGAATCGATAGACTTTAAGCCGAACGGGGATATTGTTACGGTTGGCTCTTACACTATGGATAGTAATCGTGGCGCTTTGGTTCACCTTACTGAGAATGCAACACCAACAATCAGCGGAACGCCTGCAACTTCAGTCAACCAAGATGTCGCTTATAGCTTTCAACCGATAGGCAATGATGGCAATGGCGATACTCTGACCTACAGCGTTCAGAATAAGCCGAATTGGGCGAGTTTTGATAGTACCACAGGTCGATTGAGTGGCACGCCGAGAAATAGTGATGTGGGCAACTACAGCAACATCATCATTTCGGTCAGCGATGGCAAATACACGGTGACTATGCCTGCATTTAACTTGACAGTGGTCAACGTTAACGATGCGCCAACAATTTCAGGTCAACCCTCGATTACCGTGTTACAAGACGCGGCATACAGCTTTACTCCTACTGCAAATGACATCGATGGGGATACATTAACATTTAGTATTCAAAATAAGCCTAGCTGGGCGAGCTTTGACTCATCGACTGGCAAGATTTCTGGTACTCCAGGCAATTCAGATGTTGGTTTTTACAACGACGTGTTTATTTCTGTTAGTGACGGCAAGGTTTCAACACCATTGGAGCCTTTCCCGCTTACGGTCGTGAACGTCAATGATGCGCCAACCATTACTGGTACTCCTTCAACGTCTGTGGATCAGGGTAGTGCTTACAGTTTTACGCCATCGGCGAACGATATAGACGGTGACACACTGACGTTTAGCATTCAGAACAAGCCTGCTTGGGCGAGTTTTGATTCTGTAACTGGGACACTTTCAGGTGTTCCTGATAACTCGAATGTAGGTACTTACAACAGTATCCTGATCTCCGTCAACGACGGCACAGTATCAACCGATTTAGCAACCTTTGGACTGACCGTGGTCAACGTCAATGATGCGCCGACAATTTCGGGCACGCCAGCCACGACCGCCAACCAAGGAGTTAATTATAGCTTTACTCCAACGGCGAATGATATCGATGGTGATAGCTTAACGTTCAGCATCCAGAACAAGCCTACTTGGGCTAGTTTCGATTCTGCGACGGGCACACTGTCTGGTATTCCAAGTGAATCAGATGCTGGCAATTTTGCAAATATCCAAATTGGCGTAAGTGATGGTACGGTAACCACGAACTTGGGCGCCTTCAACATTGATGTGAAAGACAGCACGGCACCCGTGTTAACCCTGAATGGATCTGACACTCTAACGTTGAATTTTGGTACTCAATACACTGAGCTTGGGTTTACGGCAATCGACAGCGTTGATGGCGATATTTCTTCGAACGTGGTTGTTAGCGGCAGCGTGAACACCGGTAAAGTGGGTAGCTACACATTAACGTATACGGTGAGCGATGCGGCAGGAAACAGCGCGACGGCAACGCGTACCGTGTCGGTTGTGGATACGACGGCACCAGTTCTCACCGCACCTGTGGCGACGACAGTAGCGGCAACAGATGCGTCGGGTACGGTAGCGACAAATACTCAAGTTGCAGCTTTTCTTGCGGGCGCCACGGCGAACGATGCAGTGGATGGCGTGCTTGCTGTGACTAACGATGCGCCAGCGGTGCTGCCGCTGGGAGCGAACACCATCACCTTTGAGGCAGTAGATTCAAGCGGTAACAAAGCAAGTCAAACGGCCGTGTTGACGATTGCAGATCAAACCAAGCCAGTGCTGACGTTGAACGGCAGCAACGCGATAACGCTTGCCGTTGGTGAGGTCTACAGTGAACTGGGTGCCAGTGCGGTGGACAATGTTGATGGCGATATCTCGAATAAGGTGACGGTCAGTGGCACAGTGGATAGTGCTGCGGTGGGTGTGTACACCGTAACGTATACGGTGAGTGATGCTGCGGGGAACACCACGAGTGTGACGCGCAGTGTGTCCGTACAGGATGCCAGCGCACCGGTGGTGACGCCACCGAGTGATTTAGTGGTGGCAGCTGTTGATGCGAACGGCACGGCGGCCAGTGATTCGGCGATTGCTGCCTTCTTGGCTGGCGCGACGGCACTGGATACCGTGGACGGTAACTTGAGTGCGCAGATAAGCCATGATGCACCGACGGTGTTCCCAGTGGGTGTGACGCAAGTAACTTTCCGAGTGACGGATGGGGCAGGTAACACGGGGACGGCGCGCGCGAGTGTCACGGTGGCAGACCAAACGAAACCGGAGCTTGTATTAAGTAACGGCAATACGCTGGTCTTGAGCGTCGGAGAGGCGTTTGTTGAGCCGGGCTATACGGCACAGGATAACGTGGATGGTGATATTACCGCCAACGTGGTGCGTACAGGCGCGGTGGATGTTCAAGTCAAGGGGGTTTACACCTTAAGCTACACGGTCAGTGATGCGGCAGGCAATAAGAGCTTCGCGACGCGCAGTGTGACGGTGCAAGATGCGGCAGCACCAGTGGTTACGGCACCGGCCAATATTGATGTGGCGGCGACGGACGCCGAAGGCACGGCGGACACAGACTCGACGATTGCGGCATTCTTAACAGGCGCAAGTGCCCTTGATGCGGTTGACGGCGCGTTGTTGGTCACGCACAACGCCCCACGGGTGTTCCCATTGGGTGTGACGTCGGTGACCTTCTCAGCGGTAGACAAGAGCGGCAATACGGGGACAGCGCAAGCCACGGTGACGGTGTCTGATAAAGACAAACCAGTTCTGACCTTAACGGGTGGTACGGCGACGCGCGTGGGGCTTGGTGAAACGTTTGTCGACCCTGGATTCAGCGCTCTGGATAATGTCGACGGTGATGTTACTGGGAAGGTTGCGGTCAGTGGCAGCGTAGACGCGAGCAAGTTAGGTAGCTACACCCTAACGTACCGCGTGTCGGATGTGGCGGGCAATGAGGCCATTGCGACGCGCACGGTTACGGTACAGGACGCGGCAGCACCGGTGGTTACGGCACCGGCCAATATTGACGTCGCGGCAACAGATGCGTCGGGTACAGCAGCGACAAATACTCAAGTTGCAGCGTTCCTTGCGGGCGCGACGGCGAACGACGCGGTGGATGGCGTACTTGTGGTGAGCAACGATGCGCCAGCGGTGTTCCCGCTGGGCGCAACCTCGGTGACCTTTAGCGCGACGGACACGGCAGGCAACGTTGCCACCGCCAGCGCAACGGTGACGGTCGTTGACCGCAATGCACCGGTTATTACCCTCACTAATGGTGCCTCGGTCGCACTGCCGCTCAACAGTCCTTTTGTTGAGCCGGGGTTCAGTGCGGTGGATAACGTGGACGGGGATGTGACGTCCAACGTGACGGTGACTGGCACGGTTAACAGCGCAGCGGTGGGCGTGTATACCGTGAATTACGTGGTACGCGATTCTGCAGGCAACCAAGGTACGGCCACTCGCACAGTGACGGTGGTGGATAACACCCCACCTGACACGACGGCCCCAGTGGTCAATGCCCCTGCGGGTGTGACTGTTGTCGCAGAAACAAGCAGTGGTTTACCTGCATCGGATGTGGCTATCAGCGCCTTTTTGGCGGGTGCCACGGCCGTGGATGCGGTAGACGGAGACCTGACGGTGAGTAACGACGCCCCAGCGGTGTTCTCAATTGGCGTGACCACGGTTACCTTCACTGCACGTGATAAAGCGGGTAACACGGGTACGGCAACGTCAACGGTGACCGTGACGCTTGCGGTAGACAGCGAAGCCCCGGTGTTCGGTGGCGCACTGGCGACGGTGAACGTGGAAGCCACGGCGGCACTGACACCGGTTGCACTTGCGACGCCAGTCGTGACGGATAACAGCGGGAAGTTTGAACTGGCGGTGGACAACAAAGGGCCTTATCCGCTTGGTGACACCATTGTGACGTGGACGGCCGTGGATGCGGCGGGCAACAGCGCAAGCGCGACCCAGTTGGTGCAGGTGGTGGATACCACAGCGCCGGTGATAACGGGCGCGACAGATCTGACTATACCTGCGCGTGGCGTGCTGACGGACATCAGTAAAGACTTGACGTTGAGCGCGAGTGACTTGGTGGATGGCACGGTCGCGGTTGTGTTCGACGGAGGCAGCCAGCTGCGTGCTGGAACGCATACGGTGGTGGTCAGCGCCACGGATACGAGTGGCAATCGCGGCGAGCAGACCATGACGGTGAACCTGCTTCCGCAGGTGAGCGTAGGGATTGACCAACTCGCGGAAAGCGGCAGCGCGGCGCGCATTGCGGTGCAGCTAAGTGGTACGGCGCCGAGCTATCCTGTGACGGTGAACTACGAAGTGAACATCAATGGAACCGCCACGACAGACAGCGTGAAGATAGAGCAAGGTACGCAAGCTTCGATTGCGGTGGCGGTGCCAGCCAACCTCGTCACCGGTGATGTGATAAACGTGACCTTATTAGGCGCGGATGTTGCGTCACTGGGCGGCAATACGGCGGCGACCATCAACGTGGTGACGGGAAACAAAGCACCCACGTTGACGCTGAGCGTAGAGCAAAGCGGTAAGCTGGTGTCGCAGGTTGACCCTGCAGGCGGAGCCGTAACCGTGAATGCGACGGTCAGCGACGTCAACGCCAACGACAGCCACAGTATCAGCTACAGCAGCGGCGCGCTTGGCACTCTCGGTTCGGGCAACAGTGTGACGCTTGACCCAGCAAGCTTGGCAGCAGGCTTCATCAGCATTGATGTGACGGCGACGGAAACCAACACGTCACCGGCCTTAAGTACGACCTCGAGCGTGAGCTTCCGCGTCCTTGACGCTGCACCAGTGCTGTCGGAGACGACGGACACCGATGGTGATGGCATTGTAGATGCGAACGAAGGGTTTGGTGACAGCGACGGCGATGGTATCCCAGATTACCTCGACGCGGACGACAACACCGCACGTCTTCCATTGTCGAACAACGGTGATGCGCTGCAAGTGCCTGCGGGTTTGACGTCGCGCCTTGGTGACACGGTTCAACAACAGGGTTCAACGTCATCGGATGCGGGCTTAACGCCAGACGAACTGGTGGCTCTGCTTGGCGAAAGCGCACGAGACAGCGGCCATGAGGGCGTGGGTTATCTGGTGGACTTCCAAGTGACGGGCCTACAAGCAGGCGGTACGTTACCGGTGGTGATGCCACTGCCAGCAGGGCAGAGTATCCCAAGTGGCGCGACGTATCGTAAGTTCAGTCAAGCACGTGGCTGGTTCGAGTTTGTGGACGATGGCACGAACCGCGTGTTGTCGGCACCAAAAGACGCGGATGGTAACTGTCCATCGGCGGAGTCGAGTGCCTACCGCAGTGGTTTGAACGTCGGTGACACGTGTATGCAACTGGTTATCGTGGATGGTGGAGAGTACGACAACGATGGTCAGGTCAATGGCGCGGTAGCGGACCCGGGCATGATTGCGGTTCAGCGAGTCAATCACGCCCCTGTGGCGTCGGTTGTTACCGCCAACGTGACGGCGAACGAGCAAACGCAGGTGGTCTTGGATGCGTCGAGCAGCTCAGACCTTGATGGTGACAGCTTAAGTTACTTGTGGCAGCAAACATCGGGTATGGCGGTCGAGCTTGAACAGGCGAACACGGCGGTGACGGGCTTCATGGCACCAGACATTACGGCGAACACGACACTGACGTTCAACGTGACGGTCAGTGACGGAATAGCAGAAAGTGTGCAGACGGTAACGGTTGAGCTACTACTGGTGAACCAACTGCCGAGCCTGAGCGTCGAGGGTAGCGTCAGTGTGGAGTCTGGGAAGACGGTGAGCATTACGGCGAGTGCGACGGACGCAGACGGTCATGGGCTGACGTACCAATGGCGTCAACTGGAGGGGATAGCGGTGACGCTGAGCAACGAGCGTGGTGACACGGTTATCGTGAGTGCACCGAGCGTGAACGCGGATACACAGGTCCTACTAGAGGTTGGAGTGAGTGATGGCATTGATACGGTCACTCAACAGGTCACGTTAACGGTGAAGGCGACGCCGACGAGCGTGGTGACGCCAGACCCTGAGCCGCACCCGACGGACACTCGCTCGGGCGGTTCGTTAGGCATGTGGTTGTTTGGTCTGTTCAGCCTGTTGGGCTTTAGACGCGGTAAGCGTTAACCACGACAGGCCAGATTGGTATAACGAAAGAGCGGCCTAGCCGCTCTTTTTTTATGTTCTCAGATCGCAGGTTTTAATTCGTTTTTGGTCTCGTTTCGTTTGCTTAAGTTGGTGTTGATTATCAAACACGTAGTTTGCAGCAAAAGGAGGTAGCTTAAACTTCGAGCGAGTTTACTAGCGAGTCAAAATAGGTGGCAGAAAGTGCGGCTAGTAATATCGTTCGCATTAAAGCAAATCTAGATCATGAATAGTAAATTATCACCTGCGGTACTCCGACCGATTAAATTGCCGTCCTTTATGTGTGATTTCTCAATTGAAAAACGTGTTTTCTTTTAAATCAAAGGACTAATCACCTTTCTGTCATTCAAAATCACCTTTTTGTCACCTTTTTTCCCTGTCTTATCACCTCTTTTGGGCGTTGCATATCCACAATCAAGTCTGGATTGAAATGGGAAGCGAACATGAAAAAACAACTTTCTTTGCTCAGTATAGCGATACTTTCTAGTTGCTCATTAGCGGCTGAATCGGTGCAATTGGAAAATGAAATAAAAGACACTTCATCAACGGGCTACGCCTTTTCACGTGCGAATTTGAACCTAAAAAAGACGCGCGTCGCACCAGTTATTGATGGACAATTCTCGGCGAATGAGTGGCAGGACGCTGTTCAAATTACCGACTTTGTCGTGTTTAGACCCTCATTGGGCGATAAGCCAATCTACCCCGTTACGGCATACTTGAGTTATGACGAAAACTTTCTCTATGTTGCTGCAGAGATTCATCAGCCACGAAACACAATCACGGATAGAGTTCTGACGCAAGGCAGTGATCTGTGGAACGAAGATTATTTCGGTATTACGTTAGACACAAATTACGATAAACGAGACGCCTATTTATTTCATGTTAGCCCCTCGGGAGTGAAAGAAGACGGATTGGTAGATGGGACCGATTATATTGGGCAATGGTCGACCTTATGGTACGCCAAAACGGCGGTTTTTGATGACGGTTGGCGAGTTGAAATGGCGATTCCGATGCAATCCATTTCATTTGAAAAAAACATTGAAACGTGGGGGATCCAACTTCGGCATAAACTCTCTTCGCCTTACCAACAAGTTTACTGGAACTTAAATGACGGAGAGGCAAATGGTTGGACGGCAGGTCAAGTTGCGCCTATTTCCGGTCTACAAGGGCTTGAACAAGGCATTGGGGTAGAGCTTCGACCTGGGCTTGCGTATAAGTCAAATGATGTTGAGAGTGAATGGATCCCTTCACTGGATGCTTTTTATAAAATAACGCCTAGCCTAACTGGCGTTGTGACCGTAAACACCGATTTTTCTGGTACGGAAGTGGATGAGGTCGACATGAACATGTCGAGATTTGCGCAGTATTTTGACGAAAAACGCGATTTTTTCCTGCAAGACAGTCAGGTGTTTAATTTTGGAGGGATCAATGATGGGTATCCTAATGCAATGGCCTTTTACTCGCGTCGAATTGGTCAGGGAAAAACGGATGGAATTTTAGATATCAACTGGGGCACCAAACTTACAGGGCAGATTGGTGACACGCGAGTAGGTGTCTTATCAGTAAATCAGCAACGTGATGGCGACAAAGACGAAACCACTCAATTAAGCGTTGCCCGAGTCAGCCAGCAGGTTGCTGATCACCATCAAGTTGGCCTTATAACGACACAGGGCAGTGCGGACAACCGCGAAAATGCAGGTCTTTGGGGTGTCGATTATCGTTATGAAAGCAGTATTTTTAATGAGCAACGTATCGAAGGCTATGGATGGTATCAAAAAACTGAAAAGCAACATGAGGACGAGGATACGAAAGCCTACGGTGTACAGCTTTACTTACCAAATGATGCCGTTTATTTCCGAGCTAAGTATCGCTACGTTGGTGATAATTTCGACCCCGCACTTGGTTTTGTGAACCGCAAAGGTGTTCAATACTATGAATTTGTGAATCACTTGCGTTACCGACCAGCGAACGGGTGGCTTGCAGACCATATTAACTACTTTCAAACCAATGTCTTTTATTGGCAGACAGATGACACGAATAACGACCGCCTAAGCCAAGAGTATCGACTAAGACCGTTTCAAGTGGAATTTAAGGATTCATCACTTTTCTACATACAGCACGAAACGCGAAAAGAAAACTTGAAAACGCCATTTAAAATGGGCCGCAATATTACTTTCATGGATGATGAATTTCGATTCTCTCGTTGGTACGCCTATTATCGAAGTGATTCGAGTAAGCCGATATACGGTAATGTTCGAGTGAGTCGTGGTGAATTTTACGACAGTGACATGAAACATCTTGAGTTCACATTAAACTATAAACCGAACAAGCATTTAAGTTTTGAATTGAGCAGACAAAACTATTATTACCAACGAGAATCTCAGCGCGAAAACATGTTTGGTACACGTTTTAAAATGGATGTCGCTTTCGACAGTGATTGGTCTTGGAACACGTTGCTGCAACACAATACTCAATCCGATACGTTGTCCGTATTTACGCGACTTCGTTACCAAAGTAAACCAGACGAACTGTACCAGCTTACACTGAGCCAAGGTTATGATATGGAAGACGGATGGCACGAGCGTGTAAAAACAGCAGACGAAACAGCCCTCAAACTTAACTACATTTTTCGCTGGTAACCACTTATTTTATTACAATTGGGATAGACACATAAAGTCTATCCCTCAAGGACAAAACATTACTTTGCGACGGTTCGATATACTTGGCTTCGGAAGGTTTCTTTCCCTGCGAAAATAACCGTGTCCACTTTTACGTCAAATCCGAGATAGGCATTTAAAGGCTCTTCGGAAAGTGGCTGGAAGATATCCCCACTTACGGTGTAGCGACTGAGTGTTTCACCGAATTCAGACACTAAATACAAAATATTGTTGTCCACTTTCAGTTTTGAGTACATAGGTAAATGACCAACGTATTCACCAATATCAACTGATGGTGTCGTAAAAATACGATCTGTCGGCATACGATACAAATCCCTATTACTATCAACAAAATAATACCAGTTGTCATTTGATGGATCGGCCAATACCTGACGCCAAGGTGCTTCGAGGCGGGCAATCCGTTGGAGGTTAGAATTATAAACCTCAACATATCGCTGATTTTGATAGGTCATAGAAACTGAAAACAACGTATTCGTTAACCATTGAATGTGGTCGATGTAACCATCTAAAAAGATGGATTGCAATGAGTTACGCTCGTTTAAATTGCTCAGCAAAAGTCGGTGGCTTTCTGACAGCAAAATGAATTCGTCGTTATTGGATAACGCCATTTTTTCAATCATGTAGTAATCGTCTAGCAATGGCACCAGCGTTGCGGGCGAATTGGGTGATTGAAAGTACAGTTGGGTGAGTCCGGCTCGATTCGATAAGAAATAGTGACCTTCTTTTGTGTGCGCAAGCGCGGGATTGGAATCGATGACACTGCTGTTATCTAGCCAGTAGTTTGTTTTCAACCACTTAACATCGATGTTTTTGTCACTACTTAAGTAAATGTAATCTACCCCATTTGGATGACGCGCAATTGTACAGCAAAGCCTTTCACTGCTGGAGGACAGTAAAGTTTGCTCACGACTGGTTAAGTCCATTCTCATCAATTTGCTATCAGGTGCCGGAGTTGTGTAAACAAGGCCTTCGCGCTCCTGATCCCAAATAACGTGATGACTAAAAAAGTCGAGTTCAACAACAGGCGTCAGTATTGATTGGTCGATTTGATATTCAAAAACAGCGGTTTTGCCATCAATTGAAATCGTGGTTATGAGCAGTTTATTCGCGTCTTTATAGGTATCTAGACTGACCATCCGCCATTTATCGCTCAGTTCGATGTTCAGCGCTTGAAGTGGTTCACCTACTGTTGCGCTAAACAGCGTATTGCGATGTTCATGATGTTTATCATGACCTAATGCAAAGAGACGGTTTTGCGTAGGCAAATACAAAGACCAATGAATCTTTAGCGAATTGCAGGAGGTTAACAACGTTGATTCTGGACTAACCGTACTTGCATTTAAATCCAAATCGCTTACATACCAACCGCATTCTGGCGCCTTAACGCGATACATGAGTTTACTGGAATCGGCGAACAGCAGTTCGCCAAAACCAGGCAGACCTTTAATTTCTTTGGGCAATGTTGCATTTCCTGCGTTGACCGCAGTTTGCCAAAGTCCGGTACCTTGTTGGCGATGATTTAAAAACAATAATGTCTCGCCATCTTGCGTCACGATAGGGGAGCCTTTTCCACCGTAAAAGCGAGAAAGTGCTGCACTATCGCCAAACACGGAAGAAGAGGGGGTATACAAAGCAATATAGCCAAGGACGAATATCATCACAGCAAAAAAAGCGACAAAGTAGGGGGTATGAGTGCGTGACGAAACAGGCTGCACCTGATCTGTATTTTCCGTCTTTTCCCGTGTCTGTTCTGACGCCGCTTTCTTCGGTTCGACTGGGCTTATTTGTGCGATAAACACGTAACCTTGCTTAGGGATGGTTTTGACATATTGAGGGTTTTTCGCATCGTCACAAAATAGTTTTCGCAAATTCGCAACCAGCTTGTTAATGGCATTGTCCGTCACAATGACGTTTTGCCAAATCGCAAGCTGCAGCTCATCTCGCGTGATAATGCGATTGGGGTTTTCGACAAAAAATGTCAATAAAGTAAGCAATCGGGGATCGAGCGGGATAACTTGTTCATCTTTTGAGAGACAAGAATTTAGTGCGTCGAACTTATATTCCCCAACTTGAATGACTTCCATGAATTTCATTGTTGTTGTTGTTTGGGGAAACATGTTAACGCTGATTGCGAGATATGCAATGTTTAAAGTGTAAGTAAACGCTAAGAACATGCTACTGACACTTCGTTGTATTGTTATTCACCTACCGTATTTCTTCGCTTAAACGGCAAGTTCCTATAATTTCCACGTTTGTAAAATATATGTATATAAAATATTGTATAATGTATATTTAGAGGCTATAAATTTACTGCTCATTTCTTGAGCAAGTTTAATTCACACATGTAAAGGAAACTCATAATGAGAACAGTAAATAGAATAGGAAACATAGTGTCCTTGCTGGCCACTTTCTATCTTACTTCAAGCCAAGCTATTGATGATGTTGAGAAGGTGTACGTCTTTGATGCCGAGCAAAGCACGATGGCAACGCAGCTTGAATTGGCAGATACGTGTAAGCAAGAGGGGCCTTTTTCTGGTCAAAATCTCGCAAATGGCGATAGCATTTGTATGGCTAACAGTTCGGTCCGCTATTACAGTATTGCTAATTCAGATAAATACCCAAGTCTTGCGATAAGTACTGCTCATGGCACAGGTGATCTGAGTTTATATGCACAGAATGGTCATTGGCCGTCAACCACGGGGGCGGATCCATCGTCGACTCGTGTCGGCAATCAAGAGTGCATCGTTTTAACTAATCCAAGCACGTATTGGAGCTATATTGCCGTGACCGGTAATTCAACGAATGCCAGCTTAGTGGTGGATTTAGGGGCAACAAGTTGTCGTTCTTCGACTACGACACCACCACCTCCTCCCAGCAAAGGGAATGATGGCTATAAATATAACTATGCGAAAATCAAAGTGTTTCGATTTGAGTTTTCTGATACGCGTTTGACGTGGCCTGACATGACACAAGCGTTAGAGGATGTCGTCAATTATTATGACGAACAGTCGTATGGCAAGTTTTCAGTCAGTTACGATATTAGTGCGCCAATTATTAGGATCAACCAGCCTAAAAGTACCTTTGATAACGACTTCCATGGTTGGACTAAAGTATGGAAGTCAAAAGTGAGTGAGTTGGGCACAAACCCTGATAACCCAGGTGCCGGTACGGTGGTAATGATGGTTGCACCTCAGGTGGGCAATTTCAACTCAAGTGCTGCGCCACCAAGTATTTCGCTATATCACCACACCGCGGGCGTTGTAGCACATGAGTTAGGCCATGCACTTGGTTTGCGTCATGCAAAAGCACTGGAAGCTGGTCCTGATAAGGTGATTGGTGTTGGTGATTACGACAAAGAAAGTCTCAATTACGGTAACGTATACAGCATGATGGGTATGGGGAACTCATTCGTTGGAAGCCTATAATTTATTGTACAAAAGCTATTTTGGATGGTTAAACGACAATGAAGTACCCACGATTAATTCGTCAGGAACTTACCGAATTTACGCATTTGACCAAGGGAGAGCCATAAAAGCGCCGATTGGCCTTAAGTTGAAGTCAGGTAATGGTCAATACACGTATTGGCTTGAATACCGTACGTCACATAAGCGTTACACAGGGACTAAAAATGGCGTGTTGATTAATCTGGAGGGGTATTTTGAAAACGAACAAGATAGCCGTTTCTGGAAAACGACTTCTTATCTCTTAGACATGACTCCCGGCTCCAAAACGCCTGGATGGTGGGGAGATGATCAAACAGATTCTGAACTGGTCCTCGGAAAAAGTTACACTGACCATTGGGGTGGATTTACGATTACACCGATCCAAATTGGTGGGACGCCAGATTCACCTAATGCATGGATAGACGTCAAAGTTACGTTGCGCTAATACGTTGTGATAATAAGCAGACATTAAGGTCTGCTTTTCCCTACCGTCAATAAACGCTATATGCCATGCCCTCCATGCATAAATTCGCTGGTCAACATGAGATAAAATTTTGTAGAGTCTTTCTTTAATTGGCGTTTTAACACACAGCGACGGTTTATGTTTAAGACAATATTTATGGTAAGCATTGCGCTTATCGCCTTTGCAGGCAATTCGATACTCTGTCGTTTGGCACTGCAAGGTGGCGAGATTGACGCGACGAGTTTCACTGCTATCCGATTGTTTAGTGGCAGTGTAATGTTGGTTCTTCTCGTTGCATTTACGAAAAGTCAAATGCACGAAGTAAAAGAAAAATCTGGGCTAAAACAATGGTTGCCACCTTTGATGCTATTCACCTACGCAACAAGTTTTTCCTATGCTTACTTATCGCTTGAGACGGGAATTGGCGCACTCATTCTGTTTGCATTTGTTCAACTTGGTATGCTGGGATTATCAATATATTACGGCGAACGCTTAGCCAAAACTGAGTGGATAGGCATAGCGTTCGCCTTCAGTGGTTTAACCTACCTATTACTACCGGGTGCTTCGTCGCCATCGATTTTTGGCACGACTTTAATGGCTATTTCAGGACTGGCGTGGGCAGTTTACACGTACGTTGGCAAAGGGGTTCAAAACCCACTAAGGCAAACGAGTTTCAATTTTGTTTACACCCTACCGTTTGCAATTGGGTTGGCCGTGGCTGCATTTGGTACGCTTTCGGTCACAAGCCAAGGTGCAATTTACGCCATCTTATCAGGGGCTGTTACGT
Source organism: Pseudoalteromonas xiamenensis (assembly GCF_017638925.1). Taxonomy (NCBI): domain Bacteria; kingdom Pseudomonadati; phylum Pseudomonadota; class Gammaproteobacteria; order Alteromonadales; family Pseudoalteromonadaceae; genus Pseudoalteromonas; species Pseudoalteromonas xiamenensis. The sequence goes on from NZ_CP072135.1 coordinate 766,541, forward strand.
CTGGATTGGGGTATGCCATTTGGTACGCGGCGCTTCGAGACCTATCGAGGCTCTGTTGCAGCGAGTTTACAACTTTTAGTGCCCATTTTAGCGGCGCTGGGCGGTGTGTTGTTTGCAGAGGAAGAGCTGACACTGCTCCTTGTTGTGGCTGGTTTGATGATTTTGGGTGGAATAGGGCTTGTGATTTTTGGGCGCAACAACTCAAAAAGATAGAAGGAATACATTTCGCTTATGGAACGTCATGGCGTGGATCACTACTGACACTCGCTGACACTGGAACATGTTTCAATGCTTTTACACCAAAACGGCAAGTTGCCCAGAAGTTGGTGTTATTTGAACAGTAAAAGGAAAAGTAGAATGAAACCTTATCTCGAAGTGATTACATTTAAGTTAAAAGCAGGTGTGAGTGAGCAAGACTTTTACGCTGTGCATGAAGCATTCAGAGCGTTTCTTGATGCGCAAACTGGATTGCTCTATCGGACCCTTGCCAAGCATCCAGAAAACGAAACGTTTATTGATATCATTTATTGGCAAAGCAAAGCAGATATTGCGAAAGTCGAGGAGAATTTCTATGCTGACGCGCGTTGCAAGGCTCTGATGGACATTGTGGATTCAGAGAGCGTCGTCATGAGTCAAAATGAAATCATCGCACAATCGTGTAATTCGTAGCGGACGCTGACCCTATGCCAAACAGCGGTACATAATTGTGTTGCTGTTTGGTTTCTTATTCTTATCATAGAGCGACATTATCCAATCAAAACCGCCAAAGAGTAGTTAGAACGTGCATAAATCGGAACGCCTTTTTCAACTGGTTAATTATCTGCGAAGTCGACGATTGGCTGTTTCTGCAGATACGCTTGCACAAGCGTTCAATGTGTCGGTGCGTACTATTTATCGAGATATTCAAGATTTACAATCGAGCGGAGTGTCGATTGTTGGAGAGCCAGGTGTCGGCTATATGCTGTCAAACGCAGATCTTCCCCCGCTCATGTTTACGCTCCCCGAGCTTCAAACCTTATTGCTCGGTTCTAAAATGGTGTCACAGTGGACCGATCCACTTTTCTGTGAACACGCGGCAAGTGCGCTGCGTAAAATCGAAGCGGTAATACCTGCACCGATGAAGCAAGCGCTGGATGACTTTCCGATAATGGTTGCGCGTTTTGGGTTTGATGAGCAAAGTAAGGCGTCCATTCAAATTGTGCGGCAGGCAATCGAGTTAAAGCAACGAGTGCTATTGACGTATTGCGATGCCAAAAATGAATCAAGTCAACGTGAGATCGAACCGCTTGGCATGGTTTTTTGGGGCGGAAAATGGACACTTCTTGCGTTTTGTTGTCTACGCAATGACTATCGAGAGTTTAGAATAGACCGTATGCAAAATGCGCAATTGCTTGAACAACCTTTTGTAACCACTTCAACTAAGTCAATGAATCACTACGTGGAGTTGGTCCGCGCTCGCTATCGTGATGAATGCCAAAATTAATGATTGGCCTGAGTATTTTAATTTGCTTTTGCTGCTCAGAAATGTTGATTGTCTTCGTAACGCATTCAGAGTAAAACATTTAATGAATATGGAAAACAAAGAGAAGACACACTGTGAGTTCCCGTATTATAGAAGTTGTTGATTACCGAGATACTTGGCCCAGTGAGTTCCGTAAAGCAAAAGACACATTGTTGTCAGAACTGACACCAAGCAATGTGGTTGCTATTCACCATATTGGCAGTACTGCGGTCACAGGCCTGTGCGCAAAGCCGATTATTGATATTTTAATCGAAGTCAACGCATTAAATATTATCGATTTGGACTCAGCGAAACTAGAGGCCATCGGATACAAGCCTAGAGGCGAAAATGGTATTGAAGGACGACGATACTTCCAAAAAGGCGGTAATGCACGAACTCATCATGTTCATGTTTTTGAAACGGGTCGAGCGGAAGTGTTTCGTCATCTTGTTTTTCGTGATTACTTAAATACCTATCCTGACGAAGCTCGAGCATATGGCGAGGTAAAACGTCGCGCAGTAAGTCTGTGTAATAACAATCGCCAAGCATATTGCGATTTTAAAGACCCATTCGTCACTGCGCTTTTAGAAAAAGCGATTGCTTGGCATGTGTACCTATAGTTAGTTTCCTATCCAACGAACTAATGTGTTTTCCATGGTTTGCAGATTTATCGGTTTGGAAATGTAGTCATTCATCCCGACTTCAAGACAACGCGTTTTATCACCTTGCATGGCATTTGCCGTCATCGCGATGATGGTAATATTTTTATTAAATTCACCCGCAATGCCCGCCCTTATTGCGGTGGTCGCTTCAAATCCATCCATCTCTGGCATCTGACAATCCATCAAGATCATTTGATAAGGTGGATCTGCTTCTTTTAGCTTTTCAAGCGCAACAGCCCCATTGTTAGCAATATCACAGGTCAGCTCGAGTTGATTCAGCATTTTTGAGGCCACAATTTGGTTTACCAAATTATCTTCAACGAGCAGAATCCGAGTATCAGTATTGATGGTAATTTGAGGTGAATCGACATCACTTGCGACTTCGTGGATCACGTGTTGAGTGATAATAGGTATACCAGCTTGATCTAAATTCTTGTCAGCCAACAAGCTGATTGCTTTAAATAGGTCTTCAGCCGTCACCGGTTTTGGGAAATAGGCATTGAATCCGACTTCGGCAAATCGACTACTATCCCCAAGTTGACCCATTGACGTCATCATAACTAACTTTAGGTCATCAAATCGGTTGTCATCCCGTATTTCCCAACCAAGTTGTTCACCATCCATTTCGGGCATTTGCATGTCCAAAATGGCCAGATTAAATGGTCGATTTTCTTCCAATGATTTTCTCAGTGTCCGAAGTGCCTCGAGTCCTGAACTAACGGCAACACTCGAGATCCCCCAATTACTAAGTTGGCCACACACCACTTCCAAATTCGTTTTATTGTCGTCAACAACAAGTACATTTAAATGCTGTAAGTCGACCTGAGGAAGCGTTATTGCGCTGTGAGTACTTTCTCCAAACAATAAGTCAAAGGTAAAAATTGAGCCTTCGCCTTCTTTACTGACGAGCGTAATATCTCCGTGCATTAAGTTACAGAGTTGCTTACAAATAGCTAAACCAAGCCCTGTGCCGCCAAAGTGACGCGTAGTGGATGCATCAGCTTGAGTGAATGCCGTGAAGAGGCGGTTTTGTGCGGAGCGACTTATACCAATGCCAGTGTCACTTACCGAACAAATAAATCGCCACCCGCCTTCTTCCGCCTTCATTCTAGCACGGATAACAATTTCACCTTGGCTCGTAAATTTTATGGCGTTCCCAATCAGATTGGTAAGAATTTGACGTAGTCTACTTGGGTCGCCAGACACAAAGCACAATGGAAGCTCCCGAATATCCAAAATGATTTCGAGGTTTTTTTCGCTGGCTTTTAACGCCATCGTCTCACTCAGTTCTCCAAGCAGTCGCGCGGGGTTAAAGTCGATATTTTCGAGTTCCAGTTTACCGGCATCGACTTTTGAAAAGTCCAAAATGTCGTTAAGGATCGTAAGGAGATTTTCTGCACTGGTTGCCGCGAGTTTTAACTTATGCGCTTGTTCTTGATCTAAATTCGTGTTGCCGAGCAAATTCAACATACCAATAACCCCATTCATTGGGGTCCGGATTTCATGGCTCATGTTCGCTAAAAACTCGCTCTTTGCTTTACTTGCTCGTTCAGCGACCACTTTGGCTTGCTTCAAAGCTTGCTGGGTTTGGTGAACATCCGTAATGTCTGTAAAACTCCATACTCGACCGACAACTTCACCCTCAATCCACATAGGTAATGAAACCCGTTTAAACACTCGACCATCTGTGAAATGGAGTGTTTCTTGAGCTTCAATTTCAGGGGTTTTGTAAAGCTCTTTAACACGACGACGGGCCTCGTCAGTATCCATTAATTGCTCGGTGAGGGTCTTCATGAATTCGCGGTCATCGATGTCTTGAATATCGTCTAGCGCAATTCGCCACAGTCGATAAAATTGCTTGTTTGCGCGAAGTAACTTACCTCGTGCATCCGTGACTAGAATACCGCTGTTGGTTGCTTCTAATGTTGCTTCGACAAGGGATAGAGACTCTCTCAGTGAACTGGTTTTTTGTTCTGAATCCGTGACATCTAAATGTGTGCCAATCATTCGTATGGGTTCGTCACCCTCCCATTCAATGACCCGGCCATTACTTAACACCCAAACCCAATCACCACTTCGATGTTGCATCCTAAACTTGCACTGGTACATGGATGTTTCTTTTCGCCAATGGGCAGCTAGCTGTTTTTCACATTCAATGAAATCGATAGGGTGGATTAAATCGCGCCAGGTATCGACTGAGACTGGCATTAATTCTTCGAGCGAATAGCCAATGATTTGCGCCCATCGTTCATTAAATTTTACTTCGCCCGAATTGATGTACCAATCCCACGTGCCCACTTCCGTCGAACTTAAAATAAGCTCCAACTGACGAGAATAATCGACTAGAACTGCCTCTGCTTGCTTTCGCTCAGTAATATCTGTGCGAATGGCAATGTAGGATTGTGCTCGGCCCGAGTCGTCTGTTGAAGCTAAAATTGTAGTGCCCACCCAGTACAGCTCGCCACTTTTATTTCGATTGCAGATCTCTCCATGCCACGTTTGTCCTTTTTTTACGGTATCGTACATTTCTCGCCAAAACTGGGTGGAATGTTTTCCAGAATTTAAAATACGATGGTTTTGTCCAAGCAATTCCTCTTTACTGTATCCACTGATTTCACAAAATTTTCTATTTACGTATTGAATGGTTCCTTTTAAATCAGTTACCGCAACGATAGAGTGTTCATCCAACGCAAACTTTTGGTGATTGAGTTCCGCTAACGCTTTTTTGAGCTCCGTTGTTTTTTCTTCAACTCGGCGGCTAATTGTTGCATTTTTTATGGCAAGTAAATGTGCCAACAAGGTCATAAAGAAGGTAGTAATGATTCCAACCCACAATGTAATCCATTTAGTCTTTTGGGGGGATTGGCCAAACGTTTCATCGATTGACATCGCTTGTAACTGCCAGCGACGCCCCGCATGTTCAGGTAGGCTGTAATTGAAATAAAGGTGTGAGTTAAACTCGTCTATTTGATTTTCGTTTTTACTATCATAGAGCAGCGTAGGGTTGAGAATATCCGTTATATCCACCAGTCTGAAATGAAGTGCTGAGGAATGATAGGGATGAATTTCATGGTTTACAATGTCATCCATTTTGAATGTAGCCAGCACAAACCCAAGTAATTCCGTTTGAGTATTATTAAGTGCCGCAGCATTATCTCGATATACGGGGTAACTTACAACATAACCTGTTTCGCTATCAGTGTGCATGTATAAGGGGATGGGTTTTGTGGCTTGAATCGAATTCGTCTCTTTCGCGCGAGTTAATGCTTCCATCACGCTGATATCTGAATAAAGGTCAAAACCAAATACAGTGGTTTCTTTTTTGCTCGATTCGCTGTAAAGAACGGGGAGATACTGTGATTTTGGGTCTTGTAAACTAAACGTATTGTCATTATTTCTTTTTACAATAGTTTGACCATTACCTTTTTGCTTCAGTTTTTCTTCAAACGAGGTTCGGTCTTCTTCGTTAACAAGTGGCGCCCAGATAAGCGAGAGAATATCTTCGTGTCTGGCTGTGATAATTTCGGCTTCTCGTTTAAAGAATTTTTCCGATGGGGCATGGTTTGAAAATAAAAGTTCAAGGGTGTAAAGCGCTTGTATGTTTATTTCCGTCTCACGAATTAACTCTTCACCTAATTCCGTAACCGATTCTGAAAATCGGAGGAAATCAGCTTCCTTCTCAAATTTGTACACTCTATTTGAAACGATAAAGCTCAGAAACAACCCAATACAAAAGATGACCAGCTGTGTTACGAATGGTTGTAAATATTTCAGCATTTCACCTTTTTTCCAGTTATGTAGCGCCAATTTTGAAGACGCAGAATGAACCTTTTCGCTGCCTTTATTAACTATATGCGGATACGGCAAATTTGCCAGTCGAGGTGAAAACCGAGTAGGCTATAGCGGTCTTTTTGTGGAGTAAGGATTTATATAATGCAAATTTGGGTGGATGCCGATGCATGCCCTGCGGTGGTACGCGAAATTCTGTTCAGAGCAGCTGAGAGGAAAAAATTGGTGACAACGTTTGTCGCTAACCAGAATGTCAAACTGCCTCCTTCTCAATTTTTAAAGTCATTCCGCGTGCAAGCAGGGTTTGACGTTGCGGATAATGAAATCGTTGCGCGTTCTAATTCAGGTGATTTAGTCATCACGTCAGATATTCCACTTGCGGCAGAATTGATTGAAAAAAAGGTACTCGTGATTAATTTTAGAGGTGAGCAATACACTGAAAACAGTATCCGAGAACGACTCAACATGCGGGACTTTTTCGATACCCTTCGAAGCAGTGGGATACAAACAAAAGGCCCGGCCGCATTTAGTCAGCAAGACCGAAAAATGTTCGCTGATGCGCTAGACCGTATTCTCGCTAGGGTGTAAAGGGCCTTTACAGCCTTGCTTTATGGTAGACCTAGAATGTTAATTTGTTGGCACATAGTCAAGATGCATCGGTAATTCCAACTTGAAACCTGTGCCTTCATCTAACTTAGAATACATGCTCATTACGCCACCCAATTTGTCTTCAACCAGTTTTTTCACGATAAACAAACCAAGACCACTGCCGCCATCGCCCGATTTTGTCGTGAAATATTTATCGAAGACTTTATCCATAATGCTTTGTTCAATACCTCGACCATTGTCTTCGATGGAAAACAAAACATTTTTTACCCCTGATGTTTCAACCTGAATTCGAATTGTACCTTGACTGTTTGGTTCAAACGCGTGGAGTAAACTGTTGTTGATGAGGTTTATCAACACTTGAGAAAGCGCGCCGGACATCGTGTGCATAATGATGTCTTTTGGGCAATCAATGGTGAGTGTGTGAGGACTCCGCTTGAGTTTCGGGGTGAGAATGAGTTCGATATCTTCTAAAAAAGTGGCCAGATTTATGTCGATAATTGTTTCATTAAATTCGCCGACCACGATGTCTTTGAAACTGGCAACCAGCTTATTTGCGTAACTCATACTCGACCCGACAAGTCGCAAACATTCTTGTCCATAAGTGATAAAATCGGTGAGTGATTCCTTGTTGAGTTGTTGTTGGCCGAAAGCTATTTCAAGTGCGTCTAATTTGTCTTTCATACTTGAAATCGCAGTGTTGGTAATGCCAAGAGGAGTACCTAACTCATGGCTCATCTCGCCGACAATTTCCGCTAAGTGACTCATTCTCTCAGACTCCTCGAGTTGAGCTGATTTGAGCTCGCTTAACGTTGCCAACTCAATGTTGTAGTCTCTAAGCTGTGAAATAAGTTCATCGCGCAGTACAACCAATTTTCGTAGCTGGAGATGGGTACTGACGCGAGCAAGAAGCTCTTCTTGTCGTATTGGTTTTGTTACGTAATCAACAGCACCACTCGTAAACGCTTCTACAATGTCAGCAATTTGGGTTTTGGCGGTCACAAATATCACGGGGATTTCTTTTACATCAAGCAGTCCTTTCATTCTTCTGCACGTTTCAAATCCATCGATGCCAGGCATCATGACATCAAGCAGGATCAACTCTGGTTGGAAGAGGGTTGCTACCTGAATGGCTTTTTCGCCATTTAACGCAAAGGCGACTTCATATCCTTCAGCTTCTAAAATATTGGTCATTAATTCCAAGTTTTCTTTTTTGTCATCAACGACTAATATTTTGCTGCCATCCAGTTTTATTGGGCTTTTAGACATGTTGAGTTTCCCCCAAAGCGTTGATCAAGCCATCCATGTCATAGTTGTCGATAAATCCAAGCAAATATTCGGCGAAGCGCTTCTGTTCACCGATTGGTTCGAATTCGGCGTTGATGATCTCTTTCACTTTGGAAAGGCGATTCATTGAAGCGGCTTGTTTCAATGCGTTCAATGTGGCTTCTTGAACATTTACATCGGCAAAAGAGGTCGTGGACTCTTCGATGTTCGTGTCCAATTCATCGAGTTGGATATCAAATGAATCTGGGAAATAGTGAGTTAAACACTCGAAAATTTCGCTAAATCGATAGGGTTTAGGAATAAATCGATTAAAGCCGATGCTAAGGTAATACTGGATTTCATGACTTAAGCTAAACGCGGAAATTGCGACGCAAATGAGTTTTTCGAAACGCGCGTCCTCGCGCAGTAACACGATGAGTTCATCACCTCGCATGACGGGCATTAGAAGGTCAATAAAGGCAATATCGTAGTGCTTTTGTTGTAAGAGTTGAAATGCTTCTTGGCCATTGGCGGCTTCATCAAATTCAATATTGCAATCAGACAATACAGAATTGAGCACTTCTCTGTTTTCTGGGTTGTCATCGACGACTAATGCTCTGAATTTCCGACCAGGCTTAAGTGTAATTGCATTCAATTGGAGTGAGGATTCTGAGTTGACGGGCTCTTTTGCTGGTTCGAAGTTTAACGTAAAGTAAAAGTTAGCCCCTTTACCCAGTGTTGAACTGACTTGAAGTTCACCGCCCATCATCGCAATTTGCTTAGCGGAAATAGCGAGCTTCAAGGCCGGTACCGCCTTTTTCTAAACCGGCCTGCCCTTGGCTAAAATTACTAAAAAGCGTGGCTTGTTCTTCATCGGAGATACCTGGACCTGTATCAATAACGCTAAATCGATGGCCTGATTGGGTTTTTTCCAACCGTAACGTGACGTTTCCATGGTCAGTAAACTTCACCGCATTACCTAACAAATTAATGATTATTTGCCTCAATTTAGCTTGGTCGGCATAGACCGGTAATGATTCTGAACATTGATTATCGAACTTAAAATGCAACCCTTTTTGTTCGCATCGTAAACTTAGCATTGCGCCGATTTCATGCAGGAGTCCAACCGCATCAAAGCTCAGTGGTTTCAGCACCATAGCCCCTGCTTCAATTTTTGAGATCTCGAGTACGTCGTTAATAATATCCAGTAAATGTTCGCCCGCTTTACTGATTTTAGACAAGGTATTTATGTGATCATCTGGCATATTAGACGCGCGTGACAGCACTTGAGCAAAGCCAAGAATGGCATTCATAGGTGTACGTATTTCATGGCTCATGTTGGCTAAAAATTGGCTTTTTGCCACGCTCGCTTGCTCCGCTTTTTGATTGGCGGTAGTGAGTGCTTTGGTACGCTCGGTCACTTTGATTTCTAATTCGTCATTCATCGACGATAACGTTTCATTGAGCCATATATTGCTGCAAGTTATCACTAGATTTTGACTCAAGGTGGTGAGAAGGAGTTGCTCCTCGTCTGAAATCGCCTCAGGATATTCCAACACCAAATACAAGCAAACACCACTGTGGTGGCAATGCAAGAAGATAACGGCATGTTCATCTTCGATAACGTTTTGCATGTCATTGGGGTCTGGCGTTTGTTGTTTTAAATTTTTAAAGACCTCAACCCAAGGCCAGTCTGTGCTGCGCCCAAGTTCAGAAAACTGTTGGTCATTTTTTTCCACAATCGCGAATTTTACTTCGGTTTTGTGCTGTAGTTCAGCGAGTGGCAGTGTCGTTGGAAGTGTCTGTTGTAAGGTTTGAATACAGTCATGCGATGTGGATGTTTGCAGAAGTTGAGCATTACAATGTACTATTTTTGAAAGCGCTAAATGCAAACAAGCCTGTTGGTGCAACTCTTTGTAGCTTCGTAGCGCACCAAGCACGGTTGCAAACAGTCTGTCACTTGTGAGTTCGGTTTTATTCTTATAGTCATTGATGTCGTATTTTTGCATCACTTGCTTTTCAGGCGCACTGCCTGGCTGACCCGTTCTTAATATTATCCTTGAAAGCTGATTGCCAAGCGCCTCTCGGCAGTATTTCGCGACTTCCAATCCTGCCGTATCACTCTCCATGACGACATCAAGTAAAATGACCGCGATATCGTCGTGTTCTTTTAACACTTGGATCGCGTCTTCACCCGAGTGTGCGTCTAAAAAGGAGAGCGCTTTGTCCTTAAATTTGAAATTAGATAAGGCCAATTTAGTCAGCGCGTGTATGTCTGGCTCATCATCGACAATTAATACTTTCCAAGGGGCGTAGGTCGTACTACAAACTTTTTGATCTTCGCCACCAAATAACGACTCAAAGTCACTCATAGTGGGAGTTTTCGATTATTCAACAACTTTAAAAGTGTAGTTCATGATACGTTGGGTGGCGAAAATTTATCCCCCAATATCTCGACGTTCCTCTAATGAAACAATGTCTTTGGTGGAATGGTGTATTTTTATGCGGGGATCACTTACGAGGGATTGAAGAGGTGCCTCCTGAACTTCATTCATCGATTCAATGCTTAATGGCACTAATATTTCAATCCATATCCAGCCATCTTTGCCTTGTTCTTTAACCATGTACATCGCTTTATCCGCCATGTTCAATGTGCCTTCAAAGACTTTTATGCCGAAATTAATACTTGGATTTGTGCAGATCCCAATAGATGCACTTAAGGTACGGCCATGAGGCCAATGTGTGAGCCGAAGGGTTTGGATTAAGCGAGTCGCCATATGGCCGATGCCATCATCTTGTTCTGCAATAATAACAAACTCCTCACCACCCCAACGGAGAATATGGTCTTGCGCTCGACAATGACGACTGAGAAGCGTGGCGAAAGCGACAAGTACTTCATCGCCTACGGCATGTCCAAACTCGTCATTAATTTTTTTGAAATCATCAATATCGATTAGAACGACCGTTAAGCGTTTCTTGTTTTCGACGTTTTCGAGAATTTTCTCTAAGTTTTGAGATAGATAGTGTCTATTGTACAAACCAGTTAAGGAGTCCCTTAAACTGGCGATGAGCAACTGTTCATTCGCAACCAGAAGTTGCTGGTTTACTTCATTTAATTCTGTGGTCCGCTTTGCCACCTGCTCCTCAAGTTCTTGCTGTCGTGTTAAGAGTGAGCGTGAGCGCAAACGCCAAATCAAGACAATAAAACCGCCGCAAGCCAAAGTGAACAGCATGTTGAACCACCAAGTTTCGTGCCACAGACGTTTTTTACTTAATGAAACTTCGGTACTTCTACTCCAAGCAGGGTAACCTTTATGTCTGACTTGAACTCTGAAAGTGTAATCGCCACCAGGTAAGTTGGTGTAGAGCGCGTCGCGTGTACTTGTGGCGTTTCGCCACGTAGCATCATAGCCAACCAATTGATAGCGAAACTCCAATCCGCTCGTTTTTCCATAATGCGGTACGGTAAAGACCAAGCGCCAGTCTCGCTCATTTGCCTCCAATTGGTAAGGTGGAAAGATTTCTTTGCCGTTGGCTTCCAACCGTTCAAACAACGGACGAGGGGCGGGAGCGGGTTGTTTTAAAAGGCGGTGATAAACGTGTAATAGTCCATTGACGGTGGGAAAGTAGCTCTCCCGCGAGAATGAAATCCCCTTATTACTACCCGCACCATTACAACAACGGTTTTGTTCGTTTTGTGAGCCATTCCCCGTATTGTCCACAATGAGACTGTGTCTTAGCGGGCCGTTTTCGATACTGCCCATATCGATGTTCATGACCCCTTGGAGGCCTGCCCAAAGGAGGTTACTTCCCAATTCTGCCGCGTAAGTGACATTATCCATTGGCAGACCCTGCTCAACACTGAGTTGCTGCCAAGTCCGGCCATTATAGATGAATAAGCCGTGTTGAAATGTTCCAACCATCAGCCGTCCATCGGACAATTCACCCATGTACGAAATGAATGTTTTTTCCAATATCGTATGATTCACTTTTGTAAATGAATCACCATTTTGAGTGAGTAGCCCTTTTTCGGTGCCTATCCACATTTGACCCTGATATTCATATAAAAAACGCACACCGCCATATTGGTTACCAGAGAAAAAGGGGAGTTCTTGAATTGACCCATTGTTGTATATCCAGAGACCTTGCTGAGTGCCAAACCATATGTGATCGTGAGAGGATTTGATGATAGAGTTTATTTGCGTTTGTGCGAGCGACTCAAATTGCTTAATGCGTTGATGTGTTTTCGCATCGTAAACATAGAGCCCCGCCTTTTGTTCCAAGCCAAAGTTCATTTTTCTGAGCATCAAAGTAAAAGCTATAAATTGCAGGGTTATCAGGCTCTGGAAAAAGCAAAAATGGTTCAAAATGGTCCTTGATTTGTTGATAGAGTCCCAGTCGCTGTTCCGACAATAAATGTTTGCTCGATTAGGCCAACACTCCAAATAAAAGGTTCAGCAATACCTTTTTCCGCAGGGACATGATGCGCAGGGTTTAATTCAGTGCGAACTAAGCCAGAAATTAAAGTACCAAGCCACAAGTTGCCAGATTCATCAACAAACCCATCTAGGACTAAACTGAGGATTGGGTTCGTTTTATAACTGACGGATTCCATTAGTTTGCCACGGAATAAGCGATACAGTGTTGTTTCAGTGCCAACCCAAAGAGTGTCATCATCTTGTTTAAATAGAGCGCGGATGGACGGAACTTCTTCTTCGAACAGTTGGATGGGGTGCCATTGCTGGTCGTCGCCAAGAGAGTAAAGACCTTGTTGTGTACCAAGGTAAGTAAGTCCTTGATAGTCGATGATTGATTGAACTTGCCAAGCGGGTGGAAAATGCGCGCCGAGGGGTATAAACCGGTTGCCACTTAAACAACCAAAGACTTCGGCAGTACTTAAGCACAGGCGATTGTTAATGATCGCAAGCTGACTCACTGACTCAAGCGGCACTTTAGGTTTAATCAATGCACCATTTTGATATTCGTATAAGTTTCCGGCTGCCACATAAATTTTGCCATCAGGCAGTTGCAACATGTCGACGACACGGCCGGATTGCGTTTTTGATGTATCAATCGATTTAAACTCATCGTCAACCATTCTGAAAAAGGCGCTGTCCGTTGCGATTAACAGCTCTTTAGAATTCGTCCAAAGTAACTTTTTGATCCTTGGGTTTTCGAGTAGTTCGGAGTGTTGTTGAGAATAAGTTGTGAATTTATCACCATCAAATTTCACGACGCCTTTTTCGGTAGCCAGCCAAAAAAAGCCCTTATCGTCTTTGGCAATGTCATAAACACTGACTTGCGGGGTCCCATCACGGATCGACCAATTCTGAATGTTGTATTGCGACAGTGGCCAAAACTCACTCGCATAGCTATTAACACAAGTTAAAAAGCAAAAATATAACCATAAGCTAATCGCAATGCGTATTTTTACCATGCTTCGTTGTTACCTTCTTACTCACGCATATTTGGTCTGTTTACCTGCGTGCGCGTTTAGACTGTCTCATTTAAAGGGTAACGCGTCTCGAACCACACTATCTTAACCTTGTTCCATTTTTCTAAATTAACGTACTTATTATCCTATGGATTTTCGAGAGTTACCTTGATTGTTTATCTTGCCAACTATTCAACGTTGTTCGTGCTTTTATGGTTTTTAAGGTGTTTGAGTAGAACCGTGGCAATCTTATCTGCGCTTTTAATCGTAGTTCATAATTCGAAATGTCACTAGGTGAGCAAGATGATTGTTGATTGTTTTCGAAGAAGTTTATGCCGCTATATCAAAGGGTTTCTTTAACTCAAACTTTACTGATACTCAGTGCGTCTAATAACAAGAAAAAATGAGTATTTTCGCTAAAACTTGGTCAATATGGTGATGTGAGACATTTTTGTAAAATATGAATTTATATAAGTCATTAAAAAATAATGATAAAATCTTTGGCAAAGTACTTGCTTAGTTACAACATTATTACTGCACTCTAGAATTAAAAAAGGAAAGCGGATGTTAAAGAAGTTAGTTGTCGTAGGACTGGCGATGGCCATGTCAGGTTGTGTTATTCATATTGATGGAAACAGCGGCAAAAAAGCAACGGAGCATGTCACAGAGTCATTGACGTTGAATGCGCAAGAAATCAGTCTATTAACAGCAGATCTAGGTTCGGGTGACATTAAAATAATTGGTGTGGAAGGGCTTACGGAAATTCAGCTGTCTGCAAAAATTTTGACAACACCGGAAAGAAACTATCGTCTCACACTTGAAAAACGTGGCAACAAGGCCGAGTTAGTCGCGACACAGAATGTTGAAGTTGGTCTTGTTTGGTACTCGGGAAACAGCCCAAGAATTGACATCGAGATGAAAGTGCCAAGCACAATGGCACTTAACTTAGACGACGACAGTGGTGATATTGAAATCACCAATGTGAAGGGACATATCGAAATCGAAGATGGTTCGGGTGATATTGGTCTGTTGAATACGGGCAGTGTTGTGATTGACGATGGATCTGGCTCAATAGACATTAAAAACGTTGTGGGTAACGTCGATATCGAAGATGGAAGCGGTGATTTGGTTATTGCGAACGTCTCAGGCAAAGTTAAAATTTCCGACGGCTCTGGCGACATCGACGTGAATGGCGCTGAGCGCCTTGAAATTGTGGATGCGGGTTCTGGCGATGTAGCAATCAATAATATCCGTGGTTCAGTTGTCGTTGGTGATTAAAAACTTCGATGATTTTTAGATTCTAACTAAATGCTGGGTTAAACCAGCATTTTTCTTTTCCAGCAATGAAGTAGCCCAAGCATTTCGTGCGCGTTTACTACGTTCCTTTTCTCCCATTTGCATTTGTTAAAAGCTCAAATTCCACATCGTCACTTTACTAAGAAAAGTGGTCAGTTAAGGCCTACCTCAAGCATTTCGAACGACGAGTTGAATGCACATTGGGTATTACTGTGACTCGCCATTTCAGTTTCTGGCTAATCGCACATTGCACTGCGTAATCCTTCACTTATCAGTTCAAAGTTTTTGAATAGTCCTTCAAGAAAGCGTGGCTTACTTGTACCTTATTTGTGTTGTTTGTTGAAATATTGGAAACCAATATTCCATAGCGTAATAACTTATTCCTTTTATTAAGTGAAATTATGGTCCGATCAATTTGTAACCAAAACAACATTATCCTCAATTAGCGTTGTGAAAAATGCATTAATAGATTTGTGTTATTACTCTATTAATTATTCGTTCAATTCGATTAAACCCTTATTTATAAGGGTTTATAGATCATTTCGTGATTCAAAATAAATTTTCTTTTATTACATCGAGTTAATAAAAAGTTAATCAAAGGTTATTTTAAAGGCGATTTTAATCCGATATATTGAGTGAAAACTCAGCATCGAGCGTGGGTTCTATTTTAAATACCAAGTTGTCTCAAAGGTTTGCTTTGAAGTTGGAGGAAGTTAAGACCATTTAAATGGAGTGAGTATGCATCGGGTAAAGTACCTCTGTACGTTAATCGGGTTATTAGCAACCCAAGCTTCAGCGGCAGACAAAATCCCACTTTTCAATCAAGTTGAAAGTGCTAAACGAATATTTGATCTTGAACAAGTACGTTCTCAACAAGTGAGTTCAAAGCCTGTTGTGGCATTGACGAAACTACAAAACCATCGTGTTTCGACAGGATCGGCTGCGCAGAATTATCAATTCAATGTGCTAAATGAGCAGTCTATCGATGCTCAAACTATTCTCACCGTGCAGCAAAGCTACAACGGTTTACCTATTTGGGGCCATGAGCTTGTTTTGCTTCTTGATAGTAGAAAACAGCTCGAACAGGCATACGGCTCACTGGTAGAAGGTTTGAAAGCCGATTTACCTGAGTTTCGCTTAGCGTCAAACGACAAGCTGGCGCAAATGCAGGCGCAGTTCATTGCAACGTTTTATCAAGATAACGAACGCGTTTTCCGTAATGAAACCGTCTCTCAAGTTATTTTCATTGATGAAAGCAACGTCGCCCATCATGCTGCAATGATCCAATTTTTCACTGATGTAGTGAGTGACAAGTCACATCCTGAAAAAGTCATTGCCTTTGTTGATATTTCAAATGGCAAGCTACTCTCGAAATTTGACGGTTTACACCGCTTTGACGTTGAAGGAGGAAGCGGTCCGTCTGGTAATGCTAAGGTCGCTCGTGATGATTATCAGCAATCTGGTTATGCAGCCTACCCACCAACCACCTTTGTCGTTCGTTTAGAAGCTGAAGGACAAGGCAGCAACTGTTATTTTGACGCGAAGAATGTTGAAACGCGTAATTATGCGCACAACATTAATGCCGTGACTACGCCCTATCGTTACGACTGTACGACGTCAACCCGCAATGATTTTCAGCCATTCCATAGCGCGAATAACCCGCTCAATGATGCGCATTTTCATGCTCAAACAGCAAGTTTAATGTATGAAGCCTATCTTGGACACAAGCCATATTTTGACCAAAAAATCGTTCAAAATGTGCATTATGGCATCAACATGGATCAAGCGTTTTACGAAAATGGCCAAATTTACCTAGGCGACGGCGATTTTCTATTTTACCCAATGGTTGCGCTTGATGTGGTTGCACACGAAATATCACACGGGTTTACGGAAGAGTTTGGTACGTCAACACCTAAGTCTATGTTGACTGGTCAAGCTCGTGCAATTAACGAAGCCTTTTCAGATATGGCGGGTGAAGCGGCGGAATACTTTCTCAAAGGCACGAACGATTGGCTAAGTAATACAGAGGCCTATCGATTAGATGAGGCTTTGCGTTATTTCGCAGAACCAAAGAAAGATGGTGCATCTATTGATCACGTTGATGATTATGACAACAGCATATCTGCTCATCATGGTGCTGGTGTATTCAATCGTGCATTTCACTTTTTAGCCACAAACAAGATGGGCGAAGTAGAAAGTCCATGGACAACGAAATACGCATTTATTCTTTTTGCTAACGCCAACAAATACTGTTGGACGGCAAACAGTACTTACGAAAGCGCTGCGGATTGTGCATTCAGACAAGCCAGTTCAATTGCAACCTTGCTCACAAATGATGGTGTTAAAAAGGCTGATGGTTCATCTTGGAAAACGTTTGAACTGAAAAACCACATTCGTAAGGCCTTTGCTCAAGTTGGTATTTCGCTAGACGTAAACAAAGGTGTTGAAGCTGAGTTTGGTTACGATCGTCGTTTCTTAGCATATCAATTTAAGAACTTAACGAATTTCGATGGCAATGTCGTAGAGGGAAGCAGTGACGCAACAAATTGGCAATGGCATTGGGATTTTGGTCATGATGGTGCCACAAGTAATGCGATTGCCCCAACCCATACTTTCCCTGCTGCCGGCGTTTATACCGTTACGTTAACGGCAACGTCGCCGCAAGGTGTGAGTGATTTGTACCAACTGAATGTCACCGTAAACGACTCGTACTGTGCTGCAAATGGCGTAAATCACGATAAATACTTTATTTCAAAAGTGACGTTAAACGGTACTGAAAAAGCATCAGGCTCAACGGGCTATTCCGATTTTTCGGCAAACCCTGTGATCCTACAAGATGGAAATAAGTTAAATGTGACCATTGAGGCGGGTAGTCATGCCGATACGCAGGATAAAACCAAAAACTTCTATGTGTGGCTTGATAAAAACGACGATGGACTATTCGACAAAAACTCAGAACTTGTTTTATCGGGCAGTAATAAAACGACGTTCACTGGCAGCTTGTCGCTCACAGGTGAACTCGACAAAGTGTATCGTCTTCGCACCGCCGTATCGTTTGGCTTACTTAAGCAAGCCTGCGGTGATATCTCTTGGGGTGAAATCGAAGATTACAGCGTACATTTAATCGAAAATACCACACCCGTTACGCTTTCTATCCAAGAAGCAATGGGCGTGAATTTGGTGTCGTTTACGAACAACACGATTGATGCGCGCATCGAACATTGGCGTTGGAGTTTTGGTGATGGGGTACAAAGCTCGGATAAATCACCTACGCATGAATATAGCCGAAGTGGTGCCTACGAAGTTGTGTTACGCGCGCTAGATAAACACAGTAACGAACTGGCTCGTTGGTCAAAAACAGTCAACTTTCAAACTCAAATTACACCGCGTTTTGAGTATTCTGTTACGGGTAAAACATTGAGCGTCAATGCGAATTCCAGTGTCATGCCAAAAGGCAGTACGGTGTATTGGGAATTTGGTGACGGCTTTACCTCTACGCAAATACAGACTTCCCATACCTATGTTGAAGAGCGCGCCTATAACGTTACATTGACGGTGCGCCATGACGATGGCGATAAGCAAACAAGCAAAGAGATCACGCTCGGTGAAGGCACATTCAAGCCACAGCTTACGCACACGGTGAAAAAGCTCGACAATGGTCAATATGAAGTGGCATTCATCAATGACACGCAGAAGCCCAGTGATCTTAGTAGTTCTTATAAGTTAATAAAACTAATCTGGAATTTTGGTGATGGTTCACCAGTTCAAGAAGTCTCTAGTTACGATTTTGGCAAAGACAACGTGCATGTCTATGACGCAGGTAGTTTTACACCATCATTGGAAATTAAGTATTACAACAAAAATTGGGATTACGTTTCTGGCACTACGAGCTTGCAACTTGAGCTTAAACCGGATGAACCAATTGCGTATTGCCAAGCAAGTGGTTTCACGGAATACGAGCACATCAAGAATGTAACGTTTAACCAAGACGGGCCGTTTACGAATAGCGAACTGCCTGGCGTTGTAAATCCAAACAATCCTATTCGACTCTATGTTGGTCAAAACAACACTTATCGTATCGAAGCGGACTACGCAGGTAGTGACAAGTTTGCTGAGAACTATCACGTTTGGATAGATCTTAATCAAAACGGGCAATTTGGTGATGGAGATTGGCGAAATGACAAGTCAGAACTCATCATCGCGGATTTTGATAACACAACACAAGATTTTGGTAACGGATTCGTGCAAGGCACATTCCAATTGCCAGCCAACTTAATCAAAACAGGGACTACACGTACACGTATGCGTATTTTGCAGTACTACGATTTTAGCCGAATCAACAGTATTGACCCTTGTTCTGACTACAGCAGTTCTGCGACCCCGGGAAGCGGAGAAATCGAAGATTATCTCGTTGAAATCATAAAAAATTAAAGGAAATATACTAATGAAAAAGCCTACGGTTAAACAGTTTGTACCGATGCTCTTGGCACTCTCTGTCAGTCACGCTTTAACGGCTTCTGCAACGGAAGTGGTTGATGCAAAGGATGCGGCAAATGTGATGTCTCATTCTACAGGTCCTGCCGCGTCTAAAGGCGCTGAGATTACAAAGCGAAACGAACAAGGTGTTCGCAAGTTGGATATGACCAATCCACAACATTACAAGTTGGCAAAAGAGCGTTTAAACCGCGCAAATCGCCCAGCGAGTAAATTCCCGCAATTGCACAAAACGCTGGATGAACTACGTACGCAGCAATTTGCAGCAAAACGTGCCGCGGCAATGACAACAGCAGAAGCGTTGCCACCCGTAAGCGAAACGGAAGTGGACGTGATTAAAGAAGCGCATTTGTTCTTAGACATGAACATTGCGGTATCTAGTGACAACAACGAAGCTCTATTTGATGGTTCGTGCTAAAAGTTCACGTTTTGGCGGCACGAAAGCAACGTACATTGACATCTTACTTGAAGATGAAAACGGTAATCAGCTTGCGCCGCTTGGCAGTACAATGAACGTATTAGATGGTAAAGATACTTTGGCAACGTCAGTGGTTTCATTGAAAACGCTGAAACAACAGTTCCCAAATGTAGAAACTATTTATGCAAGTTCGTATGTTGAATTAGAGAATGAAGATGGTTCGATTAGTTCAACGATCAAGTACACTGAATACCCATTCTCTTGGGATCACATCGGTGCAGCTTATCAAACGGCAGGCTTAAATTCTGCAGATAAAATCGCGGCAAAAGACGAGATGAAAATAAACTCGGTACTTGAAGACGGTCGTCCTCGCTATACCGCAGTTCACCCAATTGACCACAACAACGATGCGGTGATCAAAATCTGTTTGAACCGTCAGCACGCTGACTGTGACTACGCGCCGGATCAAGTTGGTAATGCCAACGAAATTACTAACGTAAATATCCCGTTCAACGGCGAAATTCGTGTTGGTCATGAAATTACAGAAATTTACCCAACAGATTTACCGATTGACCAACGACCTAACGGCGTAGATGAACTAACCAACATCTATCTTCAAGAAGGTAACTACGGTGGTGCAACAAAACAAAGCTACCGTGGTCTTGGCAGCACAGTGAAGCACTTCTCTGATTACCTTGAAGTGGAAGTAGACACGGTAAACAAAGAATCAATCATCCGTTGGAATATTCCTCGTGCGGAAGGTCGTTTTGGTAATGCGAAACTGTTCTCAAACATCGCGCAAGCTAACTGGTACATGACATTCGCAGTAAAAGGTTTCCCTTACTTCAAACGTCGTGGAAGCACAGCACAGCCAAAAGCATTCCAAATTTCAATTACCTCTGAACAAGCTGCGCGCTTTGGTAACTACTACAGTGAAGTATTGCCGCTGATGAAATTGGGCTATAGCTGTTTAGCAACGGGTACGTTGATCACGATGGCGGATGGTTCACAACAAGCAATTGAATCAATCGGAAAAGGTGACCTAGTACGCGGTGCACTTGCGAGTAATCCTCACTTAACGGAAACAATGAAAGTGGTGGATGTGTCTGTTGGTATCGAAGCTATCAAGATGTATCGCATCAAGGGCAGCCACGGCACGAACTTGTTAATGACCGAAACTCACCCAGTGTCGACAGTGAACAAAGGCATTGTTTGGGCAAAAGAGCTGGTAGCAGGTGACCAAATCTTAACTGAAGAAGGTTCAGTATTGGTGACTAAAGTAGAAACTGAAAGCTACAAAGACAAAATCTACAACCTACGACTAGCACCAAATGAAGGTTCAAAGTTCACCGAAGCGCGTAACTTCGCCATGTTCGCTAATGGCGTAGCGGTGGGTGATCTTGGTACACAAGACGAGTTTAACTACAAAGACCAAAACATCCGTCTTTCACCTGAAGAAATCCTTCAAAAGCTGCCTGAAAAATGGAAAACAGACTACCTCAATAGCCTGAACTAAGCGCCAAGGGACCTGTGCTCACAGGTCCCCATTCAAAAGGAAATTAACATGAAATATCGATTATCTCCTCTTGCGCTTGCGCTAGGGGTTGGGTTCGCTGCTGCCTCTAATATGGCTGTCGCAGCACCTATGCCTGCTGAGTTAAATGCAAGTGCATCATCGTCTGAGTTGGATACCTTGAATTTAGGTACCGCTTACCACAGTGAAAAAGAAGGCTATTACGCGCTGCAAAGTGTACGAGGCAAAGTCGACGAAACCTACGGCAATACCGAAATGGACTTTGTTGTGGGTGTAGACATGAGCTATACACAGCTGTCGAATATGCTTGATGGTAATTTAGGCGCAGCACTCGACGTCCCAGTGATTAAAGTGGATGTGGGCGCAAGCTACTCGAAGCAAAATGCGGCCGACAATTACACAGGCACCTACACGCTGTTTCTATCATTAAAGCCGAAGAAACGTTTGCTTGTTGCTGATCCACAAACGGGCTATTTGCCAACACAGGCTGCTATCGACTTGGTCAACGAAAACCCGGGCGATAAGTTTAATAACGTTGGCAACGAGTTCGTTTCAGCAATGGAATACGGTTCACAAGTGATGGTGACACTGAAATTCCAATATAAAAACGACGAAGACAAAGTGAAGTGGGGCGGTCAGCTCGGTGTGGATTGGGCGGGCAAAGTCAGTGTCAGCGGTAAACTGCAAAAAGTAGACTCCGATGTTAAACGCAACATCAAAGTGACGGTATCGGCCTTGCAACTTGGTGGTGATCCGACGCAGTTACTTAGTGTTATCCCAAATCAGCTCGTAAACTGTACGATGGAAAATCCAACCCCGTGTTTTGACGTGTTTAAAAACACCATCGATTACGTGAAAACAAATTACGTTAAGCAGTTCAATGCATTAGATGACTATAACGTCACGAAAGTGTTCACTTCTAACTACAAGGATTCGGGTCCAAGCTTGATGAGCTTAGTACCAGAAGATACCTATCCTGCGAAAAGCATCCTAACGAAACTTGCCATGAAAAACATGAGTGACGCTTGGGTTGCCGCTATTTTGGATAACCGCCGCGCGGATAACCTCATTAACTACTACGGCAGTGAATTGAATAATCAACAGCGTTCTGCAATTGAACAAATACGTGATAACGCGTTGTTTAATTCGTTCATCTTGGCAGACGCAGTGGCGTACTGTAAGCGCAATCCAATCGGTAGTTACTGCAGAACGCGTGAGGTAGATACCCAATCTCGCCTCAATCAATACGACAAAAAATGGTTAGAGTTGTAAGGAGAAGCACATGTTGAAGCCATTATTATCCGGCGTAACCGTTGCAATGCTTGCAGCTACTATTACGCCAAACGCCTTCGCGACAGACACGGTGTTTGAATCACGCGATATTTTGTCACCATCACAAGCGCTTGGCCGCTACCAATGGTTGGAGAAGTGTTACCCGGGACTACTGATTGAAGTCGCGGATAACGTGTTTGACCCATCCAATCCAATTCCAAACGAAGAAAAAATCGCAAACCTAAAAAAAGCATTGCTGTATAAAAATGGGCAATTGCGTTCGGATGCTCGCTACATCACTTTTGGTGATGAGGAACAAATGAATCCAAAAAACTGGTTTGCAGGCAAAAGCCCCACTGATAGCTGTAATCAGATCCCATCGGATTACCGCATTAGTGCAATGATGATTTCTCCTGCTATTCCAACTTACTGCCCAACGAAGTCGCGTGAACGCGATTACGAACACATCAAGAAAGTCACGTTTGCAGGCCTTGAAAATAGCTCGACGAACACATTTTACAGTAACTATGTAGGTGAAACGGCGCGTTTGTACCGTGACCGCAGTTATGAACTTACTCTCACTCCTGGTTTCGCGACAGAAGAAACCTATCCAGAAACATGGCACGTGTTTATTGATTGGAACCTCGATGGCGATTTCAAAGATACTGGTGAATCGATTTTCGCGGGCGTTTCTGAACAGCCGCTCACTATCCAAGTAAAAGCGCCAGCGGGTGCCAAAGCAGGTGTCACCAAAATGCGCGTTACGATGGATTACTTAGGCGGTAACAATGACGCGTGTAAAGAAATTGATTCGGGTGAGGTAGAAGATTACCTCCTTTATTTGAAATAGAGGGTAAGAACATGAAAAAGACGACAAGTACGATTTTGCTTGCCCTAGCAGCAAGCAGCTCAGTCTTCGCAATGTCGGATGACAACAATGAAGTGAAGCTACTGCAAAAGGCGCAATCACTGAATACATTCCAAAGTGAAATACCAGGGTTAATGAACGACCACGTCGTGCTCGGTACAGCGTACAACAGTGACAAAAAACTGTTTTTAAATGTCCAAACTGTTGCCGGTAAAGTGTCAGAAACCATGGGTAACACGCGTGTTCAATTTGAACTAGTGAACAATGGTAGTTACGACGAAGTGTTAAGCCAATTAAACGGTAACGTGGATGTCGATGTAGGTTTTCCTGTTATTCGTGTCAGTGCAGGTGGACATTTAGCAAAGGAAATGGCCTCTACCGAGTTCTCTAATACTTATACGTTTCAAGCATCACTTACGCCGAAAAAGCGAGTGTTGCAACCTTTAGATGCAAACGCGGGCTTTACGTTAACGCCGTCTGGCAACACTTTGGCGAACGAGTATCAAAGTAAATTGATGTCGATGGCAGGGGATGCGTTCATCTCAGAAATTGAGTATGGGGCACAGTTGCTTATCAACATGAAAATTGAATACTTAAGTGAGCAACATAAGAGTGAAATTGGTGGCTATTTGGGCGTAAGTTACGGTGCTGGTAACATCGGCATTAAAGTCGATGGCAAGCTGAACTACATCGACGAAGACCTCAAGAAAAGCGTGCGTATTACAGTTCGCGCATTGCAAAAAGGTGGTGACCCAAAACAATTGCTGAACATCATTCCGAACAACATCATTACCTGTTCGCTTGATAACTACAAACCTTGTTTTACTTTGTTCGAGCAAGCGGTGAACTACGCGAAAAACGATTTTGGCGCGCAGTTTAACAGTCTTTCGGACTACAACGTGGTTCGTTACAAAGCGACACCTTATGAAGTGAGTTCATTAGATGTACGTCGCCTTGACTCCGGCAACCGTGACATTCGTTTTGAAACTACGTACCGCACACTTTGGCTTGAAGACCAATTTAAAAAGTCAGTAAACCATGAATATCGTGCTCGCGGCGTACTTGCACAATACGCAAGTTGGATGACAGAAGCGCAGCGTTTAAAAGCAGAACGTGTAAAAGACGCAGCCTACGGCAATGCTTGGATTTATGAAGAGCAGGCGCGCATTTGTCGTGACAACCCCTATGGCACAGCTTGTACGGATAGTTGGAATGATTATTTAGCAACCTGCGGCACAAGTGGCGTAAATTGTATCGTGGACTATAGCCTTGCCGATTTGAACATTCCTGCTGACAACATGACGCAATATTTTAAGTGTGAAAATGCGCGTGAGGCGACGGCAAACTTCGGTGTTGAAGACAACAACACGTCTTTAGGTTATCGCAATTTGGGTTGAGCTCCTACGTTCGTAGACCCAGATGAACCAGCAAAAGGCTTGATGGTTTGGCTCCCATGTAAAACCGCACTTCCTACCTACGGTACGTCTTTCGACAACTAATCAAAAGCGGGAGGGAAACCTCCCCTTTTCGAAGCTTTGAGGTCATTTATGTATAAAACACACGTCGCAGCCCTTTTTCTGCTTTTGTTTATTCAACCCTTTGCTTGGGGTCAATCTTTCTATTCGCTCGGTACTCAAAATGAGCAACTTGGACAAGGATTTGAGCTAGAAAACGGCATTACGAAAGAAGCGTGTCTGGATGGAGATTGGGTGTTCCAAGGCGGAAGTATGGGCGAATTGAGTTATCGAGGTGCGTTTGACTCAAATACCATGATAAATACCATTGCAGGAAGCGTCCAAGGCGGAATTAACTTAGTGATATTCGGTGGTTCGGTGAAGTTTTCAATGCGTCGCCGCGTGACCGAGAATCGAAATAGTGCAGCGTCAGTGATCGAACTTGGCTATGAAAAAGGCAGTTATAATTTCGAAAACCGAACGGTTAAGCCTGCGTTTAGCGACCTACTTAAGCACGATCCTTTACAAGCAAGAAATCGCTGTGGGAATAGCTTTATTCACAATATTCGATTGGGATCAAAGCTGTATGTGTCAGCTAAACTTCATTTTAAAACGCGTGAAGAATACGAATGGTTCCAGACTAAAATTAAAATTAAGGTACTGTTTTTCAAAAAAACGATAACGAAAACGAAAGAGTTTTTAGAAGCAACGAAAAACGCGGTGTACACCATTCAAGTCAACACGGATGGCGGAATGACCCCGAAGTTGGCTCAACTCACACAACATGGCCCTATGCACTGCAAAACCGACAACCTTGAACCGTGTATGGCGTTCGCCGATGAACTGTTTGGGTATTTACTTGATGGTGGCGATTATGGCCGTGATTTAACGGATCAACACCTTAACGTGATTAAATACGATGTAGAACGTTATGAAGATTCTGGACACTACGATTTAGCAAATGCTGGGACAATAGCAATCCCTACTCGATATAAAGAACTGTCAGCTCGTTTGCGTGGATACCAAGATCTGGTGTGGGATGAAATTGAGCGATTGTCTGCATTTGTGGCGGTCACAGACGATGCAACGGAGCGTACGTCGCTCGAAAGTCGATTACAGAGTAGACAGAATCAATCAACAACGCTCGCTGCCGCAAGTGACTATTGTGCTACCTTACCAGGCACGTCTCTGTGCGAGTCGCGTATCGAAGCTGCAATTGCGACAGTGGATTAATCTTTCTACACAATAAATCGTCTGTAAATAGACAGCGAAACGGAGTACATTGGTCCTAAATGACTGCACCTTGCCGCAGTCTTCATCATTAAAGGATTAATATGGATAACAATTTCAAAACCTTACTCGGTACGGAGTTACCCGTGATCCAAGCGCCAATGGCGGGTGTACAAAACAGCGCCCTAGCCATTGCGGTATCAAACGCAGGCGGTTTAGGTTCGCTCCCTTGTGGCATGTTAAGCACGGAACAAATAATCAGCGAACTCGAGCTTATGCGGGCCAACACAAATAAGCCTTACAATTTGAACTTCTTTTGTCATACCGTGCAACCATTTGACGAACTCAGACAAAAACAGTGGCAAACACGGTTACGCCCTTTTTTCAGTGAGTTAGATAGCGAATTTGATGAAAGCAAGAAAGGCAGTAGTCGTGTTCCCTTCAGTCATGAAGTGGCAGATGCCATTGAGGCATTTGCTCCTCCGTTTATCAGTTTTCATTTTGGTTTGCCAGAACCGAGTCTTCTCAAGCGCGTGAAAGCGTGGGGGGCAAAAGTGGTGTCATCCGCGACGACCGTAGAAGAAGCCTTATGGTTAGACGAAAACGGTGTCGATGGGATCATCGCGCAGGGCAACGAAGGGGGAGGGCATCGAGGGATGTTCTTGACTAATGACATTACAACACAGCTCAGTATGGCTTGCCTTGTCTCGCAAATTGTCGATAAAGTCAGTGTTCCTGTGATTGCCGCTGGTGGTATTGTGGACCGTAACACGGTTAAATCGGCATTCGCTTTAGGTGCGTCAGCCGTACAAGTTGGCACGGCTTATTTGCTATGCAAAGAAGCACTCACTTCTGATTTGCATAGAACGGCTATAAAAAGTTCAAGAGCATCACATACTGCACTTACGAATGTTTTCTCTGGGAAACCCGCTCGAGGCATTGTGAATAGAGCAATGATTGAGCTAGGTTATATGAGTGAACTTGCGCCGTCGTTCCCCTATGCATCGATTGAAATGGCTCAGCTTCGTAGCCTTGCTGAACAACGAGGGCTAGACGACTTTTCACCCTTGTGGTGTGGTCAAAATACGCGTGGATGCAAAGAAGTTTCGGCTGCTGAACTCACCCTTTCGCTGGTGGATTGAGTGAAGTAGCATGTGCTTTGCAGGAGAGTCTTCTTTTATCTTCATACTCTCCTGCATGCGATCACGGCTAGAGTGATTTCTTAATGACGTAGTTTGATAGTAATTCGACGTTTGCATCAAATTGGAGCGCGATTTTTTCTTTTAGATCACCAACCATTTGGGCATGCGAATCGTATGGTGTGTGCCAAATTTGGCCCCATTTCTTTTCTTCATTTCTGTCACAAGCACCGAGTGTGGCTTTGTCATAACACGTCCAAAACTTAGCCTCAGCCGTTTGCGAATAGCCGTCATAGCCATCTTTACCATAAAGCGTAAAGTTGGTGGCTTCGATGTAGGCCGTTGGAATGCCATTACAAGCAAATGGAGCATGATCGGACCATTCACCGGTTTCGCCTTCTGGATAATCTGCCGTTTTGGGATGTAAGTCATACTGGATGGTTTTAATATTCGCCGCGTCGACAAGCAATGTATCTCTGAGTGATTTACTCGAATTGAACTCGCTACCATTATAACGATCACAGGCGTAAGGTACGGTGTGTGCGCTATGGATATAAAGGTTGTCACCGCCAATGACAGTATCAAGGTTTATCATCCCGACGACTTTTCCAAGGCTTGCCTGCTTGGCACTTACGTAATGAATAGAGCCATGCAACCCCATTTCTTCGGCGCCAAACGAAACCAATCGAATCGTATAGTGGGGTGTTTTCCCGACCAAATTATGTGCTATTCCGATTAACGTTGCAGCACCTGAGGCGTTATCAGTAAAGCCACTTGAGCCTTCACGACTCGGCACGGAATCATAGTGAGCGCCGATGATAAGCACATCTTCTGATTTACCTTTTATTTCGACTTCAAGGTTGCGCGTTGTGAGTGTTTTTTCACCGAGCTGGAATTGAAATTCGTCTACTTGGGCTTGATAGCCAAGTTGTTGGTATTGTTCTACTAGCCACTGAGCTGCTTTTGCTTCTTCTTCCGTACCGCCAACACGATTACTGAACTGGGAAGCTAAGTCTACCATGGCTTCCCAGCCAACATTCTTTTGTGCGTAAACATTCAGACTAGTTAGGCTAAACAGTAAGCCAATGGTTAAAGGTTGGAGCGATCTCATTATTTCTCTTTATTATTGTTTGACCGTTTTCAGAAACGTACCACAGAGTGATTTAAAATAGAACCGCGTTGAGCGATGAATGACCAGTAAATGAATGTTGATTCAGGGAATATCATCGCGAAACTCTGAGTCCCTCGTTGCGTAATTGCTCTGCTAAAAAATCAATGAGCAAACGGACTTTTGGCGAAAGGTTGCGGTTTTCAGGGTACAGTGCCCAAATCCCCTCTAGTTTTGCGCGGTAAGGGCGCAAAATCTCGATCAATTGACCATTATCTAAATCGTCTTGAATATAATAGTCAGGTAATTGGATTAGGCCTAAGCCACGAATTGCGGCATCGCGTAGTGCGAACCCACTGTTGCACTTTATTCGGCCAGAAATGCGCATTGATTTCTCTTTCCCTGCTTCATCAAAACGCCAATAATCAATTGTGCCACTTAAGCATTGGTGATGTGCCAATTCCGACAGCGTATGCGGCTCCCCATATTGCGCGAGGTAATCAGGGCTTGCACAAACATATAATTGCCGGCTTGATAGGCGTTTGGCGATTAAGCTGGAATCAGCAAGTTTGCCCAGTCGTACGGCGATATCAATACCTGATTCGATTAAATCAAGACGTTGATTGGTTAAGATAAGCTCGAGATCTACTTGAGGATGAAGTTGTAGAAATTGGTTGAGTAGCGGCGCAAGGTGTTTTTCACCATACGTCACGGGCGCCGTGATTTTAACTAGTCCCTTTGGCGCAGTTTGCATTTGGGTAACTGCGAGTTCAGCAAGTTCAAGACCATCGACTAAGTGTTTACATTTTTGGTAGTAAAGCATGCCAGCTTCGGTTGGCGTAACTTTTCGCGTGGTACGATTCAAAAGCTTCACGGCGAGTCGTTCTTCTAACATTCCAACTTTGCGGCTTATTTGAGCTACAGACGTATTTAATTTCTTTGCTGCTTGCGTAAAACTGTTTGATTCCGCCACCGCAACAAATTCACTCACACCTTCCCAATTTGCCATTTCAACATGCCATTATTACGTATACGTAAAAATAATTTTCAATTTAGCCATATTATCAATAAATGTGAAATAGCTATACTTGATAGCATAAATATTCTTATTGGTAGAAGGAAACCGTAATGGCATTACATCTTGAACCTGGACAACAGTTTATTAAATCAAAAGCGGCCGTCGCATGGGCCGCTGGTGAACCACTTAAAATGGAAGAAGTGGACGTACAACTACCGAAAAAAGGTGAAGTGTTAGTTCGTATCGTCGCCACAGGGGTTTGCCATACCGATGCATTCACGCTGTCTGGTGAAGACCCAGAAGGTGTATTTCCTTCTATTTTAGGACACGAAGGTGGTGGCGTGGTTGAAATGGTGGGTGAAGGCGTCACGAGTGTGGCAGTTGGCGACCACGTTATTCCTCTTTATACCGCAGAGTGTCGCGAATGTAAGTTCTGTAAATCGGGTAAAACCAACTTATGCCAAGCGGTACGTGCAACTCAAGGAAAAGGGTTGATGCCAGATGGCACGACTCGTTTCTACAAAGACGGCCAACCTATTTATCACTACATGGGTTGTTCGACTTTTTCGGAATATACTGTTTTACCTGAAATCTCGTTGGCAAAAATCAACAAAGCAGCGCCACTCGAAGAGGTATGCTTGCTAGGTTGTGGTGTTACAACTGGCATGGGCGCGGTACTAAATACGGCGAAGGTAAAAGCAGGTGACACGGTGGCGATTTTTGGCCTTGGTGGTATCGGCTTATCTGCAATCATTGGTGCACGCATGGCGGGTGCAAGTCGTATTATTGGTGTCGATATAAATGAAAGTAAATTTGATTTAGCGAAACAGCTAGGTGCGACGGATGTCATTAACCCACAAAAATTTGATAAACCAATCCAAGACGTAATCATTGAAATGACCGACGGTGGTGTCGACTTCTCGTTCGAGTGTATCGGTAACGTAAACGTTATGCGTCAAGCGCTGGAATGTTGCCATAAAGGGTGGGGTGAGTCTGTGATCATCGGTGTTGCGGGTGCAGGTCAAGAAATTGCAACGCGTCCCTTCCAATTAGTGACAGGTCGAGTTTGGCGAGGTTCTGCATTTGGTGGAGTGAAAGGCCGTACTGAGTTGCCAGAAATTGTTGAGCGTTATTTAGCTGGTGAATTCGGCTTGCAAGAGTTCATAACGCACACAATGAGTCTAGACGAGGTGAACACCGCATTCGACTTAATGCATGAAGGTAAGAGTATCCGCTCTGTCGTACATATGGATAAATAACTCAATTTACTTATGGATAAATTGCAGCGGCCATGGTCGTCTGCGTGTTGAGGTTACAATGACAATAGAAAATGTAAGTCAAAACAAGGTGTTTGGTGGTTGGCATAAACAATATACCCATCACTCCAATGTGCTTAATTGTGCAATGCGTTTTGCCATATTTTTACCACCTCAAGCATCAGACGCAAACAAAGTTCCAGTATTGTATTGGTTGTCTGGACTGACGTGCACAGATGAAAATTTTATGCAAAAAGCTGGGGCTTTTCGTGTGGCTGCTGAGCTAGGTATCGCGATTGTAGCGATGGACACCAGTCCCCGTGGTGATGCGGTTGCAAACGATGACGGCTATGATCTTGGACAAGGTGCAGGGTTTTACGTCAACGCGACACAAGCGCCATGGTCTGAACATTTCCACATGTATGATTACGTGACGAAGGAACTGCCATCGCTTATCCAAACGCATTTTCCTGTGTCTGAGGTCGCATCTATTTCAGGGCATAGTATGGGTGGGCACGGTGCGTTAACGCTTGGACTTAAAAACACACAGCAATACCGTTCTATTTCTGCGTTCAGTCCAATTAGTAATCCTACGCAATGTCCGTGGGGACAAAAAGCATTCACTGCCTATTTTGGGAATAACGTAACGCGTTGGAAAGAGCATGACGCCAGCATTTTGCTGTCACAATCAACGGGTGAAACGCCCATCTTAGTTGACCAAGGTGAATCCGATCCATTCTTGATTGAGCAGCTCAAACCCTTGGCGCTGGAGGCGGCAGCCGAGTCGTACAGCGGTCGATTTGAGTTACGCTTGCACGCAGGTTATGACCACAGCTATTACTTTATTGCGAGTTTTATTGAAGACCATTTGCGTTTTCACGCGGAATATTTGTTTGATTGAATTGGCATGAACTAAACACGTGTTGGTAGGCAAATTGTAAATGAGAAATGAAAAGCGGTGCTTGATTCAATCAAGCACCGCTTTTTTTAACGTTGCGAAAACGGTGTGACGTGGCACACCTTACGCCGTCTATTATTCCGTTACAGGAAAACCACGGTCACGCATTAACGCATTTACTTCTGCATCACGGCCGCGGAATAAGCGATACGCTTCTGCAGGATCCATCGCGTTACGTACTGAGAATAGATACTTTACAAGACGAGCCGATACGTCTTTGTCATAGAAACCACCTGGCGCACTTGCAAAGGCCTCTGCCGCATCAGACGTAAGTACTTCTGCCCACAAATAACCGTAATAGCCCGCTGAGTACCCTTCGCCTGAGAAAATATGGCCGAAGTGTGTGCTGCGATGACGCATGACAACTTCACTTGGCATACCGAGTTTCGTTAACTGCTCTTTCTCAAATTTCTGTGGTTCAATCTTCGCAGGATCGGTTGTGTGGTACAGCAAGTCCATGATTGCAGATGCCATGTATTCCGTTGTACCAAAACCTTGGTTGAACGTTGCTGAGTTCTTAATTTTTTGAACTAGTTCAGCCGGCATTGGTTTGCCCGTTTCATGGTGAACCAAGAATTGGCTGATCACTTCATCCGTTAACAACCAACGCTCAAGCAACTGAGATTGGAATTCCGTATAGTCTCGAACGCCTGAGTGTGAAGTTGGGTAAACGACGTCTGCTGACAAGAAGTGAAGTGCGTGACCAAATTCATGGAAGTACGTTTCCGCATCTGACCAAGAAATCAAGGTTGGTTTTCCTTCTGCGCCTTTCACGAAGTTAGAATTGTTTGAACTCAACACATTGGTTTCACCATCAAACGTGGTGTAACTGCGGTAGGTGGTCGCCCACGCGCCAGAACGTTTGCCTTTTCGTGCGAATGGATCAAGATACCAAAGACCAATGTGTTTACCTGTGGTTTTGTCTTTCACTTCCCATACTTTTACGTCTTCGTGGAAGACAGGAACTTTACCTGCAGGCACTTCAGTAAATTCAAAGTTAAATAGGCGACCAGCAACATAGAACATCGCTTCGCGTAATTTATCTAGCTGCAGGTATTGCTTCACTTCATTTGAATCGAGATCGTATTTATCCTTACGCACTTTCTCTGAATAGAAACGGTAGTCCCACGGTTCAATCTTAATGTTTGCACCTTCTTTGTCGGCAATCGCTTGCATATCAGCGACTTCCTCTTTTACGCGAGCAATGGCGGCTGGCCAGACTTTGTTCATCAGACCCATCGCATTTTCGGGTGTTTTTGCCATACGATCTTCTAAACGCCACTGTGCATAGTTCTCATAGCCGAGTAACTTAACGCGTTCATTACGAAGAGTAAGGATTTGTTTAATAACGGCATTGTTATCAAATTCATCTCCGTTGTTACCTCGGTCGTAGTAATTGCGCCATACTTTTTCGCGCAGTTCACGCTCAGTTGAGTAGGTTAAAAACGGATCCATCGAAGAACGTGAATTGGTAATCGCGTACATACCCGCGTGTTCACGCTCAGTTGCTGCTGCCGCTGCGGATTCGATAAATGATTCAGGTAGGCCTGCTAACTGCTCTTTTGTTAAATAAACAACGTAGTTTTCTTCATCCGCTAACACGTTGCTCGAGAATTTCGCATGCAGTGTCGCAAGTTCTTGGTTTATTTCAGCATAACGCTTCTTAGCGTCGCCTTGCAGCGTTGCACCGTTACGCGCATAGCCGTTATAAGTTAGCCAAGTGACGCGTTGTTGCTCTGGCGTTAGCGACTTGAACTCGTCACTTTCGTAAACCGTTTTAATGCGTGAGAACAGCTTTTCATTTTGCGTGATTTTAGAATTAAATGCCGCGAGTTTAGGGGCCATTTCGCCTTGAATTTGACGGAATTCAGGGCTAGATACGTTTGAAGACCAAATACCATAGTAGGTAAAAACGCGCTCCAGCGTTTTACCTGCACGCTCTAATTCGGCAATGGTGTTTTCAAAATTAGGCGCTTCACTGTTATTCGCGATTTTGTCGATTTCAGTTAAGTTTTCCGCCATCGCCATTTCAAGTGCAGGTTTGAGTAGGTTCAAATCCATTTTATCGAACTGTGGTACACCTTGATACGGGCCTTTAAATGGTTCTAGTAATACGTTCTCAACGGTTTGTACTTGTTCTGCTGTCGCGTTTGCTGTTTGCTGAGATTCCACTGGAGCTTGGCTGCATCCAGCAAGCGCAGCAACAATCGCTGCAGAAAGGAAAGTCATACGAAGTTTCATGCAATTTCTCTTTGTTATTATGATTTGGGGATTGAAAGAGCAGTGTATGGATTCGAGGGAAAAGTGCAATGGCTTTGCGTTGGAGTGACAGCATATCTAGATAAGCGTTCTAAGTTAGTAAAATTTTGCTCTGGCTAGTATTCATGGGGTCGTACAGATAGCATGAAAAAAATTGAGAGAATTTAACTAGTTACTGTAAAGGGGGTTTACAGTACAAAATTTTACTAACTTTGCCTCTCCAGTTAGTAAAAAAGCGATCCAATGTAGAATAAAGTTAACTTACTGATAAATAACACTAAAGTTATATGTTTTGCTCTTCCACCCTTTACTCTCGTAGTTACAAATGTAACCTGCAACCTTGCTAGAAGTAAGTAACGACGGTGTCTCTAGACCTGTTCGAAAGGATAGATCACTTTTTTACTAACTAAAATGATCGTTGGGTTAGTAAAAAAGTGATCTGTGTCGATGTGAGGAGGCAATTTTGTTCAAAAACCAGCGGATTTTGTGGCGCAGATCACAATTTTACTAACGTGGTGATGGTTTAGGAGGCACTTTTTCTGTATTCCATGGTGAAATGGGGTGTCGTAGACCTAAAAATGAGAGAAATAGGTCATACAGATCACTTTTTTACTAACTTGGACGTACTTCATCATACAAGGTAAGCGCTTTATTAAGCCGCAAAGACCATTACTTAGTAAAAAACTGATCTCTACGGAGTCTCTATTTTTGCTAGGCCAAGGCAATCTAACGCGAAGTTTAGTTGGTAACGCATCCCACTGGTGGTGACAAGTGACGAGTAATAAATGAAAAAATGAACAGAAAGAAAAGCCTACACCCGTTGAGGTAGGCTTTTTACGTACTGAATTAACGTAGGTCGAAGCGGTCTAAACGCATCACCTTTACCCACACTTCAACAAAGTCATTTACAAACTTCTGTTTGGCGTCATCAGAAGCATAAACTTCTGCAATTGCGCGTAGTTCTGAGTGTGAACCGAAAATCAAATCAACAGGTGTTGCTGTCCACTTGAGTTTGCCCGTTTTACGGTCGTGACCTTCGTATAACCCTTCCGTTGCTGATTTACTCCAAGTCGTAGACATATCGAGTAAATTAATGAAGAAGTCATTCGTTAGCGTCCCCGGTTTATTCGTAAATACGCCATTTTTAGAGCCTTGGTAGTTTGCATCGAGTGCGCGCATTCCACCCAGCAACACCGTCATTTCAGGCACTGTCAGGCCAAGCATGTTGGACTTATCAACCAACATTTCTGTCGGTGACATAAATGCGTCCATGGTGTAATAGTTTCTGAATGCATCTGCCTTTGGCTCAAGAACCGCAAAGGAGTTAATGTCGGTTTGTGCTTGAGTTGCGTCTGTACGGCCTGGTTTAAAATCAACCATGACGTTCACGCCGGCTTCGCTTGCGGCTTTCTCCACCGCTGCGCTGCCACCAAGTACGATTAGGTCAGCAAGAGAAACGTGTTTCTTGCCTGCATGCTTATTAAACGACTGTTGTATCGATTCAAGCTCAGCCAACACTTTTTTTACTTCGGTTGGGTTGTTCGCTTCCCAATTGATCTGGGGTTCTAAACGTAGACGACCACCATTTGCGCCGCCTCGCATATCCGTTACTCGGTGGCTTGACGCCGCTGCCCACGCTGTTCGGACAAGTTCAGGCACACTTAAACCGGATTTCAATATTTGCGCTTTCAATGTTTTTACATCGGATGCCGTAATGGGGTTGTAGTCAGCGACAGGCACAGGATCTTGCCACGAGAAGACTTCACTTGGTACTTCCGCACCGACGTAGCGAGCACGAGGCCCCATATCGCGATGAGTCAATTTGAACCATGCTTTTGCAAACGCATGTTCGAACTCTTTTGGATCTGCTCTAAAGCGTTCAACAATTTGTTTGAACTGCGGATCGAACTTTAACGCTAAGTCTGTCGTGAACATGATAGGCGCATGGCGTTTACCCGCTACGTGAGCATCCGGTACTAAGTTCGCCGCGGCTGCATTGTCTGGGATCCATTGCGTAGCACCGGCTGGACTTTTCGTGATTACCCAATTGAAATTCATTAGGTTATCTAAATAGTTAGTAGACCATTGAGTTGGTGTAACGGTCCACGCACCTTCAAGACCACTTGTGGTCGTGTCTTCACTATGGCCTTTGCCACATTTGTTTTTCCAACCAAAGCCTTGGTCTTCAATTGCAGCGGCTGCGGGTTCTTTGCCGGTGCAATCGGCCGGTTTCTTAGCCCCGTGCGCTTTACCAAAAGTATGACCCCCTGCAATTAACGCAACGATTTCGTCGTCGTTCATCGCCATTCGGCCAAAAGACATTCGAATATCCTGCGCAGCAAGCAATGGGTCGGGCTTACCATGTGGGCCTTCAGGGTTCACGTAAATCAAGCCCATTTCAACGGCCGCAAGGGGGCCTTTTAACTTACCTTTATTGTCACGGCGTTCGTCTTTTAAGAAAGCAGTCTCAGGACCCCAATACACCAAATCAGGCTCCCAGTCATCCGCGCGGCCACCGGCAAAACCAAGCGTTTCGAAGCCCATAGATTCCAGTGCAACGTTACCAGCTAAGACCATTAAGTCAGCCCAAGAAAGGCTCTTACCGTACTTTTTCTTTACAGGCCAAAGCAGACGACGTGCTTTGTCTAAATTCGCGTTGTCAGGCCAGCTATTAAGCGGATCAAAACGTTGTTGACCGCCAGCCGCACCACCGCGACCATCGTGAATTCGATAAACCCCTGCGCTGTGCCATGCCATGCGGATCATTAACGGTCCGTAGTGACCCCAATCAGCAGGCCACCAATCTTTGGAATCTTTAAGTGTTGTTTCAATATCTTGTTTTACTTGCTGTAAATTTAACTTGCTGAATTCGGCAACGTAGTTGTAATTCGTACCATACGGATTGGATTCTGCGGCGTGTTGTCGAAGTGGGCTTAGGTTGAGTTGCTCTGGCCACCAAAACTGGTTGGTTTTTGCTTCATTGGTCATGCTTGCATAACTTGGTGTGGCAAAAACCGACACCATAATCGCTACAGCAGACAGCATGTGTTTCTTCGTTGTTCTCATATCGGTGCTTCCTAATGTGAATCGTTCTCAGTTCGAATTGAACTTTAGTTCACCTTTTAATGAGTTAACATCGAGAAAAATGAATCACAGCATTCGGAAAAATTGATAGCACAAACAACTTTATACGAATTTTCGGGACATTCTTTAGAGGCGGTGGGATAGCTCCACCGCGTTTATTGTGTTGCTATTGAGCAAGCAATGCACGATTGTGGGGTCGTGATAGATTGAGTCTCTGGCCCAATTGGTACTACCTGAGTTGGGTTAATTTGGGTATGGCTGAAATAATAGTGGCGCTTAATGTGCGTTAAATCTGTGGTGTCAGCGACCCCTGCAACTTGGTATATATCACGCAAATATTCACTTAAGTTGGGATAGTCTTCAATACGACGCAGATTGCATTTGAAATGCCCAACGTAGACGGCATCAAAACGCACCAGTGTTGTAAAAAGACGAATGTCGGCTTCCGTAAGTGTATTGCCTAGCAAGTACCGTTTCGTTGAGAGAGCGTTGTCTAACGTATCAAGCGCTGCAAACAACGTGTCAAATGCGTTTTCATAGGCGTCTTGTGTTGTTGCGAAGCCGACTTTGTATACGCCATTGTTCACGTTGTGGTAAATGAACTCATTAATGTCATCAATTTGAGTACGTAATGCTTGGGGATAATAGTCATCGTCGTTGTGAGTCAGAGAATTAAAGGCAGTATTAAACATGCGTATGATTTCACTCGATTCATTACTCACAATACGCTGTGTGTGCGTATCCCAAAGTACAGGCACGGTGACTCGACCAGAATAGGTTGGGTCATTTTTTACGTATAATTCATGTAAAAAATTCAGCTGGTACAACGCATCGCCTGAGACTCATTGCGTCCGTGTCAAAACTCCAACCGTGAGTCAACATATCTGGGCTTACTACGGACACATCAATGTACGTTTCAAGCCCTTTTAACTTTCTCATGATCAAGGTGCGATGTGCCCAAGGACAAGCAAGCGAAACATATAAATGATAACGGCCTTGTTCCGCTTTAAACCCAGCTTCACCGCTTGGCCCAGCTTCACCTGTGTTTGTTACCCAGTTTCGCAATTTTGCCGCTTCACGTTCAAATCGACCATTTGATTTTGATGTGTCATACCATTTGTCATGCCACACCCCATCGACTAACAGTCCCATTTCAATCTCCTTATACAATGTCGCCAAAGCGACCTTGTTGGTAATCGCGAATAGCTTGGTGTAGTTCTTCTTGCGTGTTCATTACGAACGGACCCATATGGGCGATACGCTCATTAATCGGGTTGCCGGCAAGGACGAGTAACCCAACACCATGAGCACCACTTTCAAGAATGACAGGCTCGGTCGGGTCAAGCGTCAATTGGATCATTTGTCCAAACCGTTCGTCCAATAAGTTGCCGCTGTGGATGTAAATCAATGCTTTGCCATGTTCGCTCAAATCTAGGGTCGTTTTACTGTTCGCGGGCATAACAACATCGGCAAGTGCGCCATCACCAGCGAGGCCTTGTAAGTGAGCGCTGACCGTTTGACCTTCAATATGCCAATCTCCAGCCAATGCTCGAAGTACTACCCCCTGCGCAGTTTCCACCGTTTTCACGCCAGTCACAGCAGAATCCTGGTAGCGAGGAGCACGCATTTTTTCCTTTGCAGGCATATTGAGCCAAATTTGGAAGCCATGCATACCATCGACGGCATCGGCAAGCGGCATTTCGGAATGGACGACACCCCGTCCTGTGCTCATCCACTGCACATCGCCAGATCGAATGGCCTTGACGTTACCCATTTGGTCACGGTGTTCAAAACCCCCTTTACGGATATAGGTAAACGTTTCGATGCCGCGATGCGGATGCGCCGGAAATCCGGCCATGTAATCGCCGCTATCATCCGATTTTAATTCGTCAATCATCAAGAATGGGTCGAGGCTTTTACCATCAAAACCGGCAATGCGATTTATTTTTACGCCAGCACCATCTTGAGTGGCTTGGGCTTTGCGTGCTGTTAAAACTTTCATACGTCTATCTCTCTAGCGTGTTGATGTGATAACAATAGCATTCGGAAAACGAATCGAAAAATTCAATAATTCGTGCAAATCATTCTTAAAACCAGAATGATTGTGCGCTTCTACAATTTAACCACGCTTCCTTACACATTCTTACAGTATTCTTTTTAAACAACACTATCGTTTAACTGCCTTGCTCTTTTAAACGCCAGTTATAAGGAAATCTGATGAAACACACACTTGTTTTAGCCGCAACGATGCTGACATTAATGGGGTGCCAGTCCACCAATTCAGCCAGTATCAATGCGAACCCTGGAAAGCCCACGGAGGCTCACCGTACGCATCGAAAACGTGCAAAACAGCGATGGCAAACTTTTGGTTTTATTGCATGACAATAGCGAAAGCTACTATGCTGATGATAACGTTAAAAAAAATGGAGCTCGTTACTTCGCCATGAAAGCGGTAGTTCCTCAAACTCCAACTACTTTAGTGCAATTTAAAGACATACCAGCAGGAAGGTACGCGGTGAGTGTGGTTCATGATGAAGATGATGATGGCAAGCTCGATAGAATGGTGTTTCCATTCTTAGGTATGCCAAGTGAGCCTTATGCGTTGTCAAACAACACCTATAACACCTTTTCAAAAGGGGATTTTGAAGCTGCATTAGTGACTATCGACGCGCCGCAATCAACAATCGCCCTACAGCTTGCTACGCATTTATCAAAACTGACGGGACTATAAGTTTCGCCAAGTCTAAAACAAAGAGCAGTAAAGCAAACGATGTTGATGCGACTGCTCATTCTCGCCACATATAAACGTCTTTATTGATAAGCCATGATGCTGCTTGTCGAGTCTCATTAACTATCCGCCTCAGCTTTACTTTGTCAAAAGCGGTGAGTTTCTAAAAACCAGCTAAAGTTAAATTTAAAAGGAAGCGTGGGTGAGGTTATCAAGCACCCATATGGCATTTTCAAAGTGATCAAGGTCGAAGCATGTCAAAGCAATTAGGTGAGATCCGCAAGTTACGCACCAAATTACTGCTTATATTGGTAGTACTGTTGCTTGCTATTGTCTATTTGCTCCCATCTTTATTTCAAAGCCTCGCCGCCCGTGATAGTCAAAATCAACATTTACAAGCAATACAGACCATTTCGAAAGACATCATTTATTATGATGAAGTATTAACCATGTCCGCGCGGATGTTTACTTATACGCAAGCCCCAACATGGGAAACTCGTTATCAAACAAACGCCGCACGCCTTGACGAGGCGCTTGCCAGCGCCCAAAAGCTAGATCCAGAAATAAATGAGGCGATCACAGCGACGGCGAAAGTCAATCAAGCTCTGATTGAGATTGAAAGCGAGGCTTTTGAACAAGCTAAACTTGGCCATACGCAGTACGCGCAAAGCATCCTTATAAATGCAACCTATGAAGATTTAAAGGCGCAATATGCACAAGGTGTATTCAATGCCATGAAACACGCGATAAAGGTCGAAGAGAGCGCAATATCAAAGGAAAACGAAGAAAAAATCCGGTCATATACTTTTCTGCTTGCGATGTTGTTGTTGTTTTTATTGATTTTTATCGTGTTTTTTTATCGCCATAACAAAACCACCGACTATTACATTGGCGAATTGTTAGCATCACTAGAAAAAACCATTCACCAATTGCAAGAAAAAACGGAGCATCTTACACAGGCTAATCATGCGAAATCTCAACTGCTGGCGAATATGTCACATGAATTTAGAACCCCAATTAATGGCATTTATGGCAGTTTACAATTACTTAGACAACAGCCTGCCACAAAAGAAGACCTTGATTTAATTGATACTTCAATACAGTGCAGCGAGTTACTGGTTAGCTTGGTGAATGACATTCTCGATTTCACGCATTTGGAAGCGGGTAAACTTGAACTCGACATCAAGCCTTTTGACCTGAATAAAACCTTGAAAACGGTTGAACATATTTTTCGGGAGGAATGTCGGCAGAATGGTTTGATGCTTGAATTTGACGCTCAACTAAACGACAGGCAACGCAAGGGCGACGAAATACGCATCAAGCAGATATTATTCAATTTGCTGAATAATGCCGTTAAATTTACCCCCGAAGGCCGTGTTTCTGTGCGAGTTTCCGACAATGCTGAAAACGAAATGGTGAACATAACCATTGCAGATACTGGTATTGGAATGAGTGAGGCGACAATGCAAAAGATGTTTGAAAGATTCGAACAAGCCGATGCATCAACCACGCGAAGCAAAGGGGGAACAGGGCTTGGCATGCCAATAGTCAAAGCATTGCTAGAAGAGATGTCGGGTACCATCGACGTCAAAAGTCAAGAAGGGGTCGGAACCCAAATAGACCTTCATTTTTTACTGCCGAAACATATGCAAACGGATGAACTCAACGTCCAACCAAACGAAGTGACATTCGCACCGTTAACTGGTCTTACCGCGTTAGTGGCCGAAGACAACACAATAAACCAAATCGTGATCAGCAAAATGCTGCAAAAAGTTGGTATCGATGCCACGTTAGTGGCAAATGGGCAAGAAGCAATCAATAAACTGACTGCAGAGGTGGATCTTGTCTTGCTCGACATTCAAATGCCTATCATGGACGGGACGGAAGCTTGCAAAGCGATTAAAGCGCCGCGACCAAGTTTACCTATCATTGCCGTGACGGCGAATGTTTTTGAAAGCGATATTATGCATTACAAAGCGATAGGTTTTGATGCGGTTGTCAGTAAACCGATTTCACAGGACGCTTTTGTAGCTGCATTACATTCGGTTTCGGTGCAAATTGACAAGT
Source organism: Pseudoalteromonas xiamenensis (assembly GCF_017638925.1). Classification (NCBI taxonomy): domain Bacteria; kingdom Pseudomonadati; phylum Pseudomonadota; class Gammaproteobacteria; order Alteromonadales; family Pseudoalteromonadaceae; genus Pseudoalteromonas; species Pseudoalteromonas xiamenensis. The sequence goes on from NZ_CP072135.1 coordinate 807,982, forward strand.
CAGTTGGCTCTTAAAGCCACCGAGTTGAGTGAAAAGACGGCACTCAATTCAAACGTTACTCTGTCCGTCTTTTGCCATTTAATGCAGGACTCTACGAGAGGATAACTTAACTGTGCATTTGGCGCTCAATGCCGTTTAAGCAATCAAATACTTCCATACTCGCCTTTTCCATATTCGAGAGCATGGTAATGAGCGTTTCTTTGTCTCCTCTTGCACTCGCGCGCAAGGCTTCAATGCCGGATGTATGCACTTTGGTATGCGGGGCTTCGAGTTTTTTGAAATGCGAAAAATTGGCGAAATCATCGCGACCTTCGCCCTCGTAATACCACTTACCTAAACGACATTGGTGATGGTCTGCAAACTTATGTTCTTCGCCTTCTTTGCCACTGCGTATCGCTTTGTAAATATTCACCTTCCAGACCAAATGGTCTAATTTCACCGTCTGGATAAAGGTACTCATACTTGCGGCCGAAATCACATCCGCCATAACACGAGACGAATCGGCCATACTACCAACAGATTCGTTGATCTCTGATGCTGTCTTTGAAACCACCTCGGTCTCATGCGTATTTTGTTTTACATGTTCAAAGGCGTTTTCTGTTTGTTGAGTAGTGATGTTCGTGAGGTTTGAAATTTTTTCCGCGGCTTCAGAAGAGCGGCTCGCCAAGGTTCTAACCTCATCAGCAACGACGGCGAATCCTCGGCCTTGCTCCCCTGCGCGAGCGGCTTCAATCGCTGCATTAAGTGCGAGCAAATTAGTTTGCTCAGAAATGCTTTGTACTTGAGTAACAAAAGAGTTTATTTCGGAAGCCGACTGCGAGAGTTTTTCAAACGACTCTTTGAGTTTTTCAGTTTGTCCGGTTAAGCCGACTAAGACTTTTACACAACTGCCAAGGCCACTGCTGATGTTTTGGAAATCGCTCAAGCTACCGGTTAAACGCGATTGTTCGCCTTTCAAAAGTTCCGCAGAGCCTCGCAACGTCATGGCGCACAGCATCGAGCATATCAAGCGACATAAAAAAGTTTTTCACAATCGTACGTTCTATCTCTACTGCCCGAGCAACCTCAGCGGACTCTTCATACGAGGTGTGCAGTCGATGTTCGACATCGTTTAGTCTTTCGAGTAGCTGATCCCGTTCACTTTTGAGAGCCTTAACTTCTTCTTCGAATTTGTTTGGAACATTCCGTTTGAAAAACATGCAGTGAGACTCCACTTAAGCGGATTAATCGAATTATAGTTATTTAGGTATAGCAAACTTTAGCTATCTCGCTATTTTTTAGCGCTTTTTTATGAAGAAAGTCTTTCAATAGCGCCTTGATTCTATATTCCATATAAAACACCGAGACAGAGCATTTTACGTGATCAAAAGCAGAGTAACGTGGCTGCAGAGCACGAAAACACTGTGTAAGTTGCCGTAATGTTTCCAAATTCCTGAAATTCCATAATTAACAGGCCAAAACAACTGTTTATTTAAGGAGAGCAAAATGGCAACGAATACTAACTTTACGATCAACGTAAACGATTTAATTTCAAGCGTATTTGGAAGTAATAGAGACCGTAACGACCTTGCGGTGGGCATTCAAAACGAATGTGGTGAAACCATTAAACTCGATTTTTATGTCGACCACGGCAGCTTACGAGATGCCGATGACGGTAACAAGGTTGCCCAAGGTGAACTTTGGGAAGCGGGTGTTCACGCAAAAGGAGCGGACTCAAACATAACCATGAACATCACAATGCCAAATGGTTCTGGTTGGGCGATTATGGCGGCGACGCCGGTCAACAAAGAGAACTATTTCAAAATTGCGACAAGTGAAAGCGGTTACTCGAGTTCTAAAGCGGCATACACCGCCGCTGATAAAACGAGTAAACACTACTCGAGCGATGGTATTTATGACGGAACACACAATGGTTATAACGCAGTAGTGAGTATGACGGGTGACAGTCCTGCAGCCTGCACGATTGTTCTTGAAAAAGCGTCATCTTGAATTAGACCAACGTAACGCCAAAGATCAGCGCCGAGTCGGTAAGCATTCGTTGACTCGGCGTTTATTGTATTCAATGTGTGATAACGCCTCGCTTTGCCGGAACGGAGAATTAGTTTAATTAAGTAACCACACAAACTTTAAGGTATTAGTAAAAAGTCGTAATTATAAAAAATCTAACTCGTCATTTTTGGTGGTTTGCGAAAAGTCTTCTACAGTGCATATAAGCAGAAATTCTATTTAGTAAAACAGTCCAATTGGCAGGTGAGCATGAATTCTCTTTTACGTCTTTTCAGTAAGCATCTTGGTTTTCTTGTTGTAACACCTTGTATTTTATTGCTTGTTTTGGTTTCAGTGAATATCAGTGTAGCACAGAAGAAATTCAAGGAAGCAGATGAGATTGAAAGGTACGCGGAACTTGCAGGCACTATCCTGAGCGTCATTCATGAAATCCAAAAAGAACGTGGCATGTCGGTAGGCTATTTAGGAACAAAAGACAGCAACACGCTCTCGAGTTTGAACAAACAGCGTCAGGTTGTTGACAACGTTGTGGCTGAGTTGGATGCACTGGCGGCCGACACTGAACGCAGAAAGCGGGTCGAGACTGACTTGAGGGCTATGCGGGCGCTGTTGATGGAGCGAAGCAAAGTGCGTGGTGAAGTCAATGCTTTTTCGACGACAGGAGATGCCATTGCCTTTTATACCTCGATTAACCGAGCGGGGTTTAAAATTGTCGAAGATGCCGCGGACATTAGTTCTGATAAAGACGTAAGTTATGAGATCTCTGCCTTGTATGCTTTTTCGTTTGCTAAGGAGCAAGCGGGCATTGAACGCGCCATATTAACGTCTGTTTTCGCAAAAGACGAAATCACCCAAAAACAAGTGGTTAGAATTTCTGAACTGATTGACTATCAAAGGAATTCATTAAGGACAGCAATGCGTCTTGCGATTGGCGAAGAGAAAGCGTTATTTGAAAAAGCAGCAAATGACAGTTCGTTTAAGCAAGTGAATGAATATCGTGACCTCGTTCTTTCTAAAAATGCAGGATTCAGTGTGGATCCGCAAGCGTGGTTTAGCGCCGCGACAAAGCGAATTGAAGTGATGCGTGAGGCCGAAAAGCAAGCCTTGGACTTTACGGTGCACGAAGCCAAAGCACTTCTGAATAAATCACTTTATTTGGTCGCAGGTGAAATTGCGTTGCTGGTCTTTGCGGTAGCAATAACGTTTGGGGTTTGGAAAACGATGCGTTTGCAAAAAATGCAATCGGATCTGACCCGTCAAGTTATTCGCCAAGTGATTGAGGACAAAGAACTGCGTAAAACGGTTAATGTGGTGACGCAAGATCAACTGGGAATGACGGCAAACTACATTAATGAATTACTCAAGCAACTCACCATTGATTTATGCCAGTTTCAAACGGCATCGTCAAAAATAGCCACAGCGACGCATGAAACGGCGTTTGCGATTGTGGATAGCCAAAAAAACCTCTCAGAGCAGCAACAAGGAATTGAGTCGATTTCGGCTGCGGCAGAACAAATGATGCAGAACATAGAGCATGTTACGCACTCAATGCAGCAGAATTTTGAGGTGCTGGGTAACTTGGTGCGTGAGTGTGAACTGGGTGAACATAAGGCGAAAGATACGTCCAATGTGATTCTCGCGTTGTCGGATGAAATGTCGGGTGCGGCGAACCGAATTAACACCCTAAACGACGAAGTAGGCAAAATTACCGCGGTTGTCGATATGATTAGAAGTATTGCGGAACAAACCAACTTACTTGCGTTAAATGCGGCCATTGAAGCGGCGCGAGCGGGTGAACAAGGACGAGGTTTTGCGGTGGTCGCAGATGAAGTGCGCAGCCTTGCCAATCGCACACAAGAATGTACCGAGCAAATTGCCAACATGGTGGTGGAATTACAACACACCGCGGCGTCGTCAAGCCAAACGGTATTGGCAAGTAAAGACAGAGCAGGGCTTGCGGTTAAGGACATTGGTGCGGTAACCACGCTACTAAAAACCATGGTAGAGCAAGCTAAAGCGGTGGAAATGGGCACCAAAGAAGTAACGGAAAATGCCCACCATCAAAATATTGCATTGCATGAAGTGGTGTCGCGGATCACCTCAATACAAGGCAAGTCAGTTGAAAATGTGAAAGGCTCAGAGCAAATCGCAACAGCAGCCAGTCAAATCGCCGATTCTGCGATGAAAATGGACGAGCTTATCGACCAATATCGTCTGAGCTATGAAGAAGCGGCAAACAAAGTGGATGCATCAAACTTAAAGTTGTACAAGATTACCTAACAGATACGCGTAACGTTGCCAGTTTATGTACGAGCCGCTTGGCTTGTGTTGTGAGATAGGAAAGAAGCAGAATGTTTTCAGACGCGGAGCGGGTGCCTTTGCCGTGGTTTTGTTTGGCAGCTTACGCGATTGCGTGTTTGAAATGGCATTCCACAATTTAAAGCGTTAAGCATTTGCATCATCGTATAAGCAAATAAGTTGTTGCGACGTAGAAACCGCATTGCGAGTGAGTAATATTTTGTACCACTAATGGGGGTTGGTTAATGTTGATCGTTTTTTTAAAACGTTTGCGTATGATTTTAATAGAGAAATAAAATAAATTATAAATAACTATCTATTCGTTGAATATCGTGTATAGTGCTCGCAGCTCAAACAGCGAGCTATTAATGAAATATCTAGTTCAAGTTTTTCTCAGTTTTCTTTCGAATTTTTTCGTCATATGTACCCTGCGATATCTTTTCCTTCAATACAGAGTTAGTAGCTAAAAGTTCAAATTTATCAATCTATCGAGGTATCTATGTCTAATAAGACAACTGGTTCAGTAAAATGGTTTAACGAAACTAAAGGTTTTGGCTTTATCGCGCCTGACAATGGTAGCCAGGACGTTTTCGTTCACTTTAAAGCTATTGAAATTGATGGTTTCAAGACGCTTCATGAAGGACAAAAAGTGTCTTTCAATGTTGAAAAAGGCGCTAAAGGCCCACAAGCAGCGAACGTTACTGTAGCGTAACTTAGTTGTAGAGAGATGCTTTTGCGAGAAGCATCTCACACGCCATTTTATAGTTTAAAGAAAACTATCGATTCAAATATATTTTCCTCCTTGCATACTTGGCAAATGCCCCTTACCTCTTTTTATTTTTTAATTTCAGATTAGAAAAAAGAGCAAATATTCAGATAAACGATTATCTAGATGTATACCGTTTTACATCGAAAATAGAATAATCAAAAAAGACGATTAAAGGCCAAATAGTCGGCACGAATGAAGGCAATCGAATTGCGCAAAACATTCGCCATGTTGAGCTTAGCTATTGTGAAGTGAGCACAGGAAAATGATTCAAACGTTGATTTAAAGAGAGCACGATGCGTAAACCTGCAAGAAAAAACAATCAGAAATCTAAGAAAGGCAATTTTGAAGAACGTCTAGAGCAAGTTGTTGGTGAATACCGCCAAGCGAAAGAAGTGCTAGATAGCCTTGAACAAGATGACGCTGAATATGAACTACAAAAAGAAAAATGTGATAAGCTTTTTGCCATTGCTGAGCGTTTTATCAACAGGCAAAAATAATCAAGATTCGCTTACGATTTAGATATCGTAGGTCTTTTAGAGGTGTTTTTTACCTATTTTTTTGATAAAAACAGCTCACCAGTGTTAATTCAGTAAGTTAATTTTTACTGTAATTTTTTATACGTATAACACGCTCAAGTAGAGTGTGTCGCGATATTAGTGTTATGAATACCAGCAGATTTTTTTACTGTACCCAACGTGGTTTTTAATCTGCACCACCTTTTTAGTGTGAATTATATTTAATTTTTCTTTAATGGCTGAGTTTATGTGTGTTTGAGAGCTAAGTATCGTTAAATTAACCTTAAATATAAGAAGCTTAAAATATGAATCAAAAATTCAATGGCTTATCTATTGAAGCCACCCCTCCTATTTTTTCAATTTCCGTAAATAAGAACCGTGTTGTTTTTAAAGATAACATTAACTTAAAGAGCGTGGACTTAAGTAGTTCGTCAGAAACAAAAGAATTTGTATATTGGTTACTGAACAGATAACTCTGGCAAAGGTATACAAGGAAACTGCGTTCAGGGTTCTAGCTGGGCGCTATGAGCACGGTGAGTGTCCATATAACAAATCCAACGCATAATTAACGTCTAATGTATTCTTGATAATAGTATTTTGTCTAAAATCTTCGTAAGATGCCCAGTTCACAATTCACCCGATGGGTAAATAACTCATTATCAACGCCTCTGATTGAGGAATTAAAAAGTTAGGAAGATCGAATGGATGTTGAACACATTGAAGCACCGATTCTAATTCATGAAAAACAAAAGAAGCAGGCGCTTGTCGAAGAGTTTGAACAATTACGTCCAAATTGGAAAGGCAATCTACTCAGAACCGTTGGCATGTTAATGAGTATGGCTTTGCTTGTTTGGATGTATCCGGAGATAGTTCATCAACCTATTTCATATGTATTGCTTATTCTTATCTTTGGGGTGAGTGCTGATTTGCATGCACAAAGTAAACGGATCAATAAACGTATTGATACGCTGTATAAATTGCTGAAAGAATAGATATGTTCCGCTCACTGTTTTTGAGTCCCGTGGCATGAGCCGAAAGCGAGCTTTTCTCAAGAATTGTAAGTTTCTCAACTTTACTCAATACGTTAACACTCGGTACTTGCTTAGTCTGCTCTACTCGATGCATTCGTTATGTACTGATTTTCGGGTGCTCGATACGCGCGTTATTTTTCACGGCGTTTGTCATTACAGAGTTCAGTTAAAACACGTTTAGCGTTTTCTTGGCAATCAATGTTGTCTGGTTTGGATGCTATTTTTTCCAAAATTTCAGTAAGATGTGCCTTGTTGTGCGCTAGCTTTGCTTCGAGCAGTTCAATGTCTCGGACTTTTTGCTGTAGCGCATTAACGAGCGTTTGATGCTGCCAATTCGTCAAGTCTTCTGGCAACAACGCGTTCAGTTCCTCTAAACTAAATCCTGCTTGTTGGCCCGATGAAATTAGTTCAAGCGCAAGAACGGCTTCTTTTGGGTAGTGACGATAACCATTTGCTGAACGAGTAACGGTTTTTAATAAGCCAATACTTTCGTAAAATCGGATTTTAGAGGCGCTCAGGCCTGTGACTTTGGCTAACTCACCAATTTTCATTGCAACACCTTGTACTCCGTGTTTTTCTTTTCTCACGTTATACTTAGCGACAATAGAGAGTCAATGAGTATCAATATGAAACCTAAAATTACCATCCATTATTGTGTGTTGTGTCAGTGGTTGTTGCGTGCGGGGTGGATGGCACAGGAACTTCTTTCAACGTTCAGTGATGAGCTGGCTGAAGTGGCACTAGCGCCTGCGAGCAAGGGCGTGTATCAAATTTATTATAATGACGAGCTGATTTGGTGTCGCGTGCGAGATGGCGGATTTCCAGAAGCAAAAATAGCGAAGCGTTTGGTCCGTGACCGATTAGATCCGACCCGCGATTTGGGCCACATTGATAAATAAGCGAGCGGTTTACTCTTCGGCAATAGAGGAAATCGCCTCAAACTTGTCTTCGATGCGTAAAAAGCACGTGACGAGTTTGGGATCAAAATGTTTTCCCTTACCATCTAAAATAAGTTCACGCGCTTCAAAATGAGAAAATGGGCGTTTGTAGCAGCGTGGCGTTGTGAGCGCATCATAGACATCCACCAAGGCAACAATGCGAGCACTAAGCGGAATGTCTTCGCCCTTTAAGCCTTTTGGATAGCCTGAACCATCCCATTTTTCATGGTGGCCTGCGGCGATGTCTTTGCCCATTTTTAAAAAGCCACAACTTGGCGCATATTTAATTAAGCTTTCGATGACTTGACCGCCAATCACGGGGTGTGATTTGATTTGCTCAAATTCTTCAGCCGTAAGTTTTCCTGGCTTCAACAAAATAGAATCAGCGACACCGACTTTACCGATGTCATGCAAGATAGCCGACAAGTTAATGTCAGCAATGAAGTCGTCATCCAATTCGATAGGTGCATCTCGGTCTTTTTGCCTTTCTGTCGCCAGCAGCTCGGCGTATTGCCGCATTCGGAGTAAGTGTGCGCCCGTTTCGTTATCTCGATATTCCGCGAGTTTTGCGAGACCGAAAATGGTTGCCTGACGCGAAGAGAGAGACGCACCTAACGATTCAATTAATTTATTCGTTAAGTACCCAGATGACATGGTTACCATTGCATTCGTCGCGAGAAAGTTGACCGTGAGAACCCACCAGATGATGGCTGAAAAGTCGACAAGGCCCGCCCATCGAAGCAAATCTAGTTGAAACATCACGCCAATGGTGACCAATGACACGACGTTTAAGCCAAGCGCAAAGTAACCCGCTCTTTTTCCTAGTAAAATGGCACTGAGTGGCGCAAAGGCAAACAACCACATAAATCCCGCACCAGCAGGCCCAACGGTGTATAAGAACGCATTACCGATGAGGTAAGCGAGGCTACATCCCAAGGCGTAGCGATGTGTCGAAGACATGGTTTTGCTTTGTAAGATGTACACCAAAATTGCATAGCTGATGGTGTCCAACACGACCATGGAATAAAGACCGAGTTGAATACATAAGTACACGCTGGTGAAATAAACCGGTACGCAGGTAATCGCAAGCGTTCCGAACAGTTTGCGGAAGATTTGCATGCGCCATACGGGCAGTGTGTTGTCTAAAGCAGAGCGTATTTGATGTGACATTGACCGTTATTATTCTGTTTTTAACAGCGAAACACAGTAAAAGCATAGTGAAGCGAGTGAGAAATGTCAGGGGAAGAGGCTAATTAAATTACAATACTCAGTAAAACGGACGGTAAGTTAACCAATCCGATTTTTGATGAGTGACGGCGTGACGCCCGTCCAACGTTTAAACGCGCGTCTGAAATTACTGAGGTCGCTGAATTCCAGCGCATTAGCGACGCGTTCGGTGTTTTGCCCAAGCTCCAAACGCACAATGGCTTGCTGACGTAAAATTCGGTCTTTGATTTCAACTAGGCTCGTGTTGTGCTGTTTCAGTTTACGTTTCAAGGTAGCTTGGCTTATTGCCAAAATTTGCGCTAGGTCCTCTAAACTTAAGCGGTTATTACGCCTGAGTTGCCATTCTACGTATTGCACAAAACCAAATTGATGTGCCCGATGAACGGGGATGCGAAGTCGAGGTATCAGGTTGGATAAGGTTCCGATTTGAGCCAGTTGCAACGCGTGGCGGTCAATGACCAGTGCAAAGTCATGATGCCCAAAACTGTACTCGGCGTGAAGATGACTTTGGTATTGTTCAATGTGTTCTGGCTTGGCAAAGGGGAAACGCAGTTCCAGTTTTAATATAGGAAAACGCCATCGTAAAAATCCACAAACGAGAGAGGCTAATGTTTCTATGTAGAAGCGTTGTACACTGAATGGCGGCTCGCTGATGGCAAATCCCACAAAATAATAATGTTTATTATCTTCACATAATCGATGGGCAGTTAGGCTGGCAAAACACTCCATTTGATGGAGTACGAGTAACCGCAACAGTTGTTGGAGGTTTTTACTGTGGCATAGCAACTGCCCACGATACGCGCTCATGGTTTGTACGAGATACGTGCCAAACACAAAGCTGAGCTCCGTGTTGTTTAATTTAAGGGCGTTTTGAATAACCGTGTCAAATTGCGCTTGAGAAATCAGTAACGTTTCTTCACCGAGCGATTGATAACAAAGTTTGGTTCCTGCTAACAGCTTTTCAGGCAGCGCACCACGTTGCCGAGAGAGTTCAATGAGCGGCAACAATAATTGGATCACGCAAAGATGTGGGCGCTCTCTGTCGATGATCTCTGTCATGCTACAACCTTTACCATGTTAAGCCACTCGCTTTTGCTGCTGCACTTTTTGATGCAAGCGCGAGAGCATGGTATCGACATTCTCTTGTGGCATTGGACTGATGACGCTCCACGTGACTTCACTGTACGCTGTGAATTCGCCCGTGGTAGTGTACTGTGTATGCTTTGCCACAATATCGGCAATATGACGTGCAGTTTGCTGTGCTTCAGCGAGTTTGCATTCTGCAAATAAAACAATGAAGCGATCGCCTGCGTAACGGCACACTAAATCGGCATCACGTAAATTTAGACTGATGAGTTCACCGATGTCGCGCAGCAATTGATTAGCTTTGACTAAGCCTTGAGCACGCGTCAGGTCGGTAAATCCTTTGATGTCGAACAGTCCAATGCAAAAATCGGGAGAGCCGTGATGCGCCCTCAACATTTCTCGTTCAATCTGTTCTTTCATGTACTTGGCATTGTATAAACCAGTAATGAAATCGCAGTGGCTGTGGCTGCGGTAAAAACGCTCCTTTTTCATCAAGGTTTGGTTTAGCGTTTCTTGTTCTTTGTACCACCCTTTTGCGGCCACCGTCATTACTATCATGCCGACCACAGCCGGAAACGCTTCCACATTGGAAAACCACGCTTCATCGGGTGCAAAACGAACAAATTCGTCAAAGAAATCTAGTAATGTGGAGACAAGCAAGCTACTGAGTCCGCAAAACATCCAATTCGTGACGCTTCCTTTAGGTCTTGCAAACAACGTGGCAGTAAGCCAAACCAGTACCATAATGCAAATGCCACCTTCACCTATGGCATCTAGCCAATTTATTTCTTCTTGTGATTTTGGCAATCCAAATAAGATAGCTAATGAAAACGTGGCTGCGAGCAAGATTGCTAGCGAAATCCAAAGTGTTCGATGTGTTTTAAAAGGGGAGTAATTCATGGTGCTAAAATAGAAAATAATTTGGTCAATGTTGGCATGCGCCTTCGTTGTCAACTAGGGTCAGATTAGCTCATGAGTTGAGACAAAAAGATGACAGCGAGGTGAAATTCCCGCTCGTTTGACTGCATTACTGCAGTTTGTACCTTTTTTGAGTGGGTCAGATCAGCTCAAATCAGTCAGAAAATGGCCAAAAATCAACGTATTTCGTTAGACCATACGAAATGTTGCAATATTTCCTTCATCAACTCCGATTAGTTTTCCTCGCAGTTTTTTATGGTAACGGGGCGTTACCAATAACAATAATCCCAATCTGTGCGAGTAAATCATGAATCACAAACTACCGTCTAAGTTTTCCAAAGCGTTAATCGCGCTGACCGTATCGAGTACATTGTTTGGCGGCGTAGCTGTTGCAAACACGTTGAATGGTCACGTTCAAGATACTAAACAAAAAAACAACTTCGAAGGGGCTGAAGTTGTCGTTAAGGAATTGAACAAACGTGTTGTAACCGGTCGTGATGGCCGTTTTTACATGGCTAAACTCCCTGCTGGTCGCTATACGTTAGAAGTACGCTATGTTGGTGCCGAGCCAACAACACAGACCATTGAAATTCGTGATGGCGAAACGACAGAAGCGTTAGTGCTACTTTCGCCAACCGAGTCACAGATGGAAGACTTAATCGTTGTGGGTCAGCGCGCAGGTCAAGCCGGCGCTTTGTCGCGTCAGAAAAACGCGGACGGTATTAAATCGATTGTGAGTGCAGACGGTATTGGGCAACTGCCAGACCAAAATGCGGCAGAGGCGCTTCAACGTTTGCCGGGGGTCTTTATCGCCCGTGACCAAGGTGAAGGTCGCTTTGTTGGGATCCGTGGTATCGACCCGAATTTGAACAACGTGACAATCAATGGTGCTAACGTTCCTTCGCCTGAAGCTGGTGTACGTAGCGTCGCGATGGACGTGATCCCAAGTGAGTTAGTACAAAGTTTGGAAGTGAGCAAAACCGTTACGCCAGATATGGATGCAGGTGCGATTGGTGGCTCAATTGAAGTTAAAAGTTTGAGCGCATTTGACCGCGAAGGGCAAAGCTATACATTCACAGCTCAAGCGGGTTACAACGAGCAAGTGAGTGAAACCAGCCCTAAATTAGCGGCAAGCTACAGCAATGTGTTTGAGCTGGGCAAAAAGAGCGATTTAGGTATTGCTGGTGCGGTTTCATGGTTCAAGCGTGACTTTGGTTCACACAACATGGAAACCGACGGTGGGTTCATGGAGCTTGAATTAGAAAACGCAGAAACGGGTGAAGATGAAACGTTTTTTGGCGCGGAAGAAATGGAACAGCGTCATTACCTCATCACGCGTGAACGTTTAGGTGCAGCACTGAATATCGATTTACACCAAGGATCAAAGCACAAATATTACTTACGCTCGCTCTACAGCGAATTCTCTGACGATGAATATCGTGTGCGCAATGAGTACAAGTTTGCCAAAGGCGACGTTGTCTCTCACGACGCAAACAGTGCACTGTTTACCAATGCAAAAATGGATCGAGATACGAAAGACCGCTATGAAGAGCAAAAGATCCTGTCAACAGTATTAGGTGCAGAGCACCAACTAAAAGATTGGTTTGTTGAATACAGCGTAGGTTACTCCAAATCGGAAGAAGCGGAACCAGGTCGTTTAGACATTAGCTTTGCGGGTAAAAAGTTGGATTTGGGTTACCGTCTTGGTGGCGATACACCGTCTTTTATTCGTTCAGAAGACGCGCATGACTTAAGTCGCTTTGAACTGGATGAAATTGTTTCAGAGAATAACCTGACTGAAGACGAAGCAACGACGTTTAAATTAGACGTAAGCAAAGACTTACTTTTGTCAGGTTACAACGCTGAAGTGAAGTTCGGTGCAAAATACCATGACCGTGACAAGTTCAATGATGTTGATGCACGTGTATATACGGGTGGTTTTGACGACGTCACAGCGAGTCAATTCTCTGCGGCAGTGCCGGATTACAGCCTAGGCGACTTTGGCCCTGGTTTGAATCGTGAAGGTTTACGCGCGTATTTCAAAAACAATCAAGGCTCAATTGAACTCAACGAACAAGAATCGCAAGTTGAAACGCAAGGTCGCAGCTACGATTCAAGTGAAACAATTTTTGCCGCATACGCGATGTTAAGCGTTGATATCGGTGAGTTAAATGTGATCACAGGTCTTCGTTTTGAAGATACGCACACAGAAACAGCGGGTCACCGCGTTGAATTAGTCGCAGATGACATTACCGGTGACACTACGGTCAATGTGAATGATTGGTCTGCAGAGAAAGATTATTCACATTGGTTACCAAACCTCACGATGAAGTATTCGCACAGTGACAACTTAATTAGCCGCTTTGCGTATACCAATACAGTCGCACGGCCAAGTTTCTCTGATTCGGCGGCCAAAGCGTTAATTGAGACAGAACGTGAGGACGATGATGGTCAAGTCAAAGTGACGCGTGAAGCTGAGGTGGGTAACCCGGATTTGGATCCATACGAAGCGACAAACTTTGATTTCTCGATTGAATACTATCCAGGCAGTATCGGCGTGATGTCACTCGGTGTGTTCTTTAAAGACATCGATAACTTTATCGCAGTAAAAGAAGTTCAAGATAACGGCCAATGGGATGGATTTAAAAAAGTACTTCAGTCTGTTAATGGCGGTAAAGCGAAGTTAAAAGGGGTTGAACTGGCTTATGCGAAAAACTGGACAAACGGTTTGATGCTAAACGCTAACGCAACACTGATCGACGCGGACGATAAGTTACCAAATCAATCGGATACCGTTGCTAACTTGATGCTTGGCTACGAAAACCAAACGTTTAGCACGCGCTTAAGTGCTTCTTATAAGAGTAAAGCGTTTTTATTTGAAGAGAACGATAGCGACGTGTTTGAAGCGGCTCACACTCAATTGGATTTTAGTGCGAAGTATTACTGGAATGACCAAACACAAGTATATTTCAACGTCACCAACTTAACAGACGAACCGATGCATCTGTATCACGGTGCAAATCAATACAATTACCAATATGAGACGTACGGTCGCTCGTATGAGCTTGGTTTAACCATCACGTCTTTCTAATTCACTGTTTAACGGGGCTGCCAGCGTTTCGCTGGCAGAATGCAGTATGTTTACATTAAAAAAATCGAGCGCATTTACTTTGGCCTTGCTGTTATCAAGTCAGGTGATGGCGAGTGATAACATTTCTTTCTTGGCTTTTGGTGACGGGGGTTATCATCCGGATTATCCAAAAACCAAACACATAAAAAATCCACGCGACAAAGATGCATTTATCGCGGCAGAGAAAAAAGATTGGTTGGAAGATAACCGTCCATTGGCGGAATTTGACCATGCGCCAATTTATGTTTATCCAGGCACTCAGACAGCTACAGAGCATACGGGCGCACTGGTGGTTGGGCAAGCAATGGCCGCGCTTTGCAAGCAGTCACAATGTGATTTTGCCATTCAGTTGGGTGACAACATCTACCCTGATGGTGCTGATGCGAAAGATGGCAAAGACGACCAGAAACGCATGGACGATTTGATTAAAAAGCCACTGCTCCCACTTTTTGAGCAACAACCGGATTTGATGGTGTACTCGGCGCTCGGCAATCATGACTGGAAATCATCACGTAAAGGTGTTGAGTTGCAATTAGCTTGGATGGGTAAAGAGCCTAATTTTACGATGGGTGAAAAAGGCTATTATCGATACAAAGTGGGCCAACCTGGCAACGACGTTGAATTTTTTGTGCTAGACACCAACATGTTGCTGTCGGGTCAACATTATTACGATGTGCCGTTAAGAGCAGACGGTACAGAGCAAGGACTCGCTTCTGCACTGGCGAGCAAGCAAGCCGAAGTGGAAAAGATAGAAAAGCATGAAACACCGCTGGGTGGTGAAGATCACACTCAACTCGCATGGCTCGCCGAAGGATTGAAAACATCGCAAGCGAAATGGAAAATTGTGTATGGTCACCATGTGCTTTGGTCAATTGGTGGTACAAAGTTCAATGAGGCACACGTTCTACGCAAATTACTGTTGCCTGAACTTTGCCAATACGCAGACGCATATATTGCCGGTCATGAACATGATTTAGAGCTACTGACGGATGACTGTTCTCGAGTACTGGGCCATCACGATAAACCTAAATTGCCATTGATCATCAGTGGTGCCGCAGCCAAAATGCGTGGCGTTCACTCACCCTTTGCCACCGCGCAAGAAGCGACTTACCCAGAATACGATTTAGTATGGAACAAACCCTTTGTTTGGGGTTTTGCCCAAATAGAATTGGATAATAACAACGACGAAATGCATGTGCGTTTTTATTCCACCCCAAAAGAGCAAACGGGTGAGTCTCATCAATGAAGCGAGCTTTACTTTCCCGCATCGCAGTAAGTAAAGTTGCCCACCTTTAAAATCAAAGTGTGAAGTAAATAAAAGTTGAAACCCGCGAAAGCGGGTTTGTTTATTTATTGAACATTTGATTTTCTTTATTTAAACGTTTAGCCCTGTCGTTTTCTTTGTATTTTATTTATTCACCTCTATTTTGATGTAAAGCAAATAAAATGCTGGTATACCGTGTTACTGAGATTAAAATAATGCTCAATATGCAGTCAGGGATTAAGTGAATACAAAATGCTCACATCAGTTAGGGATATATCATTAGTTTTGTGTGTGTTTACACTTTGCTCATGCAGTAGTGTGGAAATTGAAACAATGAAACGAAGTGAAAATGGTGCTCAGGTTACCCAAAAAGAGCTAGTAGAACTACTTGAAATGAAAGAAGATCTCGCCATTCTCGTGGACGAACTTAATATTCAGAAAGCATTGAGCGACAAGCCCTATACGAATGCTCAAGCACTCACTCGACCTAGCGTTGACATGGTCATAGCACCGGATGAACAGCAAATATTAGCAGAATATCAGCAAACAATATTTCTCAATGTTGGTATGTTTGCATCTGAGGCACGCGCGTTACAACAGAAAAAGGTGTTTCAACAGCGGTATTCATCAATGTTTTCCCCATTTACATTAAACGTGTCAAGTCATCCCGAAAACAGTCAGTTTTACTCAATTAAAGTGTCCGGCTTTGCAGGGGACGTGGCCGCCAAACAGTTTTGTAAACAAGTAAAGAAAATGAACCAAAGTTGCGTATTAAACAACGGTGAAAGGAAAATAAATCTGTAGAAATCTTTACTTTTTAAATTAAATAAAATGTAATCTATGCCGATATAAGGTTTGGAAGAATTATTACTAGGAAGGAAAAACGGATGAATAAAACCTCTGCTTTACTCGCGATTTCAGCGATGGGTGTGCTTAGTTTAGCTGCTCACGCGTCTACTAAAACGGCACAACTCGCCGTTTCGGTTAAAGTTAAAAACACCTTTACTTTGGAACAAGGCGAACCGATGTCTTTTGGTTCACTTCTGGCGTTTGCTGACACATCAACCACAGTGGATAACCAAGCAACCATCGTAATGAGTCCGAATCCTTCAACGCAACCAACTTTAACAAGTGCCGGTGAAGCAAAGTTTCAAGTGCTAGAAAGTGGCACACCTGGTTCATTTAATGTTTCGGGCACAGCGCCTTACTCAAGCATGTTAATCACAGCGCCAGCATCTATAGAAGTTACACCAACGACTGCGCCACCTAATGCGCCAAAATTTACACTGAGTGATTTTAAGTTTTTCATTGAAGGTGGTGAGAACACAGGCAAAGCCTACGACGCGGCGACAACGCCACTGATCAGTGATTTGAGCGGTGCGGTGAAATTTTATGTAGGTGGCACGCTTAAAACACAAGCCCGAGCTACGCAATCTATGTATCAAGATGGTGACTATTCTGGTTCAGTCGATGTTACGGTAACGTACAAATAATCGTAAGCCGAGTCTCGCTCGGCGAAACTCACCGATGAGTCTAACCGCTCTGATAGCGATTTCTGTGCTGCAACCTCTTAGTTTCGGCGAAATCGCTATCGTCAAGAATTCAGTACCTAGCCGTTTGGTTGTTCCAAGGGGCGGCGCTGCCTATTCATATGGACAAATTTACATTATTGATTCCGGTGTGCCCGCTGAAGTGTTGCTTTATGACGGCCCTGCAAATACTGAACTGACTATCGACGTGAATTTTAACGACAAAATGACGAGTGTTTTCTCCACCAATCAATTTACATTGCGGCGTTTAGATTACCCGACAAAGGTATACACGGACAGCAGTGGACAGGCGACTTTCAAGATTGGAGCAGAGACTCACAAATTCTAATAATAGCGAAGTCTATCGAGATATAGATTACGCAACGGAATTCAATATTACGGTCAGCTTTTAAGGTTGTATTTATGTTTTTACGCCGCACATTCGCGTTTTTCTTGTTGCTTGTTTCAAGCTTTCCTACCTTTGCCAACTTAAGCATTTCCCCAAATCGAGTGGTTTTCTCTGAGCGAGATCGGGTCGCAACAATTATGTTGTTAAACTCAGGTGATCAAGCGGTGAGTTACCGACTGCAATGGAAAAACTTGGTGTTTGATAACTTGGGCAATCTTATCAATGTGGACAAGCCGCAAGGTCCCTTGGTTGAAAATATGATACGCGTAAGCCCAAGGCATGTGACGCTTGCACCGAATGAACGTCAAATTGTCAAATTGGCTATTCGTAAACCTAAAGATTTGCCCGAAGCCGAATTTCGCAGTTATTTGAATCTGGTCGCGCAGCCGATTGAAGCCCCAAAGGAACAGAAGCAGTCGGGTTTACACATCAATCTAATGATTAGTTATAACGTCCCCGTCATTGTGCGAAATAGCAGCCGAATACCAGAAGTGAGTATTGATAAATTTACGTTACCTGACAGCGAAAATATTGAGTTAGTGATGTCTAGACGAGGGCCTTTAAGCAGTTCAGGGAATATGACGGTTGAGCATGTTGATACCAATGGGTCGAAAACGGTCGTCGCGCGTTTGAATAATGCCAATATCTACGCAGAGCAATCGACATCTCAATTTAGATTACCGCTAATTGGCCATACCAAGTTACCTAAACACGGCAAACTCGTTATTCGTTATGAAGGGAATGAGCAATTTAAGAATCATCTGTTTGCTGAGCGAAGCTTCACGCTGTAAATGCTAAACGTCATGCGTCACAAGAGGCATATAGCTTCGGTTAGTTTATTGTTGCTGATGAGCAGTGCTCAAGCAGCGTTACCCGACGCTGTGCGGCAACTTGCCAGTAAATACAAACAACTAAACGCCCATACACACGTCAGTTCAACCCCCATTGAGTCGACTATACCGGTAGGGGAATTACTTTTATTAACCGTTAATCTAGAGAATCAGCCTCTTTCCGATGTCTTTGCGATAAAAAGCGCTCAACAAGCGTTACTGGGTATCACAACGCTTTCACAAGTGCTTGAACTGCCAATTGATGTGTCTTTAGAAAACGGCCTAGTGGAAGGGTGGATTTATACCGAGCAAAATGAGATCCGCATAGAACAACACGGAGAGTCGCTAAAGTTATATCGGAATGGGACGCTGATAGGTGAAACAGATGAGTTTGAGTTGGCAGATGACGATTTGTATATTGAAGCTAAGTGGCTAACTGACTTACTCGAGCTCAATTTTCAGTTTGATTATTTTGGCCAAACGTTGCTTACACAACCGATATCGACTCTGCCCATTCAAGAAAAACTTCGGCGTCAACGACGTAAAGCATCGAAGGTCACCGACGGTCAACCCGCATCAATGCCTGAAAGACGCGCAAACTATGGGTTGTTTTCTGATCCAGCTTTGGATTTTCAATTATTTGCTAAGCATCAAAAAGACCAAGATAGCCTTTCGTATTCGATGTTAGCACGACAGGATTTTGCCTATGCGTCGGGCCGTTTTTACCTGTACGGCTCGAAAGAGGATCTGCTTAAATCATCTCGGATTTCATTTGACCGTACATTAACATCGGATAACCCTTTAACGTCGATAGGCATCCATCGCTGGGAAGCCGGTGACATACAACCCGTGCAGTCGGGACGTTTACTTAACTCAGCGATTGGGCGTGGTATCAAGTTTGATTCAGACGACAGTTTGCTGTCACCCTCGCAAGAACAAGTGAGCATTTCTGGCGATATTCAGCCGAATTGGGATGTTGAACTGTATCTCAATGGTGTATTAGTTGATAAGCAAACAAGTACAGAAGTGGGGCGCTATGAATTCAATAACGTTCGTTTGCAGTTTGGCAATAACAGACTTGAAATTGTTAAGTATGGTCCTTTTGGTGAAGTCGCTCGTGAAAACCGTGAGGTGTATTTTGACGGTAAATCAAATAAACCTTGGCAAAGCAGACTAAACGTCTCACTTATCCAACCAAATCGTTATTTGCTCAATCAAAATGAATCGAGTGACCTCGGGGATTATCAGCTTTCTGCGAACTATCGATTAACCTTACCTTTTGGAATGCAAACCTACGTCGGTGTGAGTCAATCTTACGGTGCTAAAGAGGATGAGGGGCAATTCTCAACGGGTTTACAAGGAAGCGTTGCAAACCTAGCTGCTTGGCAACTCAATTATGAGCAAAATGACCTACAAGAATTGTGGCATAGTAATTTACAGACAACAGTTTTAAAACAGAACCTCACTTTTTCTTTGGAAAAAAACAGTCAAAAAAACGAACCATTAAAAAACAGTAATAGCGCCTCATTGCAACTGAGCGGCTTATTACCTTTCAATATTGGGTATCAACAAAACGTTCAATATGCCGATTTTGGTAGTACCGATGATCTCTATTTTCAAAACCAATTGTCGATGCGCGTTGACGACATTCAGCTTAACCACCAATTTTCGTGGCGAAATTCAGGTACTTTGACACGTTACGGGGCAATGCGGATCTCCGGTTTTATCGAGGGTTATTTTACGAAGTTTTCGGCTAGTTACGACGCAAGTGACCATTTCGATTGGACTAACTATGAACTTAATATCTCAAAACGGCTGAACGAACAGTGGCAGGCTCAGTGGTCCATTGAACATAATGCGTTGAACAATATAAATCAGTATAGTATTGATTTGTCGTGGATTATCCCTCAGCTTATGCTGACGAGTCTCTATTACTTACGACAAAGAGAATGACGTTGGCGTTAATTTGTTGGCGCGAACTAGCTTGGGCATGGTCACACAAGACAATGCCATGATCCTATCCTCAACGCCGCTATCTAATGCAGGAAGTTTGATTGTTCGAGTCTTTACAGATGAGAATGTGAATGGTCGTTACGATCAAGGCGAGCCATTGCTGCCGAACGTAAAAGTAATTTCTAGACAAAGTTTCCGTACGGCCATTACGCAAAACAATGGAGTGGCTATTTTAAAATCTCTACCGCCAAACCAACGAACTGACATTGAAATTGATTTTGCAACGCTACCCGATCCATTTATGGTGCGAGCTGACAAAGGATTCTCTATTACGCCTCGCGCAGGACTTGTCGAGTACGCTGACATTCCAATCACCTTAGGCGGTGAAATTGACGGCACGGTTTACGATGATACAACCGGGCTTGCCGCGGCCTATGTCGAAGTAGAGCTAGTTAACGAAAAAGGTGAGGTGGTTTCGACCACTAAGTCTGAACACGACGGTTACTATCTGTTTAACGAAATTCATCCCGGGCATTATTTTGTCCGAGCAGCGGCAACAAACAAAAAAGTGGTCGGTTTATCATTGGCTGAATTCAAATTCTCGAGCCAAGGTGAAATTTACACGGATGTTGAGCTTGCTGTGAGAAAACCCCGAAAGTCTGTGGGCTACATTGCCGAAGTGCAGCAATTTAGTCATTTAAAACTGCTTAAAATGTACTGGAAGCTGCTTAAAAAGCGATTTTATGGCAATGCTTCTGAGGTTTTCTACGTGGAAGACCCTCTCTCAAAACGCTTTCAACTGGCTGCAGGCTACTTTGAAAAAGAAAGTGACGCGCAAACGCGTTGTGATGTGCTTTACACGCAAAATATTCAGTGCGTAGTAAAAAAAGTGGAAGTTGAACTATGATGGAGAAAGATAACGTGTTGAAACAAAAGCGCCTACTCAGTTTACTCGCGAGCAGTTTACTCGCGTTAAGTGGCTGTGGAACCACGCCACAAATACCGGCTTCACAAACCGTTTCACGCGCTGAATTTGATGAATTAAAGCAGTCACACCAGCAGTTGGAAGCGCGCATTGAAAACTTACTCGCGGTTGAACAGGAGTTGAAATCAGTTGTTCTAGCGTTAGATTCAATGATGCCAGAAGCACAGCAAACGGTTGGTGAAGGGTCGATGAAAAAAGACAATTCGGTGTTGTCAGCACCATCTTCGACATTGACGACAAAAACGACAGAGCCACCAAAAGAGACCCCAGTGTCACCAGCTCCAACTGTTCCAGAGGCATTGCAAACGAGTCCTCACGTGTTGCAGCTCGCAGTGTACTATTCACAAACGCACGCTGAACAATTTATGCAAGAGTTGCAACAGGTTAAATCGACCTACTTAACGACACAAAGAATGCGAATTATTGAAAGTAGTCGAAATGGTACACAAGAGTTTCGCGTGATTGTTCAAGGTTTTGCAGACAAGCAAGGTGCAGTCGACGCCTGCTCCACCTTGATGGACAATAAAATAAGCTGTTTTTACAAACGGTTAAACTAAAGTAGGTACCCACGTCTGTGTTGTAAGGCTTTTAATCATTGTACCTTCATATTACACTGTTCCGAATGAAAATGAGTCGCCGTGGTAAGGAAAATGCGCGATGATAAGTGGCATGTTAGAGAATATTCGATTGACAACTTTTTTGCGTTACCGCGTTAAAGGAGGAAAGGCAGCCGCTTTTAGCGTGCTATTTTTCGCCTCAACCTTGTCTTTCGCGACTCAACAAGCCAATCCGGACGCTCTTCGTTATCAGCTCTCTCGAGCTGAATATTTTTTATATAAAGCCCCTAAAACCGCTATCGAACACATTGATGCGATAGCCAATTTAAGTGAAATGGAACCCGATCTGCAGTTTCAGGCAAATTTACTCAAAGCCCAAGCTTATTTACTTCTGTTTAAGCAAGATGAAGCCGCTGAATACTTAGATAAAGTCTTCTCGTTGGAAATAGCGCCTGCGTTTAGGGAGCGGATATTCTCCGTTCTGTACACAGCATCGACTTGGCTTAGACGCACTAACCATCATGAGACAACAACGAAAGGTTATACCTGCGCACTCAAACACGCATCAGACTCCTCACAAAAATTGAAAGCGTTAAACGGATTGGCGAATACGGCCCGAGAACGCAATAACCTCGTCGTTGCAAACAGCCTGTACTTGGAAGCCAAGGAATTAGCTGAGCGTCTTGAAGATTCAAATGCCCTTGCATCGATTAACAACAATTTAGGTGTTGTGGCATCAGACAGGGGGAATAGAGGGGATGCCCAAAACTTTTTTAAAGACGCTTACATGTTGTTTCAACTCGTCCCCAACAAATCAGGCGAACTAAACTCAGGGTTGAATTTACTTGTGACGATGTTGGTGAACAAAGACGAGGCGATGTATGCCCGTATTCATTCCAACGTAAGAGCATTAGTTAACGAATTTCAAAGCACTTCGCGTGTGGCCTACCTTAATTGGGTTGAATATGGGCATGCAAGGCTTCAAGGGAAAAAACTAACCGCCAATGAAAAAGCCTTTTTAGCGGAAGAATTTAAACATCTTGATGATGTTGGTTTGCAGCGCATGATTAAAATGTATCTAGCAGATGATTTAGGTGTAAACGTGGCGGTGAGTGAAGTAAATCCAAAAATGGAAAAAATAGATCACGCTTGGGTGGAAGCGTTGGTGGCGTGTAATTGGTAACCACCACCCGCATGACCTCGTTAGATTAAGCCCGAGATACTTATATGGCAATGAGAGTTGATATTTAACGAACAAATAAAAAGGGAGAGTCTGTTTTAGACTCTCTCCTTAGATTGAGTATTAAGGTTGCGTTAGGTCGATGCTATAAATTGCGAACCCATCTGCATTAACTTGTCCAGTTGGTGTAATGTGTGGGAACTGCTCGCTGTAGCCCACTGTTTTTTCACTATTTGCACTAATAAATGTGATGTCTACGTTTGGAACAGGTGCAAATGACCAATTCATGTCTGCAGATGGATCTAAACCTTGGCCTGCGTTTTGAGTGCTTTGGAATTCAATAAACTCAGCCACAACTTGACGGTTTTCGTTAGGTGAATCCACCACAATCTTGCTCGCGTTGATGTTCGGGAAGTTACCACCACCAGATGCACGATAGTTGTTTGTGGCGACTAAAAACAGCGCATTTAAATCAATCGGCTGATTGTTATAGCGCAGGTTAACGATACGTTGTCCATCAGACACTTTCTCGCCTTTTGCGTTATAACGAGCAGGTTGGGTCACGTCGATTTGATAAGTGATACCGTCCAACACATCAAAGTTATAGGATGGGAAATCTGTATTGATCAATGGCTGCATGTCGTTCAATTGAGGGTTGATCTGGTTGAATTGACCTGCCGACATTTCTAACCAATCTTTGACTTCACTGCCAGTGAGTTTCAGCACTTTTAAGACGTTAGGGTAAATATACAGGTCGGCAACGTTGCGATACGCGATGTCGCCAACGGGGATAGACGTAAAGTCCTCAGAACCACCGCGACCCGCTCTGAAAGGGGCGCCGGCAGAGAGAATTGGCAATCCTTCAAGCTCGGTTCCTTGTACGATTTTCTGCGTATACCATGCTTGTGCATCGGTGACTATTTGAATAGAAGGATCATCATTGACCAGCGCAAAATAGCTATAAACGGGGGCTGTGATTTTTGCAAAAGGTTCATTAACCCACTCACGTGTCGCGTTGTGTTCTTGCATTACGGCCGCTTCTACTTGCGCATCGTTTTCAACTAAGGCCACGGTTTGTTTATTTTCGTCGGTACGATAAATCGGTTTTAGCTTTGATTGAGAGTCAACGACTTGCCAGTGTTTGTCTTTATATTGGAGCGTTAAATCAATAACACCTAAGTTGTTGCCCCAAAATCCTGGCATAACGGCAGCAACGCCGTTTAACGTCCCTTTTTCAATATTCACACCTTTATCTTCAAGGTTCGCATAACGAGTTCCCCGGAAAGTCAGCGTGTGCGTGACCAAACATAATCGCATCGATGTTTGGCACCTTTGATAGATAATAACTCGCGTTCTCGGCCATAGGTTGTGTGTCATCCGCTTCAAGGCCTGAGTGTGGAATTGCGACAATTATGTCAGCACCTTCTTCTTTCATTTTTGGTACATAAAGATTCGCCATTTCAACAATATCTTTAGCAATGACTTTCCCTTCCAAATTGGCTTTATCCCATTGCATGATTTGGGGTGGTACAAACCCAATAAAACCAACTTTTATCGAATGAGAGTTTCCTTCGGTGTCTTTAAATGTCTTATCTAAAATCACATAGGGTTTTACGAGCGGCTCATCGTTTGCACTATTGGCATCACCATCGAACTTATACACGTTTGCAGAAATGTACGGGAAGTTCGCGTCATTGATGGCTTCTTGTAGAAATGGCAAGCCAAAGTTGAATTCATGATTACCAAGGTTTGCAACGTCATAATCTAGCGTGTTCATGGCTTTATAGATTGGGTGAACTTCACCTGCACCTAATTGATGTATTTTCGCCATGTAATCGCCAAGAGGACTACCCTGAATAAGGTCGCCGTTATCAACCAAAACTGAATTGTCTACTTCAGCGCGTGCAGCACGAATGAGTGCGGCCGTGCGCACCAAACCAACTTTGTCATCGCTTGTATCACTAAAGTAATTGAAGCTCAGCATATTGGCGTGTAAATCTGTCGTTTCAAGTAAACGTACGTTCATCGTTGCGCCATCGTTGACCTTTTTATCGTTATTGTCAGAGTCGGAGCAACCCATAAATAAGGTAGCTGTGGTGCAAATCAACGCTAAGGGGAAGTGTTTAAAGTTCATAGTCCTTTTCTCATGAGCCATTTTGAGCGGCCAATATAGACGAGGAAAAAGACGGTTTTGCGAAGTTTAAATGGCAATTCAATGCCATAAATATGGCATTTTTAATACTTAACAAAGAGTTAGCAAACCATTAAAGAGGTTTGTTGAACGGAGACGGATTTCGTTGAGATGTTCGGACAACACATTTTAACAAACTATGAATCGCTCGTGGTTTTACGCTTAGCTATACTGCTCGAATAAAGAGATGGTGAGACAAATAAATGAAAAAACGAGCGCTTGTTTGGGCCTTGGTTGCTATGTGTAACCCCGCTTTAGCTGGCTCCGGCTATGAAATTAGTGTGTCTATTACGCAAGGTGATGCGGTGATGACGTTTCCGCCCATTTACGTGAAAGCGTTAAATGAAAAAGGGCAGTCGACATTTGTTGATTGCACCTATACCGCAATGCTCGAGGCGCAAGATGAACAAAGTTTACGTTTAGATGCAGAATATATTTGCGGCCGAGATGGAAACGTAAATTCAGCGAAGTTACCTGAATTCGTTTTCAGTAGTGCAGGCGATCGTGTTCAAATTGAATTTGGTGAGCAAGGTCAACATTACTGGAAATACGTTGCGACCATTACACCAAAGCAATAATCACACTATCTTCTGTTTTATTCGGCTTTTACTCATGAGGCGGTGAACATGCTTCAAATCGGCTATCTGTTACACGTAATATGCATGCCTAAGGATTTGCAAGCAGCTTTGCAAGATACCGCGTCACCCTTGTTTATGACGGCACAAGTATATCAGATGCTGGTGGACTCGAGGTTACTTTGGAAGGTTTGGTACATCGATGAACATGACAACATCTGGGTTGAAGTGCAATTTATGAATGACGACGGTGAGCCTGAATTCCATACCATTGTTGTTGATGAAGGCACCTTCGAGAAAATTGAATGTGATGACTATGTTGTTTTGGACAGGTTAATGTAAACCGTTGTGTGAAAAATTGAGAAGGATGTCTACTTGAACGTTTTAGTGACTTTATTTGTCTTGTTTTTAAGCGTGTGTGTACATGCTGAGCAATGGGACTATCAAGAGAGCGTGCAATATCAGGAAAACCACGATCCGAGCGTGATATGGTTACTAGATGGACGCAAATTATCGGTAAATTATGATGCCATCTCTTGGGAAGAGGTTGATGCGTGGCCGGCAAATAAAACAATCATATTGGGCTACAGAGTAGGCCTTGGTACAGTCTTGTTTGATCCTGTCTCAAAAAAGCAAATTCACGTTATTGCTGGTCTAGATAAACACCCTCTAGATACGCTAACCGAGCAATGTCTTGAGAAGGCTTACTCCACACTAGATATGGCACAGTGCTACCAGAGCGCACGAATAAATTGGGATACAGAATTGAATGCGCATTACGCACGATTGATGTCGACGCTCAGCAAAGAAGATAAACGATTGCTCGAAGATTCACAGCGAGCTTGGGTGTTGTTTAGAGATGCTCAAGTTAAATCAATTCGAGCAGTTTATGATCGTGATGGTAGTGTTTGGGGTTTAGTGATAGCAGAAAAAGAGATTGAACTGACGAAAGAGCAAGCGCTTAGACTGAACGCTTTGTCAGCCTTTTAAACTGTCATTAACTGGCATTGGGCTTGATCTGCTTAACATTAGCCAACAGCGTTGATATGGTACTTACTTGATGGAGCACTTCACCTAAAATCGGTTATTAAGGTGAACTCTGGTTTTAATCTATAAAGTGATACTGTATGAACATAACAGTAGAAGAAAAAGTACCAAGTCCAGAAGAATTTTGTGCTATGCGCGTTAAAGCAGGGTTATCAGCCAAATCGATAGAGGCTGCGACGATTGGCTTGAGCAATTCTTTGTATGGCGTTTCGATGCGTGATGGCGAGCATTTGATTGCTATGGGCCGTGTTGTCGGTGATGGAGCGTGCAATTTTGAAGTGGTGGATATTGCGGTTGATCCAGAATATCAAGGCAAAGGACTTGGCAGAAAAGTGATGGAATATATCGACAACTACCTGGCAAATGCCGTGATGGAAGGCTCATATGTTTCAATGATAGCCGATGAACCTGAGTTCTATGAAAAGCTGGGTTATAAATTAGTGGCGCCGGCAAGCCAAGGCATGACAAAGAAGTTTAAACCCACGTTACAGTGAATTTATAGTCTCTCGAAGCTGGTCGTATTTTTGTCGAATGACCAGTAGAAAAGTAGTGTGAACAGTGAACAGTGAACAGTGAACAGTGAACAGTGAACAGTGAACAAGGAACAAACAAGATGGAATATCCGATTACAGGTGCTTGTCAATGTGGACAAGTTACTTACGAACTGCAAAAAGCCCCGCTAAAAGTACTTGCGTGTCACTGTACTGAATGTCAAAAACTATCGACGAGTCCGTTTAGCGTTACGGCAATTGTTGATGCATCAACGATTCAATTTAACGGTCAGTTGAAAGAGTGGGGACGCTTAGCTGAAAGTGGCAACAAAAACCATGCTATGTTTTGCCCTGACTGTGGTAACCGAATATATCATTTCAACCCAGATGAACCGTCCACAGTGAAGCTGAAACTAAAACCCATTAACTTACAAGATGACGCTGTATTCAAGCCTCAGGCTCACGTATGGGTCAGCGAGAAGGTCGAGTGGTTTGACATTCCCGATGATGTGATGGTGTTTGATAAACAACCCTAAATAATGCGCAAAGGGTCAGCTTGCAATCTGCTCGTTGCATGTTGACCACGCTGCCTGCCCCTCAGTCAAATTTGACGAACTCTTTCGTATCTTGGCCCATTCCTGAACTCCGTAATATCGATACGATGCCTTACACATTCCTTTACAAATCGGTCTTGTACACTTGCTGTTTAAACTGGACTTTGCTCATAAAGCTTTTGATAATAAGTCACTTTGTGAGCGCTTAGCTTTACTGAAAGTTAACCTCACAAATTTATGCAAGCGAATATAAGTCTAAAAAAATAGCTGGCTAGTGCAGTCTCTCAAATGATGTGACTTGCCATAACAGGAGATAGAATGCGTAAATTTATACCTTTCTTGGCTTTTGTGCTGTCTTTGTTGTCTTTTGCGACAAAAGCAGACAACCATGAATACGATATTCAAAAGGTCGAGTACAAAGACTTAGTGGCCAACTTATACTTACCAAAATCAGAAAAAAAACTGCCAGTAGTGATTGCATTTGGTGGTTCAGAAGGTGGGATAAACACAGGCAACTCAAATGGCGAAATGATTGCGCCACACGGTGTTGCGGTTCTCGGTCTTGCATTTTTTAAAGAGGATGGGATATCGCCAACATTAGATCAAATCCCTATGGAATACTTTATCCATGCGATTGATTTTTTGGAAACGCAGCCTGCAATTGATGCGACGAGAGTTGGTGTAGTAGCCGGTTCGCGAGGCTCAGAAGCGGCATTTTTGTTGGCGACGATGGATTCGAGAATCAAATCGGTTGTCGTAACGACACCCAGTGAAGTACCTTGGTATGGGTTAACGGTAGCAAAATCGGCCTGGACTTATAAAGGCCAAGACATTCCTGCCTTAAGCCTAGAACTGGACTCAAATGCGAAGCTTCTAGACAGATTTAAGGCAGCCTTGGCTATCAAAGAAAATGTCGAGAACGCGCGTTTCAAATTTGAAAAAATCAATGGACCGCTATTGCTGATTTCAGCCGAAAATGACCAGATCTGGCCATCTTATCAAATGGGCAAAGACATTGAGGCGTATTTAAAGCATAAAGACTTTAAACACAAAGTGGTTCATCACTCCTACAAAACAGGCCATGGATTTAGCCAAGAAACTGCCCCTGAAATTAAACAATCTATCATCGACCACTTTTTAACGACACTCTAAAGTGTACTAGCTCATATCTGATCTTATGATGTTGATGAATAGGTTCATATTGCATCCGACAAACAGGTATGAGCGAGAAACAGACTATCGGATATAACTCGTTTCTGGACAAAATGTATGGTACGCCCCGTTTTGCAAGTTAATAACTAAAAATAACGGAGATGGTTTGCGCTAATGTATTCAGAGTCTATTAGAGACTTTCATTAGTCCCAGCTCTACGATGAGATCTGCGCCAGATTGTCCTCAAAAATGAGAAAGTATTTTATCTTACTGAACTGTCCACAAGGTCTTCAATCTGGAGGTCTAACCGTTTTGTCATCATTAATTATCATATGCAAACTGACTTAAAATCTAATTTCAAAGGGCTTCTTCTTGGTCATTACAGACCAAGCAATTCTTGCTATTTTATTTGCTAAAGCAACAAGTGCGACATTAAATGGCTTTCGACACTTTAAATCTATCAACCATGTTCCAAAGAACTTTTCCGCTGTTTTATCCCGCCACATAACGGCACGAGCTGCGTGGATGAATAGCTCTCTCAGTTCCTTATTCCCTCGCTTGGAAATACCTAACATTCTAGGATTACCGCCCGTTGAGTATTGAAATGGAACTAGGCCTAGCCAAGCGGCAAAATTACGGCCATTATCAAAATCCTGTGGACTACCAACTGCTGAGATACAGCATGATGCAGTCATTGGTCCAACGCCTGGAATTGTTTGTAATAACTTAGCTATATCGTTTTCTTTATTTAACGCTAATAACTTATCTTCTTGAGCTTTAATCCACACGTTTAGTTGATTGTAATATTCATATTGAGTTGTTAGCTCTGCAATCAATAGCGGTGGCAACACTTCATTTTGATCAGCTATCCATTGGAACAAGTTTTTCATTTGATGGTGGCCTCTTGGAAAGCTGAGGCCAAACTCTAGTAATATCGAGCCAATACGATTCATGCAAGCGGTTCTTTCTTTGATATAGCCTGAACGAACACGTCTAATAACGATACCTAGTTGAGCTTCTTCTGTTTTTACTGAAACAAACCGCATATTTGGTCTGGTAGCTGCTTCAGCAATAGCATCGGCATCAATATAATCATTCTTATGGGACTTAACATAAGGCTTTACGTATTGAGCAGGTATTAGTTTAACCTCATGACCAAATTCTTTGCATTTCCTTGCTAGCCAGTGAGCACCGCAGCAAGCTTCCATTGCAATGGTTGTTGATTCTTGGACAGATAGAAAATCGACTAACTTTGCTCTGGAATATTTATGACGAAATACTTCTCGGCCAGCATAATCGTGACCAATTAAATGAAAAGTAGATTTACCTAAATCAATACCTATGACTTTTGCAACTGACATGATGGTTTCCTCCTGTAATAGCCAACTCTATGAGTTTAGCTAATGGGTGGGGCGTACCATCTAATTAATGAGTTAGATCTGACAAGACGAAGCGAACCATACATTACTTTGTGCAAGTTTTGCACCGTTCAAGACCTGATAATCCTCTAGTCAGCCTCCGGGGCCTTTGTTAGCTATGCTAACAGGTGCTCAAACCAAGACTGACCGGAGACTGTTATGACACTTTACTGTGGTATCGATTTACATTCAAATAATCACGTCATTGTTGTTAACGATGAGAACGATAAAACCGTTTTCTCAAAACGCATCGCTAATGATCTTTCACTGTGCTTGGAATACTTAACGCCGTTTAAAGAACAATTAGTCGGCGTGGCTGTCGAGTCAACATTCAATTGGTACTGGTTGGTCGATGGTTTAGCCGCAAATGGCTTTCACATGCTGTTGGTCAATACGGCTGCTGTTAAACAATATGAAGGGCTTAAATATTCGGGTGATTTTAAAGATGCTTTTCACCTTGCCCACTTGATGCGTTTAGGAATTTTGCCTACGGGGTACATCTACCCTAAAGAGCAGCGAGCGGTGCGTGATATGTTGCGCAGGAGAATGCAGCTCGTGCAGTTAGCTAGTAAGCAATTATTGTCTATCCAAAACCAAATTTGGCGCAGTTCTGGTATTAGGGTCAGTAGCAGTCAAATCAAGAAAAAATCTTTTGAAGTGACTTTATTAAGACATCACTTAAAAACGGCTGCTGACACTAACTTACGCATTTATCGCTCAATCCAGTCTGAAATTAAGCTATTGGAAGAGGAAGTTGAACAAGCCATCGAAACTCCGAAACAGCTTGATTTACTGCAAACGATGACGGGCATAGGCCCCGTACTTGGACTCACCATTTTGCTCGAAACTGGTACTACTGCGCGATTTGAAACTGTAGGCGATTACGCATCTTATTGCCGTTGTGTACAAAGTTTAAGGGAGAGTAACAATAAGAAAAAAGGCGAAGGTAATGCCAAAAGTGGTAACAAATACCTTTCTTGGGCATTCTCACAAGCGGCGCATATGGCAGTTCGCTACGAACCAAAAGTGAAAGCTTTTTATGACCGTAAGTACCAAAAAAAGAATGGCATCGTTGCTATTAGAGCGGTGGCCCACAAACTGGCAAGAGCTGCATATTATATGTTGAAGAATAATGAACCGTTTGATGTTGACAAAGCGTTCGGCTGATAAACCCAAGCCAGCAAAGGGGTTGGTATGAACCAGTAGACTCTGATTGGATGGGTTTATCGGCCACTTGATTTAATCATTCGCCCAGCACGTGAGCCACTAAAAGGTTGGTCATTAAATTGAACCACAGTTTCTGTTATTTCTATATGGACACGTTGCTGGCACCGAGTATTTTGTGGAGCAGACGCTTGGGGTAAGGTTACTTACCTAGAACCAGATGGGTGACTGGTGCGGATGATTATCCGACATCAAACCAAAGAAAAAACGGGCGCGAGTGAAAATTGAGTGACTTCTGTTTAATGCTGAAAATAATTCGGCAGAAAGTCTCTCGCGCACTTTACAACGGCTGACTAATGGGTGACCCTAATATTTAACTGACCCTAATATTTCAGTTTGCTAAAAGTTTGCTTCAAGATAGAGGCCGGTAAAGCTGAGCGTGTCAATCACACCGTGAAGTAAGATGATTGGCCACAGATTGTTTTTCAGCAAGTAGTATGAAACACCAAAGGCTACGCCTATCAAGCCTGTCATGATAAAGCCTCTGATACCTTGATAATGATAGTGACCAAAGCCAAATATCAGTGCCGGAATCAAAATAGCAATGACTGTTGCTAGCACCGAACTTGGTAGGGCTTGTTGTAATCTGGTGATTAGATATCCTCGGAAAAACATTTCCTCACCAAACGTCTGCGGATACCCAGACAATGCCTAACCACATCAGATACTTCGGAAAATTTCCTCTCACTTCACCAAAACGTGATTCAACGCCATCTGAAATTTCAATCAATGCACTAATTTGAAAGACATTAGCAAGCACTAAAACGGTGCCAACGGCTAGTGCAAAAGCGATAAAAACGAGTGCGGCTTGGGGTATTACCATCAGTTTTGGCTTTATGCCAACTAAAGGTTTGAGGCCATATTGTGCCCACCTTCTGCCTTGTCGACGCATGTATAACGTAAGGATAACCAAGGTCAGGATAAGCGTAATGGGGCCTCCGTATTTTGGTGTCCATTCCAAAGCCAGAGCCTTGCTTCCAAGAGCAAAAATAACAAAAAACAAAATTTCAAGCACAACGAAAGTGCGACTTGTGGTAGTCATAGTAATACCTTTTACATTTGAAGTTGTTAAAGCTATCGAACGCTCGTATCAAATGATGCGAGGTAGCGTGGGTCTACTGGCTATGTGTATAACACTGCTAACCAGTAAACCCGTTGAGTCTTGAATCAGCGTTGGATGAGCAAATAGTTAGCGATACTGGAGTGAAGGGTGACGAGTAATCTTGTGATATGCATAGATAACGTCACACCAATAGCACCAACCACGGTAGTAACAGGAAACCAGTACCAATTGATATCAATAGTCACATTTGGTACAAATGCGTGAATGATCGGATCGACCAATGGAGTAATCATTAGTGCAAGCGAGCCTACAAATAATACGCACGCCGCAAAAAAATACGTGGCACTTAACGGCAGATGCAGCACGCTGTACAAAACAACTCGCCAACAATGCGGTGATTTAAGCGTCTCCCTCATGCCTTGCCATGAGAAAGATTTTGATGAATCCGACAGCGTTATTCGACCTGGGCGCCTTGGCATTCGAACACCTAGAAGAGCATTAATGAGCTGACCCTCGATTAGGGCGAGATAATTCTGCGTCTTCAAAAATAATGCAAGAAATGGCAGCCCGACAACTACGAGGGATAAAATAAACGCGGGGACACCAAACAACATCACCCAACCGAAATACACGACGCTTAGCGGCAAAGAGATGAAAAAATAAATTAACGATTTGTAGTCTTTAAAACACGTCAACGATTCAAAAAAGCCATTAAATATAGGCTTATTTGATTCAGAGCCATGCAGATAGCGCTTAGAATCTTCTTCCAATTGTATGTACTGTGCCGCAATTTCCTTGGGATAACCAAATGCATCAATTAGTGTCGCCATACTGGCGTCTTTATCATTCGCCAACACCTCTAGGAAATGGTTTTCCACATCATACAACGCATCTTGAACCAGTCCTGCAGATTGTCCTTGCAGCGCGTTTTGCAGCTCCTTCAAATATCGCTGAATGTCTTCATAAGATTTATTCATTGTGTTCACCCACACCTAAAATATAGTTTACTTGAGCTTGGGTAGCACGCCATGTGGACGTCCATTGCTCAAGTACTTTTTTGCCTAAAGGAGAAATACTAAAGTACTTTCTTGGTGGTCCGCTTTCAGACAGTTTTACTTCACATTCAAGTAAGCCCTTGTTGTGCAGGTTGCGCAGAACCGGATAGATCGTACCTTGCTTTGCATCGCTCCCTTGCTGCAATGCTTTAGCAATTTTATAGCCGTAAACAGGCGACTCTGATTGCCCAATTACAGATAAAAGCATTAAGGCGACCGTCCCTGAATTAAGTTCTTTTTGAAACTTCTTTGCCTGCTGCTCTAGGACTTCGGCTTCATTGACATCGCAATTTTTGTTCATCATTGAAACTAGTATTTACTTAACAGTAGTAACAAGATAACAGTAGTATTAACTAAATACTAGTAGGTGTAAGCTAAATCCTGTTTCAAAATGTTAAGCAAACCTGAGTTTGATAATGGCGATGAATGAAAAGGTGCACTGCTCGACAAAAGCGAAATCTGAGAAAGCATATCCATCATTGCTATAAGGCATGTACAAACGACAGAATCAATGCGTACATTCACTAGATAAATTAAAAATAGTTGTGAGTTTTTCATACTTGGGGGGTACGGTTGGCCTGCTGTTAAAGAGAGTCACAAACTTAACTCTACATGTCTACTTAACTCCATTGGGAGTTCTTGACCTTCTCGAGTATGACTGACTGCAATTTGCCTAAAGTCACAGTCCAATCGGCAATGTCGAACTGACTCCTTCTCGCTCAAAGTTGTCGTAGAAAATTTGTTTATTCAATGTCGACTTTACTTACAGAGCTGTCGTTCGAGTTGTAACATATCAACAGCCGCTTCTGGCACCGGAGCCGTCCTTTCGGCCCTAACCCAATAATTAGATGGTACGCCCCACCCATTAGCTAAACTCATAGAGTTGGCTATTACAGGAGGAAACCATCATGTCAGTTGCAAAAGTCATAGGTATTGATTTAGGTAAATCTACTTTTCATTTAATTGGTCACGATTATGCTGGCCGAGAAGTATTTCGTCATAAATATTCCAGAGCAAAGTTAGTCGATTTTCTATCTGTCCAAGAATCAACAACCATTGCAATGGAAGCTTGCTGCGGTGCTCACTGGCTAGCAAGGAAATGCAAAGAATTTGGTCATGAGGTTAAACTAATACCTGCTCAATACGTAAAGCCTTATGTTAAGTCCCATAAGAATGATTATATTGATGCCGATGCTATTGCTGAAGCAGCTACCAGACCAAATATGCGGTTTGTTTCAGTAAAAACAGAAGAAGCTCAACTAGGTATCGTTATTAGACGTGTTCGTTCAGGCTATATCAAAGAAAGAACCGCTTGCATGAATCGTATTGGCTCGATATTACTAGAGTTTGGCCTCAGCTTTCCAAGAGGCCACCATCAAATGAAAAACTTGTTCCAATGGATAGCTGATCAAAATGAAGTGTTGCCACCGCTATTGATTGCAGAGCTAACAACTCAATATGAATATTACAATCAACTAAACGTGTGGATTAAAGCTCAAGAAGATAAGTTATTAGCGTTAAATAAAGAAAACGATATAGCTAAGTTATTACAAACAATTCCAGGCGTTGGACCAATGACTGCATCATGCTGTATCTCAGCAGTTGGTAGTCCACAGGATTTTGATAATGGCCGTAATTTTGCCGCTTGGCTAGGCCTAGTTCCATTTCAATACTCAACGGGCGGTAATCCTAGAATGTTAGGTATTTCCAAGCGAGGGAATAAGGAACTGAGAGAGCTATTCATCCACGCAGCTCGTGCCGTTATGTGGCGGGATAAAACAGCGGAAAAGTTCTTTGGAACATGGTTGATAGATTTAAAGTGTCGAAAGCCATTTAATGTCGCACTTGTTGCTTTAGCAAATAAAATAGCAAGAATTGCTTGGTCTGTAATGACCAAGAAGAAGCCCTTTGAAATTAGATTTTAAGTCAGTTTGCATATGATAATTAATGATGACAAAACGGTTAGACCTCCAGATTGAAGACCTTGTGGACAGTTCAGTAAGATAAAATACTTTCTCATTTTTGAGGACAATCTGGCGCAGATCTCATCGTAGAGCTGGGACTAATGAAAGTCTCTAATAGACTCTGAATACATTAGCGCAAACCATCTCCGTTATTTTTAGTTATTAACTTGCAAAACGGGGCGTACCATACATTCTGTCCAAATACGATTTGTGTGGATGTCCGTTATTGCAATTGGATTTAAGATAGTAAGTTGCTGTTGAGCTCCCGAGTTTGGTACTGATGCGATTGTCAGATTTGTTCAACATCTAAATATCAAATCTGACAGATTCAGTTAAAACTTACTCATGTTAGGTGTGCAGTATCGGTTATAAACGGGTCAGGTACTGACCCTTTTTCATTTCCATCGCAGTCTGCACGGATGAGTTTCTTTGATTAGTGGCCATTTAATTTGTTTTTGTGTTCGCACATTCCACGTAATGCTTTGTCGATGAGGTGCTTTATCTTAGACAGCTCATTGATTTTGTTGTCTACTTCTTGGCTTTTCTCTTTCAATTTTACAGCCATAGTGGTTTGCGTTAACGCGTCGGAGTAGAGTAACTGCGCAAGCTCTTTGATTTCTTTTAATGTAAACCCCAAGTTTTTCGCCATGGTTATCATGTTGAGTTGTTCAATGATTTTGTCGTTGTAAATGCGATAACCATTTACATCTCGGGAAGGAGGCGGAATTAGGTGCTCTTTTTCGTAAAATCGCAATGTGTCCTTGGTTAATCCGGTCTGTTCTGTAACTTGTTTGGTTTTCATTATTTACACTTGACTGTGGAGTATACTCTATAGTTTAGGGTGTTCTTACTTTGACATCAATGCACATTAATCATGAAATCAACCATCCAAATTACGACCGAAGATCACGTTACTCTGACGGCAACGTGTATCGAAAGCTCAAATGCGAAAGCGGTTGTGCTTGTTAACCCTGGAACAGCAACGAACACGTCGTTTTATCTACCCTTTTGTGAGTTTCTCGTTGAAAATGGCTATCACATTGTCCTTTGGAATTACCGTGGATTCTGTGAGTCGAAAACGACAGAATTGAACGTCTGTAATTACCGTTATTCAGATATTGGACGTTACGATATGCCAGCTGTCATCGATGAGGTTAAAGAGCGTTTTCCTAACTTACCGCTTTATTGTATTGGTCATAGTGCAGGCGGGCAGCAAATTGGCTTTGCAAGAAATAGAGACAAATTAGATGGACTTATTGCGATTGCGGTATCGGCTGGTTATTTTCCCTATATGCCACTGTCTTATCGAATCAAAGCGAATTTCTTTTTCCGATTTTTTGCACCCATCACTCTAGCGTTGTTTAATTACGTACCCGCCAAAACATTCAATTTTATGGAAGATTTGCCTCGAGGATTTGCAAAGGAATGGGGGGCATGGTGTAGCGAAAAACACTTATTTTTTTCCGAAAAGTTTTATGGGCAATCTATCCCAAGTGGCGCGTATAAAGACTTCCAAGCACCCATTTATGTATTCAGTGCTGATGACGATGAAATTAGTACGGAACGTAACATCAGTAACTTTTGGCAGCATGTATCCAGTGAGCAGCCGATCACCTATAAACGATATGACTCGGCGGCGTTTCCTAAAAAATCGATAGGGCACTTTGGGTATTTTAGAAAAACGAACAAGGCTATCTGGCAAGATATTTTGGAAGTGATTAATCGCTTACATTTTAATGATGGCGTCAAAGAGTAAGAATAAATTAAGGCGCTATGAGTCTTTGCCAAGTAATGCTTTTGATTTGAGATAGCGCGATAGTATTTATTCGAGAATGCGGTCAATAGCGCATTTTGTCTTATAAAATTGCTCGCGAGAGAATATTGAAAAGGTCCGCATGGTCATGCAAAGATGAACACATTCACATTAGTATTGGTGGGTTAAACATGATCATTAAGTTTAATGTTTTTGGTAAAAGAATGTCAGTTGCTAAAAAGGAGCAGGAATGGCAACTATTTAATGACCCGGAAATTGGAATTCGCTCACGAGTCTATGACGTGATTATTCCTGCTGATATTAAAGAAAGCGAGTTAGAAAAATATTTGGATGACATTTACCATGAGTATGCCTCTGAAAAGTACCCTAGAGTAACGAAATTAGTGTAACGTTGTAGCGCAAGATTCAGTGCTTGTCGCCAAGCGTTGCATTGAATGAAACGTTAGCATTTGCTGCCGTGAACGTAACAAATAGACTACGACAAGGAGTGGGAGAATATGAAAGCGCGATTCGGAACAGTGTTGTTGGTGATAGTGGCCATTGTTGCGTTTGGGACCGCCCTGTCTCATCTTTCCTGTCTTTATTTCGGACCCCAATGTTACGCGGCACAAATGGCTCCACCCGTACTTGTCGAATCAGCGAAAGCGGGAACACTGCTCGCTCCTTTCGCCACACTTGTTGCATCAGCAATCTTTGTTGTATGTGGTAGTTACGCTCTTTCAGGGGCAAAAATTGTCCGCAGACTTCCCTTACTGAATGTAGGTATTTATGTGATTGCACTGGTATCGATTTTGCGAGGTGTTTTAACACTTCAG
Organism: Pseudoalteromonas xiamenensis; assembly: GCF_017638925.1. Taxonomy (NCBI): domain Bacteria; kingdom Pseudomonadati; phylum Pseudomonadota; class Gammaproteobacteria; order Alteromonadales; family Pseudoalteromonadaceae; genus Pseudoalteromonas; species Pseudoalteromonas xiamenensis. The sequence continues at coordinate 845,931 of NZ_CP072135.1, forward strand.
CTCTGGGCAAGACATCCTGAACTAGTGAGTCTAGGCGTGTTAACGATAGGTTTGATTTGGTTCTGCTGCGGACTGTGCTATTTAGTGGGGTATAGGGCCGTAAACGCTCAACGCAACGACTCGCAAGTATCGTATAAATAAGTTGGTCGGCTCATTTGAGTCGTAAATACAACGATAAACGCTGTATCCCTAAGTTCTTCAATGGGTTTATCAACGTTTCGCTTTTTGTGATTCCTATGGTTTTGACAGCGTTAAGCGACTAGGCCAGTACATTATTTCAAAACATTGAATTCGTGCCTTCTAGCAGGCTTTGTCTCAATTCGCTATAGGGACAGCAATAGAGTGTGTGACAATATAAATCGCTTTATTCGCACTTTGTTTTGGGGAACTTATGGGTTGGTTAATTACCAAGTATTTGGTGACGGCAGCGGTGGTCGTTGCGGTGTCGGAAGTTGCCAAGCGCAGTGATAAACTCGGTGCATTGATAGTGGCACTGCCAATGGTGACCATTTTAGCCATGATTTGGCTATACGTTGAAAAGCAGCCGATGGATAAAATTGCCAATCACGCTTGGTACACCTTTTGGTATGTGGTACCGACGTTGCCAATGTTTTTGATATTTCCTGCGCTGTTGAATCGTTTTGGATTTTGGCTGGCGCTTGGAATGAGTGCGGTTATCACGGTCGTCTGTTTTTGGTTATTTGCGTATTTTGTTAAGTTATTTGGCATTGATTTGATGCCATAAACACTGCTTAACAATTCGTAAGAATAAATGGATGATTTAAAAAAGCGCTTAAAATTAAGCGCTTTTTAATTTTTTAAGTGACCCACCCTAAATGTGGGGGACTTTTCAGTTTATTCCGTGAAATTTACTTGGGTATTTGATGTTACGTCTGCACTTGACACGCGATACAGCGTAAAGTTTGCGTCCTGCGTTTCGATGTTATCGATATGACCAAGGCAGGTATATCCGACTTTGTAGTTTCCTTGTGCCAAAAACGCGATTTCGTAGTGACCAGTGCCATCTTCATTTAACGACACCAATGCAGTGGCTATTGGCCCAGTTGCACTTGGCTCATCATTTTCATAATAAATATCTGCTGGCGCCTCGATGCTCGCAGGATATAAGTAGATTGCATGTTCGAAGCCGTTGTCGATGTTTGCAAGCGAGGCATTAGCGACTTCGCAATCGGCCATTAATTGCGTTGCAATTGACCCTTCCAATTTAGCTTTTTGTGCCAAATTTTCCAAACGTACACCTCGCGGTTTTAAAATAATGTCGGCGTTATTTTTAGGATCGACCAACGATTTTTTTAAGTCGAATTCCATCACAAACTGATTAGTTCCTGTAACTAAATCGAATCCGTCTAGTTGAATCTCGCCGATACCATCGTTGCCTTTTCGGTTTACGATAAGTGGGGCGTACGTACCATCTTTGTAGATAACGTGAGATGTATTTTCATAGTCACTGCTATCGCCGTTGACAACATCGGCACGTATCCATGTGTAATTACCTGCCTCAAGTTGCTGATTAGCAAATAATTGATGAATATCGTCACCCGTGTATTGAAGTAAATTGACAAGGCGAACTGATTTGCTGCCATCTTCACTGCTGATGTCGACGACGGTATCTTGACCGCCGCTAGCGCGAAGCGTGATTTTATCAAATGCAACCCAAACTGCGGCGATGTTCGTTACGGGAGCATCGGAAACGCCCAATGTTAACGTTGTCGATTCTGCAACAGGTGGTGTAGTAGGTTGTGTCGATGTTGAGCTGGAACTTGAGCCACCCCCGCAGCCACTTAGTAATCCCATGAATGTTGCTAGCGTTACGTACTTGTACATATTGACCTCCAAAGTGTTGTACAAATAGGTTAGTTGCAGTTAACTGAATGAAACGTTAAAAATCTGTACCTAAATTTTGAATGTTCAAAATTTACATGGAAAAAATGACGCAAAGTGAGAGCACAACTTAGGTTCCATTTTTCCGGCTTGAGATTTTACTTGGTTTTACTTATTTAAAATCAATAACAAAATTGAATATCGATGTGTAGGAGGTCGCATGAACAAAAAATCTATAGGCTGAAGTTTTTGTAGGTTGCACTAATGGCACTGTGGTACAGGAGGATGATAGTTGCGCAAACTGGGATTGTGTTTTTGGCGTTTTGTACGCTTTAGTTGATTTTTTGGTTCAATTGAGCCAGTATGGCAAGACCATATGAGCTTTTTTGGGGTTTGCCATGGCCACATCAAGTCTAAAAAGTTTTAAGCCTAAACCAACCTATAAACCCAATTATTGGTATTCGCTGGGGATTGAAGACGATGACACGTCAAAAACGGCCTCAATTCACTTAGGGTTTAAGCCTGCGGTCTATCGAAACATTGTTGAAAAAGCAAAGTTATCTCAAAACGAATTCCATCATGTTACGTTGATCCCAATCAGCACAATTAAACGTCGGCTTAAAAACGAAGAGCGTTTTAGCACTCAAGAAAGTGACGTGATGTACCGCCTTGCACTGTTGATTAAATTGGCAACGGATATGTTCGATGATGAACAACGCGCGCTTGAGTGGATCCGAGAAGGTGTTTATGGGCTAAATGGCAAACGACCTCTTGATATGATATCGACCACGGTCGATTTTGAGACAGTAAAAGACTTAATTGGTCGTATCGAACACGGTGTTTTTTCTTAATGAAAATGTATCGACTGACACAAAAGAAGTTTGCAGACACACCTTTTAGTCCGCAAGGCGCAAAACTGTTTGGCGGAAGGTGGAATTCCAAAGGCACAGAAGCGCTGTATTTTGCCGAATCGGAATCATTGTGTGTACTTGAGGTGTTCGTCCATGTAAATAACGATCCACAACTGATTGATAAGTACGATCTGTACCGCATTGAAGTGCCTGAATACCTTATTGTCCAGCTAGACAAAGAAGACTTACCCAACAATTGGCGTGCCATACCGGTTGGAGAACTCACGCAGGAAATTGGCGATCAATTTTTAAAACTGCCTCATCCAGAGTTTGTGGCATTGCAAGTCCCTTCAACCATTTCTCCTCGGGATAAAAACTTTCTCGTCAACCCCAATCACCCTTTGATGCCTGAAATTCTAGAAAAAGCAGAGAAGCTCGAATTTAGCTTTGATAGGCGGATTTTTAAGCAATAGTCAGGAAAAAACACCGTTATTTTCTTAGCTGGTTTAATACAGCGAGTCCGAGTGCCCGTGCGGTCGTCCATTTCCCGCCAAACACCGTGATAAGTCGCTCATTACGTGTAATTTTGTATTCTCTAGAATGTTTCGAAAGCGAGTCTTTGCCGGACAAAAGAGGCCTTACACCAGCGTACTTTGAACGTATGTCCGTTTCGTTGCATGGTTGAGTAAAATAGTGGTTATACAGGTTCAATAGGTAAGCTTGTTCTCCTTTGGAAACCTCAACTGTTTCGTTCAGCGTGTGCTTCACTTCTGTCGTGCCAAGCAATGTTTGTGATTTGTACGGCAACACGAATACCACCCTTGATTCTCCGGGTACTTCAAGTAGATGGCCAAATTTGCTTATGGGGGGCAGGAGTAAATGACTCCCTCGCACTAAGTCTAAGTGTTCATCGTGAGGCAGGTGAGAATCTTCAAGGAGCTGCTCACTCCAAGGGCCGGCGACATTGATGATGGTGTCGAATTCAAATGAGCCTTGAAAAGTGCTCAGTGTGCCATGTGCTGTAATGCGATTGACTGGATGCTGGGTGTGGATGCTTACCCCTAATTCACGGCAGCGCTCTGCAACCCAAAGCCCGAGCGCTTGGTCATCCATTTGACCATCGTGAAATAAGTAAGCACCCTTTAAATTTTGTTGATTTAGGTATGGCGAACAACGTTTAACTTGTCTGGGCGTCAGCCATCGGTGTCGACCAATGCCTTTTTTACCGGCGAGGAAATCATACAACGTCATGCCGATTTTCATTTTCCATCTGGCGCGTGTATGGGGATATATAGGGTAAAGTATAGGAAGGCGACGCGTTAGATTTGGGACGTTTTCGAGCCACCATTTACGCTCTTCAAGGGCTTCACGGACCAATCTAAATTCAAAGTTTTCAAGGTAGCGTATTCCACCGTGCAACAGTTTGCTTGAAGCAGCTGAAGTCTGTTGCATGAGTTCACCGCGCTCAAACAGTGTCACCTTAAACCCCGCTTCAGCGAGTTTCCATGCAGTGCATAGCCCGTTGATCCCACCACCGATGATCGCCACTTTTTCCATGCTAACCTCTTGTTTTAGTTTAAGTGTAGCAATGAATGCGTATTTACCTAATAAGTGACAAGTAAATTTTAGCGCCGTGGGAGACGTAATGTTTGTCGATGTAACGCGTAGTCGCCATGTTCAATCACTTTGGCAAAATGCATCGGTCCTTGGTAGTGATAAACCCACGCACGTTGCGGTTTGTCGTTGGCAAGAAGTACTTGCGTCTCAATTCGCAGATATAGACTTCCTGCGAGATCATTCGGGTGGAAATCTTCGTAAGCATCAAGTTCATGCCAATCTAGCGGCTCTTTGAGTTTAAAGAGTCTCACCCATGACAGCACCCGCCGTGGCGTCGACTTGCAAGCCTGGATAATTTCCCAGATCCCAAAGTACACCATGTGTCTTTGCCTCCCCAACAAAGTCAGCGACTTTTTGGATGTAGCGATAGCAGGGGAGGTTTAGTTTTTTAAGCAAAGTGCCGTAAACAAACAAATGAGCAGGCATAATTGTATGACTTATAAGTAAATGTAGAAATTCATTATTAGCATACCTGTTGCAAAGTGGGAACTGGTTTGTTTTTGTTCAAGGCCAACCATTCTCGTTTCAACAAACCATATACGACCGCATCGGAATAGCCAGAAGGCAGCAACATATACTCGCGTAATACGCCTTCTCGGACCATACCCAATTTTTCCATTAGCTTCCACGAAGCGATGTTATCAACAGCGGCAATAGCCTGTATTTTGTGTGCCGCGAGTTCTTCAAAAACGTAATTAATAAGCCCGTTCGACACTTCTAAACCATAGCCTTGACCAAGATATTCTTCGGCCAATCGGTATCCTATCTCACCAATTCCGGCGGGCTTATTGGTGTACTTAAACATCAGTTCCCCTATCAGCTCGCCAGTGTCTCGGTGCTCAATGCCAAGCATCAATCTCTCGCCTTCTGCTTGTGTCCAAGGTTTCATGGCTTGATTAACACGCTCAATTGCATCTTGTAAGGTGCTTGGCGGACCAATGTATTTAGACGTTTGGTGGCTGCGCCGATGCGCATAAATTGCGTCTACGTCATCCTGCTTTAGTCGTCGAATCAGAGTCCGTTTTGTATTAAACATTGTTATTTTTCCGTAATTGGGGTCGAAAGTTCTGTTATACGTCGTGTATTTAATTGATACCATGCAAACAGTACGAAAAGCGCGCACAAACCAATAAACAGCGCGACGGACAGTGGCGAGTCGAGGAGCCATCGGTTGATTGCCAGCGCAAGTAGGGTGAACACAAGTAGTTCTACAGCGCCGACCAGCGCATTAGCGGTACCTGCATTGTTTGGTTCTACAACACCGATGAGGTGCATATATACCGGAAAATAAACACCAAACACGAGCATCACCAGTGCGTAAGCGAGTAAATAGCCAAGTGCTGCATCGGTGTGTGCAAAAAGTAACGCACCCAAGAGCAAAATAGGCCAAAACCACAACACTAAATCGAGGTAGGCAAAACGCTTTTGCAAAACTTTTGCCATAGTCGAACCGAACAACAGCCCTAGCATTGGGATCATCATCGCTTGACCAATTTCATGGTCGTTATATCCAAAGGTGTGACTTAAGAAAAAAGGCAAGTACAACTGGATTGTCAAATACAAAAAAGTAGGTATCCACTTAATACAGGCGACGTAGAGAAAAGGCCCCTGATTCAGTAATGCACGATATTGTTTTACGAGAAATTTCGGATGCACAGAATTGGCGTGATTAGTGGTGCTTTCTAAGAGCGCCAAACCAAACAACGTAACCAAAACATAATAGCCAATTAGAACACCAGACATACCTTGCCAACCAAACCATTGGGAAAGCACGCCAGAGATCAGCGGCGTTAGAATAGACGTTAAACTGGATGCTATCGCCATTGTTGCCATTGCGCTTTTGAGCTTTGGTCCCTGTAATTTTGAGGATAGTACTGTACGGCTAATTAACAACGGGGAGGCCGCTCCAATACCTTGTAAAATGCGACCAATAAAAAACAAGGTAGCGTTTTGCGAAAGCGTGCACAGAAGTGTGCCGAGAATTAGCGTCATTTGTCCCGCAATAAAAACAGGCTTATCACCAAACCGGTCTCTCGACGGACCGGTGATCAACTGCGACATTCCTAGGGTGATATAGTAGCTTGCAATGAGAGCTTGGCTAGCTGTTTCGCTAATTGCAAGTGACTGACCAAGCGTTGGTAAGACGGGAATGTATATTTGGCTTGCAAGCTGTGAGCAAGATAATAGAAATACGGCAAGTACAACCCACATCGTCAACGAACCACCCAACAGCCTAGAATAGAGTCTTCACTATACGGTGCTTTTAATGTCTTAAAAATGAGGTAATAATTAAAATACTTTTTCCTAATAGGAAATAATATGGACTGGTTAACGGCGACAAAAAGTTTTGAAATACTGGCGCAAACAGGCAGCTTTACCAAAGCTGCCGATCTCTTAAACATTTCACCCTCAGCCATGAGCAAAAGGATTGATTGGCTCGAACAGCAACTTGGTCATACCCTCTTGGTCCGAACGACTCGACAAGTAAACTTAACTGAACAAGGCGCGTTGTTTTTGCCCCGAGTGAAACAATGGGTAGCCGATTTTGATGCGTTACTCGACGAAGCTCAGTCGTCGCATCTTGAGCCGCAAGGCACACTGAAAATCGCGGCGACCCAAGCGGTTGGTAGTACTGTATTAATGCCAAACATTAAAACGTTTTTAGCACAGTATCCTAAACTAACCATTCATCTCAATGTACTGCCTCCGGGAGCACCTCCAGATTTGCATCATGATTTAGTGATCACGCGTTACCATGAAGAGTTTGATTCCTCTTCCCTTGTTGGTCGGCGTTTAATTGATTATCAAATGCAAATGTTCGCCTCGCCTGACTACCTTAAACATCACCAGCAGATCGTGTCTCTGAACGACGTGAGTGAACACAAAATGTTGCTGACCAATTACTATCAGAAAAAAGGTGGATTGGTGCTTGAAGATGGTCGCGTGTTCAGTTTTACCAACTATAATTTTGTGACAGATCATCTTGATGCGATTTTAAAAGCGGCTATCCAAGGCATGGGGATCATTTTTATATCTCCTCACTACATTGAGCGTGAAATTCGCCTCGGATTGTTGGTTCCGGTGTTACCCGAAATCAAATCTGCGAAAACTCAATTGATGGCTTATTACCCTAAAACGGATTTTATACCGTATAAGACAAAACGTTTCTTTGAACATTTAAAGCAAAATCTAGCGAAGAAGTTCCACTGTAAACGTAAGGAGAGTAGGATGACAGCGAAACACTGTGAGCAATGCCGTCACGGCAACAACTTAGACTTTGAGTTTACGATGGCATTTCAACCGATTGTCAGTCACAAAAACAAGTCTATATTTGGCTATGAAGCGCTTGTCCGTGGTGTTAATAACGAGCCTGCTGGCGCCGTTATTGCCAATGTAAATGAAGCAAATCGCTATGCGTTCGATCAATCCTGCCGCGTTAAGGCGATTGCCTTAGCCGCCAAGTTGGGCCTAGAGGGATTTCTCAGCATCAACTTTTTACCTAATGCTGTCTATCAGCCTGAGCGTTGTATTCGCACGACTTTAGAAGCGGCGGAAAAATACCATTTTCCGACCGACCGCATTATGTTCGAATTTACGGAAAATGAGCAGATCAAGGATGCAGACCATGTAAAAGGGATCGTTTCGTATTATAAGCAGCAAGGTTTTTTAACCGCGATTGATGACTTTGGGGCAGGTTACGCGGGCTTGAATTTATTAGCTTCATACCAACCTAATATTGTAAAACTGGATATGGATTTAGTCCGAAACATAGCAAACAATAAGCCAAAACAAATCATCGCCAAACACACTTTAGCCATGCTTAATGAACTTGGGGTAACGACGCTTGTAGAAGGGATTGAAACTCAAGCTGAGTACCACTTTTTTGCAAATGAAGGCGTTGATCTGATGCAAGGATACTACTTTGCAAAACCAGCCTTTGAAGCATTAGTGACAGTATCAAGTGAGCGGTTCAATTAAAAAGTGGGTAATGGAGGCGCAGTCGATGGATACCTTATGCCTGTACAAACATGACCTGCAGACTCCAAACAGGTCATGAATGCAAATTTCACTCATTGGTTTAATAATCGAGTTCGAGTGCGAAGCACAGATAGTGCATTAATGGTTGAGTGTGCTGCCATTGTGATAGTAACCAATCTGGGAAGTCAGTGGATGTCGCGATTTGCCTATCGAAATTTTTGAACGCAATAAAGTCTTTGCGTTTCAGTTCTTCAATCAATGGATGGTTTTTGTCATAGCCTCTAGGTGGTCTTTGAAGTGATTCACCTGTAAGTTCGAAACCCGCTGCTGTTAATGTTGTGAGCGCTTTTTTATAGGCGTTAGGGTTTTCATCCATACAATGACGAATAGCATTGAGGGCTTTGCCTTCGGGACGCCACATTCCAGCACCTAAAAAACATTCGTCGTTGGCTAGGTGTAAGTATAGACCGGGAGCATGAACGTCTTTGCCAAGAAAATGGCGGAATTGGATCCCCACGTTTGTTTTGTATGGTTGTTTGTTGTGGCTAAAACGGGTGTCTCGTTGCACGCGCATCAAACTTCCACCGACCTTTTTTGCCACGGCTAACAGTTTTGGCGATAAGTTGCGTATTCCTGGCGCCATGGCTTCAATCAGGTTGAGCGCTGGCGTTCGCACGTTTTCTTCGTATCGCGTTTGATTGGCTTTAAACCACTCACGGTCATTGTTTTGAGCAAGTTCATTTAAAAACGCAAACGTATTGTCGTTAAACATTATTCAGGCCTGTTCATGTCGTTCGTTTAATTCTCAGATTTCATTTATAATCCAGCAACTTTCTTCAAGTCGTTGAGACGTTCTTCGTCACCGAGGTGAAGATTAAATAAATTCTGCAAAGACTTGTCAGTGGTATTTTCATATACATTGAGAATATCAAGTGCCAGTTGCTTTCGATAATCGGCATTGTTTTGGCGAGCTTGATAAAACTGCGACATGAGTCCATCGACGGCAATACTGCGAACGTAGTCATTGCTTTCTTTATCTAACATAGATTTGAACTGTCTAGCAATACGTACGTCGATTACAGGGGTGTGTGACAGCATTTCGAGTGCTTGTACACGTAATTTTTCGTCATCTAAACGATTCGTCATTTTTATCATACTGTCGACGACCTCGTAATCTAAATGTTCTAATTCATTGCGGTTCAACGCATACATGTTCATTTGCAGTTGGCCAATGGCGGCAAGACGTTCCGCAGGGGTTAATGATTCATTGAGCACTTTTTGTTTAAGTTCTTTACCAACTTGCTCTGCATATTCGGGGTCTGTTTTTATCTTAAATTCATAATCTTCAGGCAATTCAGAATAGAAGCTGTAAATTGGATTTTCTTTTTGCATTTTATCCATTTCTAACTTCTGCTTTTCTTCAATAATGGCAA